>NZ_JBISBV010000010.1:0-62544 GCF_046592965.1 Marivita sp. S2033
CCCGCAGAGGTCTTCCGAGAAAAGATGATGGAAGAGATGGGTCGATGCCCCTACCCTCAAAAGGCATAGGAGTCGCAGTTCAGGTATCGCTCACACAGGGGCAACGCCAGCGCTCACCGATGCGGCGCGGTCAGCCCCTGGCGCATTTCATGGCGTACCGCAAAGATCGACGCCGCGACCACCAGAGCGGCGCCGAGCAGAAGCGCCGTGCCCGGCATCTCGCCGAAGAAAACCATGCCGACCACGGCGGCGACGACAAACCGGGTGTAGGGCACCGGAGCAAGCGCGCTGACCTCTCCGACACGGTAGGCCTCGATCGTCAGAAACATCCCGCCCGCGCCAAACAGGGCCGTCAGACAGACCAGAGCGGTGTCGCGCAGTGCAAGCGGTTCCCAGAAAACCCAGGCAAACGGTGCCGATCCGAGCGTGGTGACCACTCCGATCCATGCCATGATGGCAATCGTGCTTTCGGTCCGTCCCAGCAGCCGGTTCAGGATGACGATGGCCGCGCCGCCCGCCGCGGCGATCAGGCCGATGCCGACTCCGGTGATCGACACATCGGCGGCGGGTCCGACCGCAATGGCTATTCCGGCGAACCCGATGATCGTCGCGCCCCAGCGGACCCGTCCCACATGCTCGCCCAGTATGGGCGCCGCCAGCGCCACGACAAACAGCGAGGTGGCGAATGTCAGTGTCGTCGCGAGCGCGAGGTCGAGCATGCGAAAGCTGGTGTAGTACAGTCCCCACATCGCCAGACTGGTTAGTCCGCGCAGGATGTGCAACGCGGGCCGGGATGTCGCGAGGCGCGACCAGTTGCCGATCCGCCAGACGATCAGCACCGAGAGGACGAGCTGTGCCGCAGATCTGAAGAACACGATCTGCGCTTCGTTCGCCACCGGCGCAGAGACCCGCACGAGCGTCGCCTCGGCGGTGAACAGAACCGCAGCCAGAGCCAAAAGGATCGCGCCGCGCAGATTGTCTGCGGTGGCGATCCCCGCATCCGCGTTCGAGGGCGCGTCCGGCATGTCAGACGCTGACGGAAGACATGGCCGGGGCAAATTTCCCCGAAAGGTAGGCAAGATAGGCTGATGGATTGTTCGGTGCCGCGCCGATGGATTTCAGGATGTCTCCCCTGCTGCGCGACCGTCCGTGACGCCAGACCAGATCGCAAAGCGCCTTGCGCAGCGCCGCTGTGTCACCAAGGTCCAACGCCTGCCGGATCTCGGGCCGCGTTGCGTCAAGATGCGCCATGATCTGTGCCGCGGTGACATTGCCGATGGTGTAGGTGGGGAATGATCCGATATAGCCCGAGGACCAATGCACGTCCTGAAGACAGCCCATGTCATCTGCGGGCACTGTCAGACCGAGATCACGCTTGATGGCGGCGTTCCAGATTTCGGGAATGTCGGCCACGTCAAGTGAGCCGTCCATCAGCGCCATCTCGATCTCGACGCGCAGCACGATGTGGATGTCATAGCTCAACTCGTCTGCCTGCACGCGAATGAAGCCCGGCTCGACCCGGTTCACCGCCGCGACGAATTCGGCCTCGCTCACATCGGCAAGCTGGTCGGGGAAAGTATCGCGCAGCCTTGCGTAGTTCCGCGCCCAGAAGGCCGGGCTGCGGCCAACGTGGTTTTCCAGAAGGCGCGACTGGCTTTCATGCATGCCGAAACTGGTTCCGGCCACCGCGTAAAGCCCGATCATGTCGGTCGCATGCGCGGTTCTGGTGAGGGCCGGGTCTGCCCCCAGTTCATAAAGCGCGTGGCCGGTTTCGTGGATCGAGCCGAAGATCGACATCGGCAGATAGTCGCGAACCCAGCGCGAGGTGATGCGGACATCGTTGCGGGTAAAGCTGATCTCGAACGGGTGCACCGTGGTGTCGAGGCGGCTGCGACTGTCATCAAGCCCCAAGAGGCGCGCGGTTTCGGCGGCAAACGCCTTTTGATCCTGCTCGGGATAGTCCCGATAGAGAAAATCGGTGCGCGGCTTGGGCCGGCCCTTGGCTGCGTCGAGGATGGGCAGGATGCCGCGGCGCAATTCCTTGAAGAACGCGCCGAGCGACGCGGCGGTCTCTCCCGGCTCGAAGATCGCCACCATCGGGTCATAGGGATGGTCCTCATACCCAAGTGCGGCGGCCTGCTCGCGGGCCAGCGCAACCGTGCGTTCGAGATAGGGGCGGAAGATCGTGAAATCCGCCGCCGCACGGGCCTCGGCCCAGGCCGCCCCGGCCAGTGTGCTTTGCTCGGCCTGAGCGCGCAGCAACTCGGCCGGAATGCGCTCGTGATGGGTGATGGCGGCCTGCACCGCCTCGGCGGCACGGCGCTCGGGGTCGAAGGGATCGCGGTCGGCTGTCCGCTCCAGCGCGGCGGCGACCGCGTCGCGCATGTCGGGTGCGAGGATCATCGTTCGGGCGATGCCCTTGAGCGTCGCGATCTGGTGCCCGCGCGTTTGCGCACCGCCTTTCGGCATCATGGTGCGCGAATCCCAGACCAGCGTGTTCACGGCGCACAGCACGTCGTTCACACGGGCCACGAGGGTGGTCAGATCGCTCATGCCGCAGCCTCCTTGCCGACACCGCCATCGTTCAGGTGACACGCCACCGTGCGCCCTGATCCGGCGTCGGTGAGACGGGGAATCTCGACCCGGCATCGCGGCCCGGCAAACGGACAGCGCGGGTGAAACGCGCAGCCCGGTGGCGGGTCGATGGGCGAGGGAATCTCGCCCTCGATCGGGTGAAAGTCCCGCCGTCCGGTGCCAAGCGACGGGACCGAGGCGAACAGCGCCTGCGTGTAGGGATGCTTGGGATCGGCATAGAGCCGTTCCGCGCTGGCGAGTTCCACCACGCGCCCCAGATACATGATCGCCACCCGGTCGCAGACATGGCGCACAACGGACAGGTCATGGCTGATGAACAGCGCCGTCAGGCCAAGCGACTGGCGCAGATCGAGAAACAGGTTGAGCACCTGCGCCTGAATCGACACATCGAGCGAGGCCACCGCCTCGTCGAGAACCAGCAGATCGGGTTGCATCGCCAGCGCGCGGGCGATGGCGATGCGTTGCCTCTGACCACCCGAGAACTGGTGCGGCAGACGGTCGGCGTAATCGCCTTGCAAGCCCACCTGTTCCAGCAGTGCCCGCGTCTGCGCGCGCACCTCGGAAGCTGGCACGAGGCCGTGGGTGCGCGGCCCTTCGGAGATCGTCTCGCCGACCTTCATGCGCGGGTTGAGGCTTGCGAAGGGATCCTGATGGATCATCTGAACCCGCGTCGTCAGCTTGTTGACATGCTCCTCGCGGCCATCGGCGACCGGCTTTCCGTCAAGCGTGACGCGTCCTTCGGTCGGCGCATAGATGCCCGACGCGATCCGCCCGAGGGTGGATTTCCCGCAGCCGGATTCACCGACGATGCCCACCACCTCGCCGCGATCCACGCTCAGCGTTACATCGGTGACGGCATGCACCGCCCCACCGGCACGACGCCCGCCAAGCCGCGCCGCCAGTTTGTCGGCCAGGGTCGGCTTGAGCGCGAAACGCTTGGAAACCTGGGTCAGTTCAAGAAGCGGCGCGGTCATTGTGTCTCCAGCGGGTGATGGCAAAGGGCGGTGTGATCGCCGAACCGGACCAAGGGCGGCGCAGTGGCGCAAATCTCGGTCGCGCGGGGACAGCGATTGCGGAACGGGCAGCCCGAGGGCAGATGCGACAGTTGCGGTGTCGAGCCGGGGATCTGCGGCAGACGGGTGCCCGGCTCGTGTTGCCCCGGCACGGAATCCAGCAGGCCGCGCGTGTAGGGATGGCGCGGCTGGCCGATGACCTCCTCGGCGGTGCCGCGCTCGACGATCTTGCCGGCATACATCACGCAGATGTCGTCGGCGAGAGAGGACACCACCGCAAGGTCGTGGGTGATCCAGACAATCGCGGTATGGGTCTCGTCGGCAAGGCGGCGCACCTCGGCCAGAATCTGACCCTGGATCGACACGTCGAGCGCGGTTGTCGGCTCGTCCGCGATAATCACCGCCGGGCGGTGCAGCAATGCGATGGCGATCGCCACGCGCTGACGCATCCCGCCCGACAATTGGTGCGGATAGGCGGCAAGCCGTTCGCCGGGCGACGGGATGCCGACGGTGCCAAGCGCGTCGCGCGCGCGTTCCAGCGCCTTAGACTTGGACATCGGTTCGTGCACCCGCACGGCCATCGCCATCTGATCGCCGATCCGCAACACCGGATTGAGCGTCATCATCGGATCCTGAAACACCATCGACACCTTGCGCCCGCGCATCGAGCGCAAGTGATCCGGCGACAGGCCGCGCAGGTCCGTGCCCTCGACCATCACCCGACCGGCGGCCACGCGGCCCGGTTCGTCGATCAGACCGAGGATGGAAAAGCCGGTGACGGATTTTCCCGACCCGCTTTCGCCAACCAGCCCCATGATGCGCCCCCGGTCGACGGAAAAGCTCACGTCGTCAACGGCGGTCACGGTGCCGCGGCGGGTGTCAAAGCGTGTGGTCAGCCCCTGAATATCAAGCGCAGCGGTCATCGCGCGTGCCTTGGATCAAGAACGGTGCGAACCTGATCACCCACCAGATTGATGGCGACGACAGTGATCATCAGAAAAATCCCCGGATAGATGGACAGCCAGTAGCGGTCGGAATGGATATACTTGAACCCGTTCGAGATCAGCGATCCCAGCGACGGCTCGGTCAGCGGCAGGCCGACGCCGAGAAACGACAAGGTCGCCTCAAGCGCGATGGCCGAGGCCACCTGAACCGTCGCCACCACGATCAGCGGCGGCAGCACATTGGGCAGAAGATGCTTGAACAGCACCCGCCATGTCGGCAGCGGCGTCGCGCGCGCGGCCTCGATATAATCCTTGCCGCGCTCGACCGTGGCGGCCCCGTGGGTGGTGCGCGCGAAATAGGCGTATTGCGCCACCACGAGGGCGAGGATGATCTGGATGACCCCCTGCCCCAGCACCGCGACCAGAACGAGGGCCAGCAGGATCGCGGGCATGGAGAGTTGCAGATCCACGATCCGCATCAGCAGCGATTCCAGACGGCCGCCGAAATAGGCCGCCGTCAAGCCGACCGTTATCCCGATGACAAGCGCCAGCGCCCCCGCCGACAGACCGATGATGAAGCTGGTGCGCAGCCCGTAGAAAATCGCCGAGAGCATATCGCGACCGGCATTGTCCGTGCCCAGAACATGAACGTACCCGCCGGTTCCCACCTCGCCGGGACGCAGAAACGCGTCCAACCAGTCGAGCATCGCCATGTCATAGGGGTCTTGCGGTGCAACCAGCGGCGCGCCGAAAGCCAGCACGAGCAGTGTCAGGATCACCACCAGCGCGACGACGGCGACCTTGGACGCGCGGAAATCCGACCAGAAATTCCTGAGCCGCATCGCGCGGGTCTCGATCGGCGCGGCGGCCGGTTCGGCAAGGGTTTCGCCGGTGGTTGTGGCAACGTCGCTCATTTCGATCCTCCCAGCCGCACCCGCGGATCAAGCCGGGCGTAGACGATATCGACGGTGAAGTTGATGATGACGAACAGGATGACGACGAGGATCAGGTAAGTCACCATCACCGGGCGGTCGAGTTGCAGGATTGAATCGATGATCAGCTTGCCCACCCCCGGCCAGTTGAACACGCTTTCCGTCACCACCGCAAAGGCCAGCGTCGAGCCAAGTTCAAGCCCGAACACCGTGACAATCGGGATCGAGATGTTTCGCAACACGTGGCGGAACACGATCTGCCGGTCAGGCAGCCCCTGGGCGCGGGCGAACTTGACGTAATCGGTCTGCATCGCCTCGACCATCCCGGCGCGCGACAGGCGGATCATCAGACCCATCTTGAACAGCGACAGGTTGAGCGCGGGCAGGATCACGTGGCTCCAGCCATTCGCGGTGGCCAGCGAGGTGGAAATGCCAAGGATGGTGCCCTCGTCGCCGCGCCCGCCCGAGGGCAACCAGCCCAGCTCGACGGCAAAGCCCATGATGAGCAACATGCCGATCCAGAAGGTCGGCACCGAGAAGCCCAGAATGGACAGCGCCATGATCGCCTTGGCGGCCACGCTGTCCGGGCGGTATCCGGCATAGACGCCCGCCGGGATGCCGATCACGCTGGCAATCGTGATCGCCACCAGCACCAGTTCGAGCGTCGCGGGAAGCCGCGAAAACACCAGCCCGGTCACCGAGGTGTTGTAGACCATCGACCGGCCAAGATCGCCTTGCGCGACATTGGTGACGAAGGTGATGTATTGCCGCCAGAGCGGCTGGTCGAGGCCGTATTGCCGGATCAGGTTCTCGCGGATTTCTGCCGTCGCGCCGGGGTCGATCATCACGTCGATCGGGTTGCCGATGGCATAGACGCCGACAAAAACGATGACCGACATCGCAAAGACCACGACAATCGCCTGCAAAAGCCGACTGATGATAAATCCGAGCATGGGACCTCGCTAAAGTGAAGGGAAGCGCCCCGAGACGGGGCGCTCGCTTGATATATCAGTTGCCGGCAGGCGTGATTTCATACGCGCGGGTTTCCTGATCGACACGCGGTGTGAAGGACAGCGTGTCGGCCTCGGCGGCCCAGACGGATTGCAGAATGACCGTCGGGATCAAGGCCCGGTCTTCCATCGCGATGAACGACGCTTCCTCGTAGAGCTTCCGGCGCTCGTCGGCATCGAGCGTCTGGGTTCCGCGCACGAACACTTCATCGAACTCGGGGTTGGAATAGCCGGTGCGGTTGAAGTTGCCAAAGCCCTTTTCCGGGTCCTTGCTGTGGATCATCGCGCCGTAGGTATAGGCGGCCTCACCCGTCAGCGTGCCCCAGGCGGACATCGCCATCGTGTATTCCTCGTTGGCTGCCGCCGGAAAGAACACCGTGCCGTTGAGCGCCTGCGCGTTCACCGTCAGGCCAAGGCGCGACCACATCTGCGCCAGCGCCTCGCAGACCACGGCATCGCCGGGCACGCGGTTGTTGGTGCAGGTGAAATCAACCTCGAACCCGTCGGGATAGCCGGCCTCGGCCAGCAAGGCGCGGGCCTGTTCGATGTCGTATTCCTTGGCCCCAAGCTGATCCGTATAGCCGAAAAAGCCCTCTGGCATCAGCTGGTTGGCCGGTGTGCCAAGCCCTTCGAGCACGACATTGACCAGCACGTCACGATTGATCGCGAGGTCAAGCGCCTTGCGCACGCGCAAATCCTGAAGCGGGTTGCCCTCGACCTCTTCACCATTGACGCGGATCGGCTGCGGCTCCTCGTCCTTGACCGATGGCTGGACGTTCAGGATGTAGACCGAATCCGAAATGAAGGTCTCGATATCCGGGTTGTTCTGCATCGACAGATAGTCGGTCGCGGGCACATAGTTGATGAGATCGACCTGCCCCGAACGCAGCGCCGCAACGCGCGCGGCATCGTCCGGGATTTCCTTGCGCACGACGCGCTCCCACGGGGTTTCGCCGCGCCAGTGATCCTCGAAGCGCTCGAGCACCAGATCGCCCTTGGGCTCCCACGAAACAAACTTGTAGGGTCCGGTGCCGATTGCCGCATCACCGGCGTTGAACTCCTCGTTGCCGACCCCTTCGCCGGTTTCAGACGGCACGACGAACAGGCGTGTGAAATCGTTCGGCAGCGCCGGGGCAATGCCCTTGGTTTTCACACGCAGCGTGTAATCGTCGATCACTTCGACCGAATCGACGTATTTGGTGTAAAGCGTCATCGACATCGGGCCGGTGACTTCGGGGATACGGTCGATCGAATACTTGGCGTCCTCTGCTGTAAAAGGCGTGCCATCGTGGAACGTGACGCCTTCGCGCAGCTTGAAATCCCAGGTGGTGTCGTCGACGGCTTCCCAGCTTTCGGCAAGGCCCGGCTTGAGTTGGAGGGTTTCATCGACATCGACCAGCGTGTCGTAGATGTGGCGCAGCGCTTCGGCCTGACTGCCAAGCGTGGACCAGTGCGGGTCAATCGAATCAGGACCGGCACGCAAGCCGATCACCAGTTCCTGCGAGAAAGCCGCGGGCGCCAAAGACAGCAATACCGCGGTGGCGACCCCGGTCTTGAGTGTATATCTGAGCATGTTTCCTCTCCGCTGAAATGTTATAGTTGTATGATACACTACGGAAGCATCTGGCCCAATCCGTCAACCAAAATCTCGAAATAAAGACATAAAAAGCCATAAATTCGCAGCTTCACGACATAAATTTGCTTGAGCGGTCAACTGTTATCCGTCAATGATACAGTATGGATCAGAGCGCGACATATATTGGCAATACGTTCGAGCGGTTGGCGCTGGCGCTCGACAAGACGTCATCGGTCTCTGTCTCGGTCCAGCTGCGCGGTGCGCTGGAATACGGAATCGCGACGGGCGATTTTCCCCCCGGCACCCGCCTGCCCTCGGTGCGGCGTCTGGCGAGCCACCTGGGATTGTCGCCCGTCACGGTGAGCAATGTCTATGCCGCGCTGCAAGAGGCCGGCCATGTTCAGGGGCGCGTCGGCACCGGCACCTTCGTCGCCGATGGCGGCGTATCGCATCACCAGGCGAAATCGCTGCGAGAGGTCGAACGGCTGATCGGCGATCTCGTCCGTCTCGGCGCCGATGTGGGTCTGTCGCGGGCGGAACTCGCCTACCGCGTCTCGACCGCGACGGAGCGGTCGGGATCGGTCCGGCTCCTCATGCTGGGGACGTTTCCGGACGCCACCGAAGCCTATGCCGACGACATTCGGCCCTACCTGCGACCCGGCGACGAGATCATCGCGCGCACGACCGACCAGATCGTCCGCGATCGGCCGGACGGGATCAGCCTTGTGGTCGCGCCGCGCACGCTGCGGGCCGACGCGCAGTCCCAGTTTCCGGGCCTGCCGGTTCTTGGCATCACGCTGATTCCGAAAGAGGCGACACGGATCGCGCTTGCGGCGATCTCGCCGCAGTCGGAAGTGGCGATTGTATCGTATTTTCCCGAATTCCTGCCGGTCATGCGGGCCGGCATCCTGCGCTTTGCGCCGCATGTGACGCGGATCAATTCGGCCGTCTGGAAAGACGAGACTGTTGCGGCGGTGATTTCCCGCGCCAATGTGGTCATCCACTCGACCGGGACCGAAGAGTTGCGCCGCGACCTGCGCCCCGATCAGACCGCCATCGAATACCGGCACACGCCGGACAGCCACGCCATTGAAACCGACCTGTTGCCGGCCATCGAGGCCTGCCGCGGGCGGCCACCAGGCCATAGGGGGCACATATCTTGAAAATTTCCCAAAGCAACTGGTTCGAGATCGAGAAATATCTGGAGACGGATGACCGCTGCGTCCTGCCGCTGGGATCGACCGAGCAGCACGCCTATCTGTCGCTGTCGGTCGATTCGATCCTGTCGGAAAAGGTCGCGGCCGATGCCGCAGAACCGCTTGGCGTGCCGGTGTTCCCGGCGGTCGCCTACGGTCTCACCCCGTATTTCATGACGTTCCCCGGCACCGTGTCGCTCAAGCTCGCGACCTATGCGGCGCTTCTGCGCGACATTCTCGACAGTCTTTATGCCACCGGATTCCGCCGCATCCTCATCGTCAACGGGCATGGCGGCAACAGCCCGGTCCAGCCCGTGACGATGGAATGGATGGAAGCGCATGAAGGCGCGCGCTGCCGGTTCCATGACTGGTGGCGCGCACCCAAGACCTGGGCCTGCGTGCAGGAGATCGACCCCGTCGCATCGCACGCATCCTGGATGGAGAATTTCCCCTGGACACGGCTTCCGGGCCGCGACCTGCCGGACACGCAAAAGCCCTTTGTGCCGTTCGACCGCCTGCGCGACCGCAATGCAGCCGGAGTGCGCGACCTGATCGGAGACGGCAATTACGGTGGTGTGTATCAAAAGCCCGACGCCGACACCGAAAAACTCTGGGCCATCGCGGTAGAGGAAACGCGCGCCCTGCTTGAGGGCGACTGGGCATGAGCGAACCGATCCTGATCTGGGGGGCCGGAGCCATCGGTGGCATCCTCGGTGCCTATCTCGCCCGCGCCGGTCATGCGGTTCATATGGTCGACATCGTCGAAGATCATGTCGTCGTCATGCGCGAAAGAGGGCTGCACATCGAAGGCCCGGTCGAGACCTTTACCCAGGTGCTGCCGGCCAGCACGCCAGAGGAATTGTCGGGGCAGTTCCCCTGCATCATCCTCGCGGTCAAGGCGCATCACACCGAAGCGGCGCTCGACATGCTGGTGCCGCATCTTGCGCCAGGCGGCTATGTCGTCTCGGCCCAGAACGGTCTGAACGAGGTGGTCATCGCCGAACGGATCGGCGCGGAAAACACGGTGGGGTGCTTTGTCAATTACGGGGCCGACTGGCTGGAACCCGGGCGCATTCTCTATGGCAACCGGGCCGCTGTCGCCGTCGGCGAACTCGATGGCCGGATCACCGACCGCGTGCGCGAGATCCACGCGCTGCTGCGCATTGTCGAGCCGAACGCGGTGCTGACCGACAACATCTGGGGTTATCTCTGGGGCAAGCTGGGTTACGGCGCCCTGCTGTTCGCCACCGCGCTCACTCCGTTGTCGATGTCGGACGCGATGGCGCAGCCTGACCACCGCAGCGTATATCAGGCGCTGGGGCACGAGGTCATGCGGCTTGCCGATGCGCAGGGTATCCGCCCGCTGGGCTTCAACGGATTCGACCCGGAGGCGTTTCTGGCGGCAGACCGGGCCGGGATGGACGCCTCCCTGGCCGCGATGGTCGAACACAACCGCCACACAGCCAAGACCCATTCGGGGATCTGGCGCGATCTGGCGGTGCGCAAACGGCGCACCGAGGTCGATGCGCAGGTCGGCCTTCTTGTCACGCTTGGAAAGAAACATGGCGTGGACACTCCGGCGCTGGCACGGCTTGTGGAGTTGATCCACGACATCGAGGACGGCCGCCGCGCGCAGTCGACCGATCTTGTCGATCTGATGGTGCCGCTATGCAGTTGAGCTTTGAAAACCGGGTCTTTGCCGTCACCGGCGCAGCGCAGGGGATCGGGCGCGCCATCGTCGCCACTCTGGCCGATGCCGGTGCCACCGTGGCCGCCATCGACATCGACGCCGACGGTCTTGAAGCCGTCGCGGATCACGCAACCCCGCATGCCGCCGATCTTGGCAGCCGCACCGGCGCGCAGGCGGTCATGGCTGACATCGAGAAACGGCACGGGCGCATCGACGGGCTTGTGACAGCCGCAGGCGGTGTGCGCGGTCAGGTGGGGCGCCCGATCGAGGACATCTCGGAGGAGGACTGGCAAGCGATCTTTGCGGCGAATGTCGATGCCGCGATGTGGTGTGCGCAGGCCGTCGCGCCGGGCATGAAGGCGCGCGGATGGGGGCGGATCGTGACCATTTCCTCAGGCGCGGGCCTCCGGCCAAGCCTGACCGGGATTCAGGCCTATGCCTCGGCCAAACACGCGCTGGTCGGCCTGACCCGCCAGTTGGCGCTGGAGCTTGGGCCGCATGGGATCACCGTCAATTCCGTGGCCCCCGGTTTCGTCCTGTCGAACCCGGCGACGGAACGTCAGTGGGATGCGTTCGGGCGCGACCGGCAGAAGCAGATCGTCACGGGCATACACATGCGCCGCCTTGGCCGGGCCGAGGATATCGCGAATGCGGTCGCCTTTCTGGCCTCGGACCGGGCCGACTGGATCACCGGGCAAATCCTGTCAGTCGATGGAGGCCACGAATGAGCGAGCCGCATGAATGGGACGAAGCGACCTGGCGGGCAACGGTCGGGCAGGTGCGCGCGGGGCGCAACCTCAAGCCCGAGGCGTGGCCCGATGGCGCACGCTGCGCAGTGGCCCTGTCCTTTGACAGCGACCACGAAACCAACGAATTGCGCGATGGCGGCCTGTCGCCCGCGCGCCTGTCATGGGGGCAATACGGCAGCCGACGCGGCATTCCGCGTATCCGCGCCGCGCTGGATCGGCATGGCTACAAGGCGAGCTTCTTCGTGCCTGCCGTCTCGGCGCTGCTGCACCCGGAAGAGCAACGCGAACTGGTGCAGGAGGGACACGAGATCGGGCTGCACGGCTGGATTCACGAGGTCAATTCCCGCCTTGATGCCGCGACCGAGCGCGACCTGTTGCTGCGCGCCGCCGATACGCTGGAAGACATCACCGGCACCCGTCCGGTCGGCATGCGCACGCCGTCATGGGATTACAGCCCCAACACGCTGAGCATCGCCCGCGAGATGGGGCTGCTCTATGACAGCTCGCTGTTCGCCGATGACGATCCTTACGAGATTGTCGCCGATGGCACGCCTACCGGCATCGTGGAATTGCCCGTCGAGTGGATTCGCGATGACGCGGTCTATTTCATGATGAACCGTTTCGGCGCGCAGCGTCCCTATACGCCCCCCGAGGCCGTTCTCGACATCTTCACCCGCGAGTTCGAGGGTGCCTATGCCGAGGGTGGATTGTTCCTGCTGACCATGCATCCGCATGTGATCGGCTATCGCAGCCGCATGTTCATTCTCGAACATCTCCTCGACCGCATCGCCGCCAAGGGCGATTGCTGGGTCGCCACACATGCCGATATCGCGCGCCATTGTGCCCGGTCGGCCGGACTGAAAGGACAGATATGACCTACGCTCTTGCCGTTCATGGCGGTGCCGGAACCATCCTGAAATCACGGATGACGCCCGAGCTTGAAACCGCCTACCACGCCGGCCTCGCCCGCGCGCTTGAAGCTGGACAGGCGGTTCTCCGCGACGGCGGGGCCGCGCTTGATGCCGTGACCGCGGCCGTGTGCGCGCTTGAGGACGAGCCGTTGTTCAATGCCGGTCGCGGCGCGGTGTTCACCGCCGAGGGCAAGCAGGAAATGGATGCCGCAATCATGGACGGGGCCACGCGCGCTGCCGGGGCGGTGGGCGGTCTGTTCGGGCCGCGCAACCCGATCCGCGCGGCGCGCGCCATCATGGAGCGCACCGAGCATGTCATGCTGATCGGCGAAAACGCGCTGCGCATCGCCCGCGAGGTCGGCCTGCCCTTCGAGGATACGGAGTATTTCTTTACGCAGAGCCGCTGGGACGCGTTGCAGGAGACCCTTGAGATGCGCGCCAAAGGTGAGGAAAACGACGACCCCGCCCGCCGTCATGGCACCGTCGGGGCGGTTGCCTGTGACACGCAGGGTCATGTCGCCGCTGCCACCTCGACGGGTGGCATGACGGCCAAGGCACCGGGGCGGGTTGGCGACACGCCGGTCATCGGTGCGGGTACGTTTGCCGACGACGCGAGCTGCGCGGTCTCGGGAACCGGGCATGGCGAAATCTTCACCCGCTGGACCGCCGCCGCCGAAATCAGCGCGCGGATGCGGCATCTGGGGGAAACGGTGGCAGAGGCCGCGGAGCATGTCGTGATGAACGATCTTGCGCCGAATGACGGATCGGGCGGCGTGATCGCGATCGATGCCAAGGGCCGGATCGCGATGCCGTTCAACTGCGAAGGCATGTATCGCGGATCGGTCGGAAGCGACCTGCCGCTCAGCACGTTGATCTATCGCTGACGCGGCGCGCGTTCGAGACCGACGCGCCGGGTCAGCCGCGCTACTCCTTGTAGCGGGTTTCCAGCGCGTCGAACATGGATTTGCGCACCATGCGCTGGCGTTCCTCGAAGCCGGCCAATGGCCCGTCTTCGTCCATGCGCCCCTTCTCCTTCAACTGACCCAGCGCCGTCTGCATTCCATGCAAGGCGGATTGCAGCGCGACATTGGCGTACAGGATCAGCGAAAAGCCCATTTCGCCCAGTTCGTCGAGGCCAACGATCGGCGTCTTGCCACCCACCACAAGATTGACGAGTTGCGGAGTGCCGGGCAGCGCCGTCGGGATGCCGCGCATTTCCTCGACCGATTGCGGAGCCTCGACAAAGGTGATGTCGGCGCCTTCCTCGACAAAGGCCGCGGCGCGGTCGAGCGCGGCGTTATAGCCATCAGTGGCGCGGGCATCGGTGCGCGCGACGATCAGCATGTTCTCGTCCTGCCGTGAATCCACCGCGGCCCGGATGCGGATGCGCGCCTCGGACAGCGGCACGACCTCCTTGCCCGAAAAATGCCCGCAGCGCTTGGGCGATTTCTGATCCTCAAGCTGCACCGCGCTGGCACCGGCGCGTTCCAGCGTGCGGATGGTGTGGCGCACGTTCAGCGCATTGCCGAACCCGTTATCGGCATCCACCACGATAGGCAGATCGGTCGCGTCGCGGATCGTCGAGGTGTGCTGCGCAATCTCGGACAGGCCGACAAAGCCAAGATCAGGCAATCCCAGATAGGTGTTGGTCAGCCCCGCGCCGGTCAGGTACACCGCCTCGAAGCCTTGATCCTCGATCACCCTTGCGGCAAGGGCGTTGGGCGCGCCGGGCATAAGGAGCGGGCGGTTTTCGGACAGGCGTGCGCGGAAGGCGCGGTTGATTTCATGATTGAGCATCGGGTGTCTTTCTTCAATTCGTGTCCTGAGGACGGGTGTCGGGGATGTAGACGAAACCGTCCATGAGCCGACGTTGCGTGCGCAGGATCCGCGCCGCGGTGATCTCTCCGGTCCGAGCGTCGCGTTTCGCGCCAACCGTGACGATGCCGCTCGGCGTGCCGATGCGCAGGTTGAGCGGGTCAGCGCCATCGGGCAGACAGGCCGCCACGACCGACCCTTCGCCCTGCGCCGCACAGGCCAGCGCCAGCGCCCCTGTCACCGGCACCGCGCGATGCGCCTGTCCGGCAGAGATCATGCGGATTTGCAGATCGTGGCTGTCGGGCGCGTGGGTCTGGCCCGCAAGATCGCTGTAGGTCGCAGGCGGCGCCACCATCGCGACCTTGGGCGTGGCCATGCGCACCGCCGCGGCGTCGGGATCGGCGGTCATGCCCATCGCCACCGAGGCCCGGCAGCGAATGTCTTCGAGCCGCGCCATCAGCGTGGCGTCGGCGTCGATGGCTTCGGGCAAGGCCGTCGTGTCGCCACCCACATCCCCGGCACGAACAAAGACCGAGGGCATCGCCGCATCGATCATCGTGGCTTTGATGCGCCTGCCATCCGTCAGCTCGATCGGGGTGATTACGCCGCCTGCGGGAAAGGCGCCGCGCCCGTCGGTATCGGTCGGGTCGAGGAAATCCAGCGCGACGGGCGCGCCGGTGCCCGCGACGCCGGGGATCTCCAGATTGCCGCTCACCACCGCCTGCCCGTCCCTCACCGCAAAGCGCGCCTCGATCAGCTTGCCTGAATTGGTGTTGTGGATGCGAACCAGCGCCCCGCCATCGCGCGGGCCGCTCACGAGGCCTTCGTCATAGGCAAACGGCCCCACGGCCGAACTCATGTTGCCGCAATTGCCGCTGAAATCGACAGTGGTGTCCTTGATGCCGACCTGCGCGAATGTGTAGTCGAGATCGGCATCGGCGCGCGTTGCGGGTCCGATGATGCAGATCTTGCTGAGTGAGGATACCCCGCCGCCCATGCCGTCAAGCTGGCGCATGTTCGGATCGGGGCTGCCCATGATCGCGGCGAACAGCGCCGGCCATCCGGTTTCGTCTGCGGGCAGGTCGGCGCGCTTGAGCACCACGGCCTTGGAGGTTCCGCCGCGGATGAAGGCGGCGGGGATTCGGGTCTGGCTCATGTCTGGCTCTCAATGTCCTGTTCGGTCTGGCTCAATTGCGTTTCCAGCGCGGTCCAGCTGTTGCGGATATGGCGACGCATCAACAGCCCCGCGACTTCGCCGTCGCCCTCGATGATGGCGGCGGCGATGCGCTCGTGTTCTGCCAGTGCGTCGGCACCGCGTCCGGTGACATTGCGGTGCTTGACCCGCAGCAGCGACACTTGCGGATAGAGCTCGTGGGTGAGGTAGCGCAGGATCAGCGGATTGCCCGACAACTCGGCGATCACCACATGGAAATCGCGGTCGCTCGAAACCTGCAGATACGCGCCCTCGGGATGGGCCGCGATCTGCTCTGCATGGTGGTCAAGCAATTGCCGAAAGCGCGGTGCGGCGTTCCGGCCCGCATTCGAGGCGGCCAGCATCGCGGCCTCGGCTTCAAGAGCCGCGCGCACCTGATAGAGCGCGCGCGCGTCGCTGCGCTCGATGACCCGCACGCGGGCCCCGCTGTTGGGCACGATCTGCACGATGCCCGAATCCGCCAATTGGCCAAGCGCCGCGCGAACCGGGCCACGGCTGACAGCGAACCGTTCCGCCAGTGCCATTTCGCCCAGCCGACTGCCCGGCTCCAGTGCGCCGCACAGGATATCGTCGCGCAGTTGGGCGGCCAGGCGCTCTGATACAAGAGCGCGGGATTCGGTTGTGATTGTAGACAATATCCCCCTCCAAGCGGGCCTTGGCTTCGCACTGCGCCTTAAGCGGTGGGCGTAAATTCCCTATAAAACGCTAGAATGTCAAGAGTTCGATAACTGTTGACAGATGCCGTTGGCTGCCGTTACCACCTTTATTTATCCAGATTGCACTACAATTCACGGATTTCAATCCATCCTGACATGGAGCATCAGACATGAAACGACGCCAGTTTTCTGCCGTGGTGAACCAGAACGGCGGCGGCGGTCATGTCGGGCAGACCTATTTCACCAACATGCCGAAGGTGTTGGGAGCGCCCGCGCTCACGGCCTATCGCAACCGCAAGACCGGCGACATCGCCGGCTGACCCTCCGGTGCTGCGCAATCCATATGTGCGCGGTGGGGCCACCATCGCGATCGGGGCGGCGGGTGGCGCGGTGTTTTTCGTCCTCAACCTGGCGCTGCCCTGGGTGCTGGGCAGTCTGGCCGCCACGTTCATCACGCGGCAGATCACCGGCTTCAGAACCGACCTGCCGCGGTCCTGGCGGGGATACGCGATGGTGGCCATCGGCACGATGCTGGGCACCAGCTTTACCCCGGAGGTGGTGGCCCATGCGGGGGGATGGGCGGTCAGCATCGTTGCGATGTTGCTGCTGTCGCTGGGGTTCGGCCTGTTTGCCTACATGGTGTTCCGCCTCTTTGGCGGCATGGACCGCGGCACTGCCCTGTTCGCCGCGACACCGGGCGGGCTGACCGTCGTCAGCATGCTGGCCGAGCAATACGGCGCCGCGGTCAATCGCGTGGCGCTCTGCCACACCGCGCGGCTGGTGGTGCTATTGGCCAGCGCGCCTTTCATCATCGAGGCGATCTCGGGCATCGACCTGTCGGACGCCAACAGCGCCTTTCTCAATCCGGTCGAGCCGCTGGACCCGGTGCGGCACGGCGGACTGGTGCTGGTGGCGGTGGCCAGCTGGGCAGTGGCGCGCCGGTCGAGCCTGCCTTCGGCGCTGCTGCTGGTTCCGCTGCTGAGTTCGGCGGCGCTGCACGGGGCGGGGCTGGTGACGGTGCATGTGCCGCCGGTTCTGTCCAGCCTGGCGCAGATCGTCATCGGCGCCGGGATCGGCGCGCGTTTCGCGGATTACACGCTGCGCCAGATCCTGCGGGACGGCTGGCTTGCCGCGCTTGTCGGGCTGGTGCTGGCACTTGGCGCGCTGGCGGCGGCCTGGGCGATGGTCCGTGTCACCGGTGACGAGATCGCGCCGCTGTTTCTGGCCTACCTGCCGGGCGGCGCGCCTGAACTGGGTGTCGTCGCGCTGGCGCTGATGATCAATCCGGCGATGGTGGCCGCGCATCACGTCTCGCGCGTGTTCCTGATCGTGGCGATCCTGCCGGTTCTGGCGCGGCGGCTGACGGTTCCAAAGCAGGTTACCGACAGCGCGCCGAAGTGACGGCGGGGCCACACCGGCCCCGCCCCGCTGCGTTCCTCAGCCGTCGGCGTCCTCGCGAGTGACCGGATCACCCTCCATGCGCCGGGCGCGGCGTTGGAGATAGACCGGGATGGCCACCACCAGCACCGCCAGCACATACAGCGTGACGCTCTTGTAATCCTCCAGCAGGATCATCCAGTCGCCGCCGGAAATCGACAGCGCGCGGCGCAGGTTGTTCTCGAACAGCCCGCCCAGCACGAAGCCGAGGATGACCGGTGCCAGCGAGAATTCCATCTTGCGCAGGAACCAGCCAAAGACGCCCAGCCCGGTGACCAGCAAGAGGTCGAACGGGTTGCCGACGATGGTGTAGATGCCCACGAAGGCCAGGATCGCGATCATCGGCGTCAGGTAGTGTTGCGGGATCGTCAGCATCCGCGCGAACAGACCCACCAGCGGCAGGTTGATCAGCAACAAGGCCACGTTGCCCACATACATCGACGCGATCAGCCCCCAGGCGATCTCCGGCTGCTGGGTGAACAGCAGCGGACCGGGCTGGATGTTGAACATCAGCAACGCACCCAGAATGATCGCCGTGGTCCCCGACCCCGGAATGCCCAGCGTCAGCATCGGCACCATGGCCCCGCCCGCAGCGGCGTTGTTGGCGGTTTCCGGCGCGGCCAGCCCGCGCACGTCGCCGGTTCCGAACAGATGGCCCTCGGCGCCAGCCAGGCGTTTTTCGGTGCCATAGGCCACGGCCGAGGCGACCGACGCGCCGGTGCCCGGCAGCACCCCGATGAAGAACCCCAGGAACGAGCAGCGCACGATGGTCCATTTCGATTTCGCCAGATCGGCCATTTTGACAAAGGAGCTGTCCACCGGCAGCGAGTCGAGCTTGCCCGAGACCTGTTTTTCCACCAGCGTGAACAGTTCCGCCATGCCGAACAGGCCCACGATGACGATCAGGAAATCGATGCCCGCAAGGAAATCGGGAATGCCGAAGGTATAGCGCGGCACGCCGGTATTGGCGTCGATCCCGATGGTCGCCAGCATCAGGCCGATCAACGCGCCCAAAAGCGTCTTGGTGGGGTTCTTGCCCACCAGCGAGGCCAGCGAGGCAAACGCAAAGACCATCAGCGCGACGTAATCCGCCGGGCTGAAGGTGACCGCGAAGGTCGCCAGCATCGGGCCGAACAGCGTCATCAGGATCACCGCGAAGGTGCCGCCGATAAAGGACGAGATCGCAGACATAGACAGCGCCCGCCCGGCCTGACCGTTGCGCGCCATCGGGTAGCCGTCCAGCGTGGTCATGACAGCGCCCGCATCGCCCGGCACATTGAGCAGGATCGACGAAATCCGCCCGCCATATTCGGCACCGTAATAAATCCCCGCCAGCAGGATCAGCGCCGAGGCGGGCTCGAACCCCATGCTGTAGGCGATCGGCAGCAGGATCGCGACTCCGTTGATCGGGCCAAGGCCCGGCAAAGCACCGATCAGGGTGCCGAAAAACGCGCCCAGAAGCACCAGCATCAGGTTGAACGGGTCCAGCGCGACGGCAAAGCCGGTGCCTAGACCAGTGAGAATGGTATCCATCAGGTGTCTCCCATTTCAAGCAGCGCCTCGACCAACTCGCCCTCGGGCAGGTTGAGATCGAGAAGGATCGCGCAGAGCAGATAGCCGCCGATCCCGGCCGCCAGCCCGAACACCGCCGAATGTTTCAGCGTCGCGCCCAACATGCGCGCGGTCAGCGCACCGAACAGGATGGTCGAGATGATAAAGCCGACCGGCTCGTAAAGTTCGGCATAGACGATCATCAGCGCCACCATGAACAGCAGCCGGAAGATGGTCGGGCGGTTGACCTCCAGACCGTCCACATCCGGTTTCCACAGGATGTGGACCAGACAAAGCAGCGCGATGACCGAGAGGATCTGCGGCCAGCTTTCCGGTCCGAGCGGGTCGTATTGAAATGGCGCCGAGATGCTGACGAAGGCGATGATCGCATACGCGACCGTCACCAAAAACAGCACGCCGGCGAAAATCCGATCTGCCATAATGTATTCCTTGGGTGCGACGTGACGGGATGCCGGGGCGCGGCGCAACGCACCTGCCCCGGCCCGGTGTTATTGGATCAGACCGGCTTCGGTTGCGATCTCGCGCAGCTTGGCCATGTTCTCTGTCACCGCCTGGGTCAGCTCGTCCCCGGCGAGGTTGAGCGGCAGAAGACCCTTCTCGGCTTGCAGCGTGGCGAACTCCTCGGTCGCGTAGGCCGCCTTGAAGGCATCAACCCAGGTGTTGTAGGCCTCGTCCGACACGTCACCACCCATGTAGAAGCCGCGCATGATGGTCCACTCCACGTCATAGCCCAGTTCCTTGGCGGTCGGGACTTCGGCGAACGGATCGTCAAGACGCTCGTTCGACATGGTGGCCAGAACGCGCATGGTGCCGGCGTCCATATGCGGCACCATCTCGCCCACATCGCCGGTATAGACGTCGATGGAGCCGCCCATCAGCGCGGCGATCGCGTCACCGCCGCCGTCGAGCGCGACATAGCGCATGCCCTGCGGCGTGCCGCCGGCTTCGCGGATCAGCAGTGCGGCCTTCATCCAGTCCTGCGACCCGATGGAGCCGCCCGCGCCGACGACCACGGAGGCCGGGTCTTCGGTCAGCTGGTTCATCACGTCCGTGAGGCTCTCGAACGGGCTGTCGGCGGGCACGATCACGGCGCCGAAATCGGCCCCCGCAGTGGCGACCCAGCGCACATCGTCTTCGGAGAACTGGCCGTATTTGCCGGTCGCGATGTTCAGCAGCGATCCGGTGGAATAGGCCACGATGGCGGAATCGTCATCGGTGCGGGTGGTGTTGAACAGGTTGAAGGCCACCGCGCCGATGCCGCCGGGCATGAAGGTCACCTGGATGGTTTCCGACAGATGCGGCTCGAGCCCGCTCTGGGCGATCCGGCAGGTCAGGTCGAACCCGCCGCCCGGCTGGGCCGGAGCCACGCATTCCGGCTTGTCGATCTCGCCCTGGGCCATGGCTGGCGCGCCAAGCCCGGCGGCGAACACCGCAGCGGCCCCAAGCCGCAAAATGCCGCTCATTGCGCCGCTCGCGTTGGATGTGGTCGGGATTTGCATGGTTTTCCTCCTCTGGTTTTCATGCAGCGACGCTTGATCGCGCCGCGTTCGGTTATTTGTCGTGTCGTGCCGCCCCGGCATGGAGCCGCCGCAGGATCAGCCGTCCAAGGCCGCCCGCCGCGATCTGTTCGGCCTCCGGTGCGCTGTCGATGCGCAGTGTCACGTCTATCTCCTCGCGCCGGCCATCGGCACGGTCGATCACCAGCCGCGTCCGGCTTTGCGGCGCGATCGGATGTGTCAGGTCAGGAAGCGAAATCCGTTCGGTTCCGTCAAGACCCAAGGACCGCGCCGAGACGCCTTCGGGCCATTGGCACGGGATCACCCCCATGCCGACAAGGTTGGAGCGGTGGATGCGCTCGAAGCTTTGCGCGATCACCGCGCGCACGCCCAAAAGGTTGGTGCCCTTGGCCGCCCAGTCCCGGCTGGAACCGGACCCGTATTCCTGCCCTGCGACGATCACCAGCGGTCGCCCCATCGCGCGATAGGCCTCGGCAGCATCGAAGATCGGCAGCGGCTCGCCCCGTCCCTCGATCCGCGTCACCCCGCCCTCGACACCGCCGGCCACGTGATTGCGCAGCCGAGGATTGGAAAAGGCACCGCGCACCATCACCTCGTGATGGCCGCGCCGCGCGCCGTATGTGTTGAACTCCGCAGGCGCGACGCCACGGGCCTGCAACCACTGGCCAGCGGGCGAGTCCGGCGCGATCACTCCCGCCGGGCTGATGTGATCGGTGGTCACGGAATCGCCCAGAATGGCAAGGATCGACGCGCCGTCGATGGCCGCGCCAGCGTCATTGTCTTCGGCGAAATTCTCAAAGAAGGGCGGACGCGCGATATAGGTGGAGTCGGGCCATCCGTAGGTCGTTCCTTCAGGTGAATCGACCTGTTGCCACAGCTGGCCGCCGGGTTCGTTGACCGCATAGATGTCGCGATAGGCCTGCGCGTCCGCGGCATGAACCAGCGCCGCTTCGATCTCCTGCGCCGACGGCCAGAGGTCGCGCAGGTGCACCGGCTGTCCGTCACGCCCCTGCCCGAGCGGTGCGGAGGCCAGATCGACGCGGATGTTGCCAGCCAGCGCATAGGCGACCACCAGCGGCGGAGACATCAGGAAATTGGCGCGCACCGACGGATGGATGCGGGCCTCGAAATTGCGGTTGCCCGACAGCACGGAGGCACAGACCAGATCACCCGCCGAAATCGCCGCGTCCAGCGCCGGGTCGAGCGGGCCGGAATTGCCCGCACAGGCACCGCAGCCATAGGCCGAAATGTTGAACCCGAGCTGTTCCAAGGGAGCCATCAGCCCGGCGGCTGTCAGGTAATGCGCCACGATGCGCGAGCCTGGCGTGAACGAGGTCTTGATCCAGGGCGGCACCGACAGGCCTGCGGCGACGGCGTTGCGGGCCAACAGCCCGGCGGTCATCAGAACCTCGGGGTTGGATGTGTTGGTGCATGAGGTGATCGCGGCAATCAGGATATCGCCCTGCCCCAGATCCTCGGGCATGTCGGGTGCCGCCGCGACCGGGCTGCGCCGTTCCAGCGCCCCACCCCTGTCGTAGCCGCCGTCCGCGACAGGCTCCGCCATCAGGCGTTCGAAGGTGCCGCTCACGTCGGCCAGGTCAATCCGGTCCTGCGGGCGTTTCGGCCCTGCCACGCTGGGCACGATGCGGCCAAGGTCGATCTGCAAATGCTCGGAATAGTCGATATCGCCCGGCATCGGCATGCCGAACATGCCTTGCGCCCGATAGTAGGCCTCCAACATGGCAATGTCGTTTTCCTCACGCCCGGTCGCGCGGAAATAGTCGATTGTCCGGTCGTCGGTGGGGAAGAACCCGATCGTGGCGCCATATTCCGGCGCCATGTTGGCGATCGTCGCCCGGTCCGTGGCCGACAGCGACGCCGCGCCTGCGCCGAAGAACTCGACGAATTTGCCCACCACCCCATGTGCGCGCAGCCGCTGCGTCACCACCAGCACCGCGTCGGTGATGGTGACGCCCTCGGGCAGACGGCCGGTCAGTTCCACCCCGATGACATCCGGCGCGACCAGCGTCACCGGTTGCCCCAGCATGGCCGATTCCGCCTCGATACCGCCGACACCCCACCCCAGTATGCCGATGCCGTTGATCATCGTGGTGTGACTGTCGGTGCCGACCAGCGTGTCGGGGTGCCAGATGCCATCGGTTTCAGACACGCCCCTGGCAAGCGATTCCAGGTTCACCTGATGGATGATGCCAAAGCCGGGCGGAACCGTGGTGAAGTTCTCGAACGCGGCGTTGCCCCATTTGAAAAAAGCGTAGCGCTCCGCGTTGCGGGCATATTCCAGCTCCATATTGCGCCGCAGGGCATCGGCAGAGCGTGAGTGGTTGATCTGCACCGAATGGTCGATGACAAGCTGCACCGGGATCTGCGGCTCGACCAGGGCCGGATCGGACCCGGCACGGGCCATGGCGTCGCGCATCGCCGCGAGGTCGCAGACCAGCGGCGTGCCGGTGAAATCCTGCAACACCACGCGCCCGACAGACAGCGGCACCTCGGTGCGCTGGCCGTCCGGGGTCCAGTTCGCCAGCGCCGCGATATGTTCGGCAGTGGTTCCGGGCGTGTCGCATTTGCGCAGCGCGGATTCCAGCAGGATGCGGATCGATACTGGCAGCCGCGCGACGCCGGGGGACCCGGTGCCAGCCAGCGCCGGCAGGGAACAGAAGCGGTGCGCCTGTCCGTCTGCGGTCGTGAAACTGCCAACGTGGCGCGGGCCGGTCTGCGGGGCTGTCGGAGGTGAATCGATCATCGTCATTTCGCCGGCGTCTCTGTCCATAGCAGGTTTTCACGGGCGTTGGAGATATGCAGGCGCATCGCTTTCTCGGCCCTGTCGCGTTCGCCGGTTTCCAGCGCCCGCACGATATCGGCATGTTCGGCCAGCGCCGCCTCGGAGCGGCCGGGCTTTGACGATGAGCGATGACGGTACATGCGGATCTGGAGATAAAGCTCATCGCACAGCGCGCGGAACAGGCGCTGGCTGCCCGAGTGCTTGATGATGTAGAAATGGAAATCGTTGTCCGACGACACCTGTTTGTAATGTCCGGTGCTTGCGGTCTCGCTCTCGTGCCGCTCCAGCATCCGGGCAAGGACGCGCAGATCGTCCGCAGTCATGCGGGTCGCGGCAAGCCCGCAGGCCTGACCCTCTAGGGCTTCGCGCATGGTGAAAAGATCGTCGAGATCGGCAAGCGTCAGCGCGGTGACGAACACGCCGAGATTTGTTCGGCGCTCGACAAGGCCGTGGCTTTCCAGCCGGTTCATCGCTTCACGCAGCGGCCCGCGACTGATCCCGAAATCGCGTGCAAGCTCGGCTTCTTTCAGGCGTGCGCCGGGTTCCAGCTCGCCCTTGGCGATCCCGTCCGCAAGCGCCGCGAAGGCCCGGTCGGACAGGGACGGTGCGGGTGAGATGATCTTGCTTGACTGCACGGCTTCCCCGATCTGAAAACTGTTGACAGTTAGGCATCGGAAGTTTCGTTTGTCAACCGACCGGCAAATCCGACTGTGCAAAGCCACGCATGGCGGGGCCGCCCCGTAAGGCGGCCCCGGTTGGTTAAGCTGGCTCAGTCTTTCTCGACCAGACGGTAGAACACGAAGTCGGACGTGGCCCCGTTGACATAGCCGGACACGTCATCATCCATCGCCACCTGATAGGCCGCCTGGAACATGATCACGATCGGGCTTTCCTTCTGCACCGCGCGTTGCAGCTCGAGATACTGCTCAAGACGCGCATCCGCATCGGGTTCGGTCAGCGCCGACATGGTAAGCTCGTTCAGCTCGTCCGGCACCGCCCAGGCGTTGCGCCATGTGGTTGTTGCCTGATAATTCTCGTCCGAGTTGTCGGAGTTATAGGCAAAGGCCTTGGCGTTGGAATGCGGGTCCATGAAGTCCGGCCCCCAGTAAAGCAACATCGCCGCGTGCGTCCGCTCACGGTACTTGGTGATCACCTGTGCGCCCGTGCCCGGCAGGATCTCGAAGTTGATGCCGGCCTCCGCAAAGCTCGCCTGAAGCGATTGCGCCATGTCGGTGAAGGGCGCGGAATTGATCACGTCAAGTTCGACGGTGATCGGCAGATCGACCCCGGCATCGGCCAGAATTTGCTCGGCCTTGTCCGGGTCATAGCTGTAGGGCGTCTCCTCCAGCGCACCGGGGAAACCCTTGGGCCAGAACGCCTGATGGATTTCCATCTGACCGTTCAGGAAGCTGTCGGTCATGCCGGTGTAATCCACCAGATAGCGGGCAGCTTCCCACACGGCGGGATCGGTCAACGCCTCGTTCTTCTGGTTGAACGACAGGAAATGCACCGCGGCCTGCGGGAAGGTCTCGACCTTGATGTCGTCGCTGGACAGTCCGGCGATCTGGTCCGGCGTCAGGTTGCGCGCCATATCGACATCGCCCTGTTCCAGCAGCAATTGCTGGGTCGCGGCCTCGGCCACATGCTGAAGGATCACGCCTTCCATCGCCGGAGCGCCCTTGAAGTAATCGGGGTTCGCGGCCAGGCGCACCAGTTCGGCAGGCCGGAAGGTTTGCAGCGAAAACGGCCCCGACCCGGCGCTGTTTTCGTTCAGCCATGCGTTGCCCATGTCGCCGTCAACCTCGTTGGCCATGACGGTTTCCATATCGACGATGGATGCAGGCCGCGACGCCAGCACGTTCAGCACGAAGGCCGGTGAGAAATCGCCGTCATATTTGACGGTGATCGTGTTGCCATCAGCGGTGATCATGTCGTCCACGTTCTCCGGCGTCCAGCCAAGCTGCGCGAGGATGAAGGCAGGTGTCAGGTTCAGCTTGATGACCCGCGCAAGGCTGCCGGTCACGTCCTCGGGGCGCACCGGATTGCCGGAATGGAACGTCGCCCCTTCGCGCAGCGTGAATGTCACGGTCTTGGCGTCCGGGTCGGTCTCCCAGCTGTCGGCAAGGCCCGCCGCCAGCACGGTGGGGTCTTCGGCGTCGTATTGCACCAGGCGGTCATAGATGTTCGTGACCAACTCACCGCTGGTGAATTCATAGGCCTGCGCCGGGTCGATCGCGACGATGTCGTCGATGTTCTGCGCCACGACCAGAAGGCTGTCTGGCGTGTCCGCCAGCACGGGCGCGGCCAGTGGCAGCGCCAGAACACTGGCGAGAAGGGCCGTTCTTAAGCTTTTCATTGTCTCTCTCTCCTGTTGGTTTCGTGTGGTATGACTTGAAGTTATTTTCGCAAAAGCACGCTCAGGGTGCCGGTCCAGATCATCCGCGCAGGGGCATCGCTGCGGTTGGCCCAACTGTGCGGGGTCGCGCCGCTATAGTGCAGCGCGTCCCCCTGCCCCATGACCAGCGTTTCGTCGCCAAGGGTCTGTTCGATCTCTCCCTCCAGCACCATGACGATCTCCTCGCCCTCGTGGGTCGTCACCTCGGACGCATAGCCGGGCGGCACCAGGAGGATATAGCTGCTGAGTTCGGAGCCGGGATAATCGTTGCTGACCATCTCGTAGGACATGGCCGATCCGGGCAGGGAAAACTGCGCCCGTTCGCTGGCACGCGACAGCGCCGTCGCGGCGCGGGGGGTGGTGATGAAATGGTCAAGATCAACCTCGAGCGCCTGCGCGATCTGCGCCAGCGTGCCCAGGGACGGCACCGCCTTGTCGGTCTCGACCTGACTGAGATAGCCGACCGACACCCCGGACCGTTCCGCCAGCGTCTTGAGGGTCAGGGAGAGCTTGCGCCGCCGTCCGCGTATCCGCGGACCCAGAACGGCGGGCGTCTGCCGCGCTGGTCTGGACGCGCCCTGCGCGATCTTGCCCGGCGACTCCTGCACGCACTCTCCTCCCGGTCCGGCTAAAAAACTTTTTTAGATGTAAGCAAAACTTTTTGCATTTGCCAAGCTCTTTCCCTAACGTCTGGTGAAACCACGCCCTGTCCGCCGCACGGGGGCCGGAGTTGTGAGGGACCGCCGCGCCATGTCATTCAATCCCAACGCCCCGCCGATGCGACTGACACGGTTTGCCCGCTCTCTCGGCGGCTTCGCGGTGATCACCGCGCTCACCTTCCTTGGCCTGCTGGCGATCACTTTTTTCATTGGCCGCGTGGTGCCGATCGATCCGGTGCTGGCCGTCGTCGGTGACCGCGCCACCAGCGAACAATATGAAACCGCGCGCGTTGCGATGGGGCTGGACCGGCCCTTGATCGTGCAGTTCTTTTCCTATGTCGGTGATGTCCTTCAGGGTGATCTGGGCATCTCCGTCTCCACCGGACGGCCTGTGGCGCAGGATCTGGTGCGCGTGTTCCCCGCAACGCTCGAAATGGCGACCATCGGCATCATCATCGGGGTGCTGCTTGGCGTGCCGATGGGGGTTTACGCCGCCGCCCGCGCCGGAAGCTGGTCGGATCAGGTGATCCGCGTGCTTGCCCTGCTGGGCTATTCGGTGCCGGCCTTCTGGCTCGGGCTGGTTGGACTGGCGGTGTTTTATGCCGGCCTCGGCTGGGTCGGCGGGCCGGGGCGGATCGATGTGTTTTACGACGGGCTGGTCGAACCTGTCACCCGGCTGTTGCTGGTCGATTCGCTGCTGGACGGGAACATGCAGGTCTTTCGCAACGCCCTGCACCGGATCATCCTGCCCGCCACGATACTTGGGTTCTTTTCCCTCGCTTATATCGCGCGGATGACGCGCAGTTTCATGCTTGACCAACTGAGCCAGGAATACGTCACCACCGCCCGCGTCAAGGGCGTGAGCGAGACGCGCGTGATCTGGACCCATGCGTTCGGACCGATCCGCGTCCCGCTGATCACCGTCATCGGCCTCAGCTATGCGGGGTTGCTCGAAGGGTCGGTGATGATCGAAACCGTGTTTTCATGGCCCGGCATCGGCAATTACCTGACGACCGCGCTGTTCAACGCCGACATGAACGCGGTTCTGGGGGCAACGCTGGTCATTGGCGCGGTGTTCATCCTGATCAACAAAGTGTCGGACGTGCTCTACCGCGTCCTTGATCCACGCAGCAGATAAGGAGCCGGTGATGCACGCATGGTTGACCTCTGACAGCCCCGCATCGCGGATGCAGGCCAGTGCCGGGCGGTTCTATCGCGCCGGCGGGATGCTGCTGCGCAATCCATTGGCGGTGGCCGGGGCGCTGATCATCGGGCTGCTGATCGTCACCGCGATCGCAGCCCCGATGATCGCCCCCGAAAGCCCGGTTGGACAGAACCTCTCCAACCGGCTGCTGCCGCCCTCTGCCGATCACTGGATGGGCACCGACGAGCTGGGCCGCGATATCTTTTCGCGGGTCATCTACGGCTCGCGCATCACGCTGATGATCGTGGCGCTGGTCGCGGTGATCTCGGCCCCGCTCGGGTTGGTGATCGGGGCGATCTCGGGCTATTTCGGCGGCTGGACCGACCGGATCCTGATGGGGCTGACGGATGTGTTCCTGTCGATGCCCAAGCTGATCATGGCACTGGCCTTTGTCGCGGCACTTGGCCCCGGCATCGAGAACGCGATCATCGCCATCGCGATCACCGCATGGCCGTCCTATGCGCGGATTGCACGGGCCGAAACGCTGACCTTCCGCAACGCCGAATTCGTCTCGGCCACCCGCCTGCTGGGCGCGTCGCACGCGCGCATCATCTTTGCCCATGTGCTGCCGCTCTGCACCTCGTCGATGATCGTGCGGGTGACGCTGGACATGGCGGGGATCATCCTGACCGCCGCTGGCCTTGGCTTTCTGGGCCTTGGCGCACAACCCCCCCTGCCGGAATGGGGCGCGATGATCTCGCGCGGGCGGGTGTTCATCCTTGATCAATGGTGGGTCGCGACGATGCCGGGGCTGGCGATCATCCTCGTGTCGCTGGGGTTCTGCTTCCTCGGCGACGGGCTGCGCGATGTGCTTGATCCCAAGTCAGCGGGCAAATCATGACCGAACCGCTTTTGTCCGTGCGCAACCTTCATGTGAACTTCCCGACACCGCAGGGCCGTGTCGATGTGGTCAAGGGCGTGTCGTTCGACCTGGGTCAGGAACGGCTTGGCATTGTCGGCGAAAGCGGGTCCGGCAAATCCATGACGGGCCGCGCGATCCTGCGGCTGATCCGGCCACCGGGGCGGGTCACGGCGGACAGGCTGGAGTTTCAGGGGCAGGACCTGCTGTCCCTGTCCGAACGTGACATGCGCGCCCTGCGCGGCGCGCGGATTTCCATGGTGATGCAGGACCCGCGCTATTCGCTCAACCCGGTGATGACCATCGGTCGGCAAATCGCCGAAGCGCTGCGCGTGCATGAAAGACTGTCCCGCAGCGCCACCCGCGCGCGGGTGCGCGACATGCTGGAATCCGTGCAGATCAACGACCCCGACCGCGTGGCCAGGATGTATCCGCACGAAGTCTCGGGCGGCATGGGCCAGCGGGTGATGATCGCGATGATGCTGATCCCGAAACCGAAAGTCCTGATTGCCGATGAACCGACCAGCGCGCTCGATGTCAGCGTGCAGGCGCAGGTGCTTGACCTGATCGACACGCTGGTGCGCGAACAAGGCATGGGGCTGATCCTGATCAGCCACGATCTGCAACTGGTGGCACGCTATTGCGACCAGATCCTGGTGATGAATGCCGGTCGCGTGGTCGAACGCTGCGCCGCCGGAGAGCTGGACCGCGCCACGCATCCCTATACACAGGGTCTGCTGGCCGCCGTGCCGCGCATGAACGAGACGCGTGACATCCTGCCGACGCTCGACCGCAGCGCATGGGAGGGCACATGACCGCCGCGATTTCACTGAACAACCTCGATATCTCCTACGGCAGCACCCGCGTTGTTGAAGGCGTGACATTTGACGTCGCCGAAGGCGAAAGTTTCGCGCTTGTGGGCGAAAGCGGGTCCGGCAAATCGACGGTTCTGAAGGCCATCGCCGGTCTTGCGCCGGACTGGACCGGCGATATGTCGGTGCTGGGCCAGCCACGCGGCCACGGGCCGGACAAGACCCTCGCGCGCACCTGTCAGATGGTGTTTCAAGACCCCTACGGCTCGCTGCACCCGCGCAAGACCGTCGATGCGGTGCTCTCCGAACCGCTGGCAATTCACGGGCTCGGCGACCGGTCGGAGCGGATCGAGAAGGCGCTTGCGGATGTCGGTCTGGACCGGCGGTTCCGCTTTCGCTATCCGCACCAGATGTCCGGCGGCCAACGCCAGCGCGTTGCCATTGCGCGCGCCCTGATGCTGGAGCCGAAGATCATGCTGCTGGACGAACCCACCAGCGCGCTGGATGTCAGCGTGCAGGCGGAAATCCTCAACCTGCTCAAACGTCTGCGCGCCGAACACAACCTGACCTATCTGCTGGTCAGTCACGATCTGCCGGTCGTCGGTTTCATGTGCGACCGCGTCGCGGTGATGACCAAGGGCCGGATCGTCGAGATCGCGCCGGTGACGGCGCTGCATCACGGCGATTTCACCGATCCCTATTCGCGAACCCTCTATGCCGCCAGCGGCGGCTGACCCCGAAGGAAACCACCGTGACCACACCCCTCGCCCGCTTCAACGCCGACCTGTCCGCCGCCACCACCGCCGACGGCGCACAGGCCGCGCTGCACAGGCTGGCCGATACGCTGATCGGCGCCAGACTGTTCACGGTGATGACCGTTGACATGACCACCGAACTCGCCAGCCGCTCCTACACCAGCGATCCGGACAGCTATCCGACCTCGGGCACCAAGCCGATCACCCGCAACAGCTGGTTCAATCAGGTCCACGACCGCCACGAGATGTTCGTTGCCAACACGCTGGCCGACATCGCGGACGTGTTCCCGGACCATGAGTTGATCGGCAGCCTGGGCTGTGGCGCGGTCATCAACCTGCCGGTGATCCACAAGGGAGAGCTGATCGCGACGGTGAACATGCTCGACGCCGAAGACACCTACACGCCCGAGCGTCAGGAGATCGCGAAGGAGCAGTTGACCCTCCCTGCCCTCGCCACGCTGCTGACGGTGATGCAGTTGAACACAGCCTAGATCTGCGCTCCTTTCGCCCCGTGGCGGTGAGGGAAAACGGCGGGCAAACCCATGTGGGTCAGCCACGTCTTCCTTGACATGAATATTGATTCATGTCTCACCTTTGAGCAGAGATTCAAGGGAGGAAGTCTTGTGATGAAACGCACCGTTACCGCCGCGCTCTTGGCGTCGGCTCTGGCGGCACCGCTTGCCGCTGAAATTCGCATTGGTCATGTCTATGGTCAAACCGGCGCGCTGGAAGCCTATGCCGCGCAAAGCCATACCGGGCTGATGCTTGGTCTGGAATACGCCACCGACGGCACGATGGAGATCGACGGTGAACCGATCACCGTTCTGGAATATGACACCCAACTCGACCCGGCCCGTGGCCGCGCGATGCTGGCCGAAGCCTATGGCGACGACGACGTTCACATCGCCATCGGCCCGGTGTCGTCTGGTGTGGCGCTTGCCATGTTGCCGGTGGCCGAGGAATACGAGAGGCTGCTGATCGTCGAACCTGCGGTGGCGGATTCGATCACCGGCGAGAACTGGAATCGCTACATCTTCCGCACCGGTCGCAACTCGTCCCAGGATGCCATCTCCAACGCGGTCGCCCTGGGCAAGGAAGGCGTCGCGATTGCCACGCTGGCGCAGGACTACGCCTTTGGCCGTGACGGCGTGTCGGCCTTTGTCGAAGCCCTCGAAGGCACCGGCGCGGAGGTCGTGCATCAGGAATTCGTGCCCACCGACACCACCGATTTCACAGCCGCCGCAGAGCGTATCTTTCAAGCCATGAGCGACGTCGAAGCCGAGCGCAAGCAGCTGTTCGTGATCTGGGCGGGAGGCGGCAACCCGATGGGTGCGCTGAACGCGATGGACCCGTCGCGCTTTGACGTCGAGATCGCGACCGGCGGCAACATCCTGCCCGCGCTGGTGGCCTACCGTGATCTGCCCGGCCTCGAAGGGGCGACGTATTACTATTACGAAATCCCGAAAAACGATGTGAACGACTGGCTGGTCGAAACCCATTTCGACCGCTTCGGCACTCCGCCCGACTTTTTCACCGCAGGCGGCATGGCGGCGGGGATCGCCGCGGTCGAAGCGATCAAGGCCGCTGGCACGTTTGAAGATACCGAAGCGTTGATCGAAACGATGGAAGGCATGACATGGGACACCCCCAAAGGTCCGATGACATTCCGTCCCGAGGATCATCAGGCCATGCAGTCGATGTATCACTTCCGCATCGAAGTGCAGGACGGTGTTGACTGGGGTGTTCCGGTCCTGGTGCGCGAAATCGAAGCGTCCGAAATGGACGTCCCGATCCGCAACTGATCGACACCCACACCGGCGGGCACCACACGGATACGCCCGCCGGACTGACGCGGCACCGTTCAGGGCACCTAGAGACATGACACAAACCCTGTTGGAAACCACCGATCTCACGGTGCGGTTCGGCGGCCATGTGGCGGTGAACCGTGTGACGTGCAGTTTTCGCGCCGGAGAACTGACCGCGATCGTCGGGCCGAACGGGGCGGGAAAGACCACCTATTTCAATCTCATATCCGGTCAGATCGGCGTGACCGGCGGGCGGGTCAGGCTCAGGGGGCAGGACGTGACGCGGTTCAGCGTGTCGCGGCGGTGTCGGCTTGGTCTGGGCCGCGCCTTTCAGCTGACCAACCTGTTTCCCGAACTGACGGTGTTCGAGAATGTGCGTCTTGTGATGCAATCGCGGATGGGTCAGGGGTTTCGCCTGCTGTCGATGGCGCAAAGCCATCGCGAGGTGGCAGATGCGGCGATGGCGGTGCTCGAACGCGTCAGCCTTGACGCCCTGCGCGGGCAGAAGGTCTCGGAACTGAGCCACGGCAACCAACGCAAGCTCGAGGTCGCGATGCTGATCGCTCTGGAACCGGATGTCTACATGTTCGACGAACCCACCGCCGGGATGAGCGTCGACGAAGCCCCCGTGGTGCTCGACCTGATCGCCGAATTGAAACAGGACCGCGACCGCACGATCCTGCTGGTGGAACACAAGATGGATGTGATCCGCACGCTCGCCGACCGCATCATCGTGTTGCACAACGGCGAACTGGTCGCGGACGGGCCGCCGGCCGAGGTCATGGCGTCGGACGTGGTGCAAGAGGCCTATATGGGAAAGGAAATAGCGGATGCCTGATGCGATCCTGACCCTTGAGGATGTGGCGACAGACATCGCGCAATACCACATCCTGAAAGGCGTGAGCCTGAGCGTGCCGCGCGGTCAGGTCACGATGCTTCTGGGGCGCAACGGGGTCGGCAAGACCACGACGATGCGCACGATCATGGGGCTGTTGCGCAACAAGGCGGGCAGCATCCGGTTTGACGGCACCGAAATCAGCGGCCAGCTTGCGTCGGCCCGGTGCCGCGCCGGCATCGGCTTTGTCCCGGAGGACATGGGCATTTTCAGTGACCTGACGGTCGAGGAGAACATGATCCTCGCGGCGGTGTCGGGTGCGCCCGATCCGGCAAGGCTTGATTGGCTTTACACTGTTTTTCCACCGCTCCGGACGTTCTGGAAATCGCCTGCCGGAAACCTCTCGGGCGGACAAAAGCAGATGCTGTCGATTGCCCGCGCGATGATCGAGGACCGGCAGCTTTACCTGATCGACGAGCCCACCAAGGGGCTGGCCCCTGCGATCGTTTCCACGATGGTCGGCGCGTTGCGTGAATTGAAGCGTCAGGGCGCGTCGATCCTGATGGTCGAACAGAATTTCGCCGTCGCCCGCGCGTTGGGCGATCAATGCGTCGTGATGGATGACGGCCAGGCCATCTGGTCGGGCGCCATGACAGAGCTTGCAACCGATCCCGGCCTTCAGGAACGTCTGATGGGCCTGAGCATGGAGGCTGGATGACATCATGAGCGCCGCACCCGACCACACACCGACAATGACCCGCGCATCCTGGACCGACCGGCTGGGACACGCCGCGCCATACCTGCTTGTTCCGGTGTTGATCCTCATCGGCTTTGTCGCCGTCGGCGCACCGACAAGCTGGCTTACGCTGACCGTGTCCGGCCTTGCCATGGGAATGATGATCTTCATCATGGCATCGGGCCTGACGCTGGTGTTCGGCTTGATGGACATCATCAACTTCGGCCACGGGGCTTTCATATCGCTCGGAGCCTTTGTCGGGGTTTCGGTGCTGTTTGCCCTCTCCGGCTGGACCGACGCGGCGTCGCTGCCGCTGAACATCGCGGCGATCCTGCTGGCGATCCTGGCCGCGATGGCTCTGACCGGTGCGCTCAGCTGGGCGTTCGAGCGGGTGATCGTGCGGCCCGTCTATGGCTCGCACCTCAAGCAGATCCTGATCACGGTCGGCGCGCTTATCGTGATCGAGGAAGCGATCCATGTCATCTGGGGAGGCGAGGAAACGTTTCTCAACCGGCCCTATGCCCTGCGCGGCGCGGTGACCTTTGCCGGGGCGGCACTGGAAAAATACCGCATCCTTGCCGTGGTCGTGGGGCTGGCGATCTTCTTCGGGCTTCGCATGGTCCTGCGCCGGACCAGGATCGGGCTGATCGTGCGGGCCGGTGTCGAGAACCCGGACATGGTCGAAGCGCTGGGATACCGGTTGCGGCTGGTGTTTGTCGGCGTGTTCATCGCCGGGTCCGCCCTGGCGGGGCTGGGTGGGGTGATGTGGGCGCTTTACGAACAGGTCATCACCGCCGGGATGGGCGAAAGCATGATGGTGCTGATCTTCATCGTGGTCATCATCGGCGGCCTCGGCTCTGTCGAAGGCGCGTTCATCGGCGCTTTGCTTGTCGGACTGTTGCAGAACTACGTCGCCTTTCTGGAACCCAAACTCGCGCTGGTCTCCAACATCGGGTTGATGACCGTGATCCTGATGTGGCGGCCGCAAGGCATGATGCATGTTGCGAAAGGGAACTGATATGGTGCGCTGGCTTCTCTCGGGCGATTTGCCCCGGTCCCGCGTTCTTGCCGTGCTGCTGGTCGCGGTGCTGATCGGCCTTGCCTTTGCGCCGTTCATCTTTCCCGGCGTGCGAGCGCTGCACACGGCTGCGACGATCTGTATCTTCATCCTGCTGGTCGCCTCGTACGACCTGCTCCTGGGCTATACCGGCATCGTCAGCTTCGCGCACACCATGTTCTTCGGCCTTGGCGCATACGGCGTCGCGCTGGCGTCGGTGCATATGGGGCGCGGCTGGGATGCCTTGCTGCTCGGCACGCTGGCCGGAGCGCTGGCGGCCACGGTTCTGGCCTACCTGATCGGGCTGTTTTCGCTGCGGGTGCGGGCGATCTTCTTTGCGATGATCACGCTTGCCGTGGCCTCTGCGGTGGCGGTTCTGGTCAGCCAGCTCTATCAGCTCACCGGCGGAGAGGACGGGCTGACGTTTCACATCCCGCGCGCGCTGACCCCGGCGTTCCGGTTCGGAGAGGTTTTCGGCGTGAACCTGAACGGTCGCCTTCTGGCCTATTACCTTGTGTTCTTCAGCTGTCTTGTGCTGTTCCTGCTGCTGCTTCGGGTCGTCAATTCCCCCTTTGGCCGGGTGCTTCAGGCGATCCGCGAAAACGATTTCCGCGCCGAGGCGATCGGTTACCGCGTTGTCGCCTATCGCACGGCGGCAACCTGCATGTCGGCGGCCGTCGCGGCGCTGGCGGGCAGTCTCTACGCGGTCTGGTTGCGCTATGTCGGGCCGGACACGACGCTGAGCTTCGAGATCATGATCGACGTGTTGCTGATGGTGGTGATCGGTGGCATGGGCACGATGTATGGCGCAGTGATCGGGGCGACGATCTTCGTGCTGGCGCAGAACTACCTGCAAAACCTGATGGGTCTGGCCGCCGAGGCGACGGCCCACCTGCCGCTGATCCCCGATCTTGTCGATCCGAACCGCTGGCTGATGTGGCTCGGTGTCCTGTTCGTGCTCAGCGTCTATTTCTTCCCGACCGGCATTGTCGGACGGCTGCGGACAGCGCGCTGAGCATGGCGCAGCCGGTTCTGTTCCTGCACGGCTGGACGATGCAGGGCGCGATCTTTGACGATGCGATCACGCGGCTTGGCCCCGATTACGACTGCGCGGCCCCGGATTTGCCCGGTCATGGCTCTGCCGCGCACCAGCCCGCCACGCTGGATGCCTGCGCGGAGATGATCGCCGACACGCTGGGCCGTTGGCAGGGCACGAACCCTCTGGTCGTCGGATGGTCGATGGGTGCGGCGGCGGCCTGGCACTACATTGGCCGGTATGGATGCAGCGGGATCGGCGCGTTGATGACACTCGACATGAGCCCTCGCATCCGCCCTGCCCCGGACTGGCCGCACGGGCTGATCGGGCAGACAGCGTCAAGCATCGCCGCCACCACAGAGCGCCTTGTCGCGGATTGGGACGGCGCGACCCAGGGCATTGCCGCAACGATGTTCGCCGCCCCGGACGGGACAGCCGGCCTCAGTCGGACACAGGCGCGCGATCTGATCCTGACACAGGACCGGGAGCAGATGCACCGCCTGTGGCGCGATCTGGTCGCGATGGACGAACGCCCCGTCATTGACCGGATCGACTGCCCCTATCTGGTCTGTTCCGGCGCAAAAAGCCGGGTCTATCCGGCCTCTGCCGCCGATTGGATCGCGCAACACGCGCCGGACGCCAGACGTCATGTGTTTGAAAACTCGGGGCATTCGCCGCATCTTGAGGAACCCGACGCCTTTGCCCGGATCGTCAGGGATTTCACCGCTTCGGCCATCGCCTAAGGGCGCGCTCAGGCGCCGACGTCCTTTGCCTTCACCAGCGCGCGGCCTTCGCAGACCAGGGTTCCGTCCGGCATCACGCAGCGCGCCCACAGATCGACGATCTGCTTTTCGGGCCGCAGCCGGGTCACCTCGACCGTGGCCGTCAGCACCGTATCGAGCGGCGCTGGCGTCTGAAAGTCCAGTTCCTGCTTGAGGTAATTGGTGCCGGAGCCGGGAAGCTTTACGCCCAAAAGATAAGAGAACAGTGCCGCGATCAGCGGTTCGGGCACGTGATCCGTGGCGCGCACCCCGGACAATTCGCCAAAGGCGGCCAGATCCGCGGCGGTGTAACTGCGAGTGACTTTGGCTGTCTGTCCGAGTTTCATCGCGCCACCTCCGATTCCGCCAAAAGCAGTTCGGCCTCATCCGAACGGCGATAGGCAACCAGCGTCAGCGTTCCGGGGGCCGTGCCCGTCACCCGAAGCACCACCGGTTCCCCGGCAAAACAGGGGTTCGGGAACATCATTGACTGGCTCACCTGCCGCAGCGTCGGATGTTCGCGCCGCAACATGCCCCAAAGCTTGGTGTAGATCAGCATCCCGTGGCTGACCGTGTGGCCGAAGCCCGTGCGGGCGGCGAATGCCGGGTCCACGTGGATCGCGTTATTGTCACCGGAAACCTCGGCAAAGCGGTCGAACTCTGCCTGAGTGGGCAACCAGTCTTCGGTCAGATCAATCATCGAAAAGCGTCCTAAGGTCGGGTTTGCGGATTTTTCCGGCGGCGGTGCGGGGAAAGTCGTCAACGATCCGCACATGGGTCGGCACCTTGTACCCGGCAAGCCTTTGGCGGCACCACGGTGCCAGCGTATCGGGGTCAAGCGTGGCCTGCGGGCGCAGCCTCACGAAGGCGGCGCCGGTTTCCCCCCATCTGTCATCGGCCACGCCGATCACCGCAGCCTCAAGTATCGCGGGATGTGTATCGAGCACGCGCTCCACCTCTGCGGGATAGACGTTTTCACCGCCGGAGATATACATGTCCTTGATCCGGTCGACGATGTAATAATAGCCATCCGCATCCCGTCGCCCGATGTCGCCGGTCGCCAGCCAGCCATCGGCGGTGAAGGCGGCCCGTGTCGCCGTGTCGTTCCCGAAATACCCCGGAGTGATGTTGGGGCCGCGCAACTGCAATTCGCCTTCACCAAGGGTGCCATCGGCCACCCCGTCCAGCCGCACCTGCGTCAACACCTGCGCCTTGCCGACCGATCCGATCTTTTCACCGGCATGGGCCGGGTCCATCAGGAACACGGTCGGGCCGGTTTCGGTCATCCCCATGCCGTTGAGAACGTCAACGCCCCGATCCGCGAAGAAGCGGATCAACGGCTCCGCCAACGGCGCGCCGCCACAGCCACAGCGCAGGCCGGACCAGTCGATATCGTCGATCCCGTCCATCAATGAAAACGCCTGATAGATCGCCGGCACGCCGAAGAACTGCGTCACCGCGCCTGTGCGGATCAGCTCCAGCAGGGTTTCGGGCTCGAATTTGGGAAGGATCGTAGACGCCCCGCCGAACAGGAACACCGGCAGCGTATAGAGATTGATGCCCGCCGTGTGGAACGTCGGCAGGAAATTCACCGACACATCGGCCCCGGTCAACCCGATCGCCTGACCGATGTTGATCGCATTGGCCCAGGCCATGCGCGCCGTCTGGATGACCGCCTTGGGCCGCCCTGTCGTGCCGGAGGAGAACAGCAGATACCAGGGCCGCTGCGCGGGCACGGCACCGCGCAGGGCCGGACCACCGGCTTCGATCCAGCCGGCCAGCGTGGTGGCGATGCCGATGGTGTCGGCCCCGACCCCTCTGGCGACATCGCTGGCGGTATCGGCATGTTCGACATCGTGCAGGATCGCCCTTGCGCCAACCCCGGCCAGCGTCTCGATCAGTTCGGGTGCGGGTTGACGCCAGTTGAGCGGGCACAGGATCACACCGGTTTTCTGGCAGGCAAACAGCGTCAGAAAGAACTCGACCCGGTTCAGGCACAGGATCGCCAGCCGGTCGCCTTCCTCAAATCCGCTCGCCCGCAGCCCTTGGGCAATCGCGTCCGCCGCTGCGTTGACCTGTGCAAAGCTCCAGTCCTGCCCGCTGCCATGATCGCGAAACGCGGTTGCGGCGGGTGCAATTTCGGCCCGGCGCAGGGCACTGTCGGGAATGGCGTCAAACATCGGCGGCATCCAGCGCCTTGCCCAGAAACCGCGCCATGCCCGCCCGGGTGGCGGGCTGACCGATGAGGGCGCGGAACGCGTCTGTTTCGGCGCTCAGCCGACGCCGCAGGGCGTGCACCCTGTCATCGTCCCAGACCAGCCGTTTGATGGCCAGCGCAGAGGCGACATTCATGCCAGACAGGATATCGGCGGCGCGCTCTTCCGGTGACGCGTGAACCTCGCGCGCAAGCCCGATCCGGCACAGATCATCCGCGCCCACCCTGCGGTCGGACAGAAGCCAGTCCTGCGCCGCCCCGACGCCAAGACGTTCAGGCAACAGTGCGGCCCAGCCACCATCGGGGGCGAAACCGACACGGGTGTAATAGGGCTGCACGAAGACATCCGGGGCGAGTACCGCCAGATCGGATGCAAACAGCAGACCCGCCGATCCGCCGGTGATCGCACCGCGCGCGGCCACGGCAAACAGCACCGGCATCTGAACCATCCGCAGGACACAGCGTTGCAGCACTGGCACGACCTCGGCGGCATAGGCTTCGGCGCGGTTCTCCGTGGCGGCCTGATGGAACCGCTCCACATCTCCACCGGAGGAAAAGTTGCGCCCGCCCGCAAGGATCGCGCGCTCGCACCCCGATGCGGCGAGCGCGTCGAGGCCGCGATCCAGTTCCGTCAACACGCGCGGTTCAAGCGCGTTTGATCGCGGTGCGCAAAGGGTCAGGCGAAACAGTCCGTCATCGCCCTGGCTCGTGGTGACCAATCCCGTCATGGTTGCAGACCCTGGCAAATCAACTTGTGGGCTTCGTCAACGACATGGGTGATGTCGGGTGTGTCGCCCCACAGCACGTAGCGGTCGCCAAGCGCCTTGGCCATGCCCATCAGCGCCCAGGCCCGGATCTCGGGATCGCCGGGGGACACCTCGCCGCGCTTCTCGGCCTCGCTCAGTCCGGCACTGTAGGCTGCGCCGAAGCCGTTGAAATAGTCGCGGTAGGCATCCGGATCGACAAACCGCGCTTCTTCGACAATGCGATAGAGCGCCGGGCGCTCGGTCACGAACCGCAAAAAGGCCTCCAGCCCGGCGCGCTCTGCCGACAGGCGGTCAGGCGTCTTGGCAATCGCCCCGGCCACCATCGCGCGGGTCGTCCGGCCCATCTCGAGCACAAGCTCGTGGAACACTTCTTCCTTGCTCGAAAAGTAGATGTAAAAGGTGCCAAGCGCGGTGTTGGCCTCTCGGGTGATGTCTGCGATCGACGCGGTGGAAAACCCGCTTTTGCCGATCACCTTTTCGGCGGCACTGAGGATCTGGGCCCGTCGGGCCTGACCGCGTTTCGTCTTTGGTCGGGTGAGCTTTGCCATCAAGACATGAATAACCATTCATGTTTCATTTCGCAAGACAGTTTCGCCGCTCCGCCTCCCTGCCGCCGCATATTCTTGCGCTCCGGGTTTTTGGCCCCTGCCCTGCCGGTCAGCGCGACTGACCGGCTGCCACACCTTCCCCGTGGGGAAGGCGTGCTCAGGAAATGGAATCCAGCAGCTTGGCGATGCCGTCCTCCAGCTTGCGCCGCTCCACGCGGCTCAGATCGCGGTCCAGCTTGAGCGTGAGCTGCCCCACCCCGGCGGTGCATTTCACCCGCTGCCCGTCATGCGACAGATCGAAGGTGGTGCGCGGGCGGCGGGTGGTGTCGGCGCCCTGCCCTTTCGCCGCTGGCGTTTCGCGCGGCTCGGGTGTGGCCTCGGCTTGCGGATCGACCGGGACGAAGCTGCGCAGCACCTCCAACTCGTCGCGCGCGGTCTGCCGTGTTGCGGCCTCCAGCCGGTCGCGAAGCTGCTCGATTCGCAGATCATCGTCCTCGAGCTGCTTGAGCAGCGACAGGCCAAGATTGCGTGGAATCGCCTGCGGGAATGTCAACTGCGGCCCGATCAGATCCAGAAGCCGCGCGAAGGAGCGAATGTAGCTGCGCTTGTTATAGGCCGCCGAGCGAAACAGTTCGGACACCGCATCATCGACATTCTTCGGCACGGTCTCGGGATCGGCGGCATAGGCCTGCGCGACGGTGGCCATTTCGGCAAAGGACAGGTTCCGGCGCACGAGGTTTTCATCCACCATCCGCCGATACATGCCCGCAAGACCTTCCCCACGGGGAAGCAGCCCCGCCGGGATCGCGGCCCAGTCATTCGACCCTGTTTCGGCGTATAGAGCCTTATAGGCCGACAGGCGACGCCAGCCCTGAACCAGCTCATAGCGGCCATCCCCGCGCTCCTCGACGCGGATCGGGTTGGAGAGACCGACCTCGCGAATCGAGGCGACGAGTTCCGCCATGTCCGGGTCCGGCCCCGGCGCGCGGTCGCGCACCAGCGCTTCGGTCACGATCTCGTCGAGCGGGATCAAGCGCGTGATCAGACCGGCGCGCTTCAGCCCGACAAATTCATGCGCCAGCGCGTCATTCTCGGCGCGGATACGCGCCTCGGCCTCGGCGCGGCTGCTCAGGGCGCCGGCGTTTTCCGCAATGGCGCTGGCCATCGGAGATCGGCGCGGCACGCCCGATGGTTCGGGCGAGGGCGGCGCCTCAACGGTCGGGGTATCCTCCGGCATCTCGATATCGAACATGCGTCTCTTGCGGCTCATGCCTGCCTCCTCATTCCAGATCCTTCCCCGCGGGGAAGGCCGTGCCTCATGCCGACCGATCCACGTCTTGCGCGTCCTGCTCGGACAACGCAGCCCAGGCGGGCAGCAACGTCGCGTGGTATTCCGACCACGCCTGATCGAAGGTCGCCCGCGCCCGCCGCCATGTCTCGCGCGTCATCTCGCGATAGTCGATCTCGTAGACGGAACTCAGAAAACGGTTCGACTGCTCGACCGCGCGGGTGGATTCGATCGGATGTTTCGCCAACTTGTCGCCGAAGACCTTGCCAAAGGCTTCATACATCGCCCGGTGCAGATCGTTGCCGCTCTCGAACCGGGTGAGCAGGAAGCGCACGTCCTGAAACGCCTTGGGCAGCGCCATCTTGCCTGTCGGCATCGCGCCCTCGAACCCGGCCGACAGATCCTCGAGCGCCTCGGACAACTGCCCGATGAAAGAGGTGGTGCTGTCATATTCCCAATAGCCCGGCCCCGACGGGATGCAGAGCATGTCGGCAGCAAAGACCGCGTTCATTGACTGGTAGCCGATGGCGGGCGGGCAATCGAAAAAGATCAGATCCCATTCATCATCGGGCAACTGATCGAGATAGCGCGACACGGCGGCAAAGAACGACCATTCGGGATTGAGGTGCCGATACTGCGCCGAGGCGAATTCGACAAAGGCGGCGTTGGCGCAGGACGGGACGATGTCGATGGTCGGCCAGTTGGTCGGGCGAATGAAATCCGAGATGCGCAGCTCTTGCAGGCCAAGGCCGCGCACGCTGTCGGGGATGGCGCGGCGGGGCAGGGCGGTGCCCGACTCCGCCGCCACCGGGGCGGCGTTCATGCGGTCGGTCTCGCGTATCAGATCGCGGGCCATGATGCCCCAGACGGTCTGTTCCTCGCTCACATCGGTCAGGCCCATCGAATGCGACAGCGTCGCCTGCGGATCGAAATCGACGACCAGCACGCGATAGCCATCAAGCGCGGCGGCATGGGCGAAGTGCAGCGCCACGGTGGACTTGCCCGCGCCGCCCTTGAAATTGGCGATGGCAGAGCGGAAGGCGCGACCCTTGGGCCGGGCGGGCATCAGGTTCTTGCCCTTCACCTTGATCTTGCGCCGCAGCGTGTTGACCTCATCCAGAGAGAACCAGCGCTGCCGCCCCTCGGGCTCGACCTTCCCCGCGGGGAAGGACGGATCGGCAGCCAGGCGGCCGCGAAAGGTGGACTGGTTCATGCCCAGGATCAGCTCGGACACCTCCCACGAGGAGAAGCGCCGCAGGCTCTTGATCTTCTCGGGGGAAAAGGTCTGTTCGCGGATCCAGCCCTGCATCTTGAGCGATCGGCCCTGTATCTCTCGGAGTTCTTCGTGCGTAATCATCAAAACCGCCGGACGTTAATTCTGTGCTTTTTCCCAATTACGCCGAATTTGGTGGATCTGTCCAGTCATGTTACGTCTGCCCGATGATCCGCGCGACATCCGGCACAACGCATCCCACACTGGCTCCAACGCGTGTCGGAACCGGAGTGCATGCGAATCGGGCATGTCTGGGCGGACGCGGCCCATCAGACCCCATATTGGGGGACATCCGTCGCCGCCCCACAACCCTTTGGGGGGACATCCATGCGGTTTGGCGGGACATACAGAGCGTCCCCCAATACCAGATACATACCTTTTCTCTTTCCTTCGAAATTGGGACAGGCGGGCTGCGCCGCCCGAATCCTTGACAGGCGCTGCGTTTTCAACGCTAATCCGGGCAAGGCTTGGAAGAACGTTGTAAAAGTATGAATCGGGCGAGCGCAGAACAGCTCCGAACGCAACACCGCCAGGCCCCGAGGTAGAGTGACCGCCGGATCGGGCGAATCGGTAGGGTGAAGAGGATGCAGCAGGCAAAACCCGTAGGCCGCCTGGCCGCGGCTGTGAAATACGACATTCTGACCGCGCTGATGGCGCTGGCCTGTCACGACCGCGAGACCGAGGGTCGGCTGGCGGGGCGGCTGGTGTTGCTCATTACCGCGCGGTTCAACTGGCAGCGCGGCAGCTTTGCCTGCGGCCAACGCGAGATCGCCCGCATGTGGGGCGTGACCGAGCGCACCGCGAAACGCGAGTTGTCGGCGATGCGCGGACGCGGCTGGATCGTGCTGCGCCGACCGGCGGCGCGGGGCAGGGTGGCCGAACACGCCATCGATCTTGATGCGGTTCTCTGCGCCACGCGGGCGCATTGGGCTGCGGTTGGCCCGGATTTCGTCGCCCGGATGGGCGCGGGGCCGGAGGAAGCACAGCCCGACACAGCGCCCGACAACGTGGTGCCGTTCCGCGCGACGCAGGCGGTGGCGGGGCAGGGGCTCTGGGCGTCGGCCTCTGCGCGGCTGGGCCAGTCGGACCCGGCGATCCATGCCGCCTGGTTCGCGCCTTTGGTCGAATCGGGCCGCGACGGCGACGGGTTGACGCTGAAGGCGCCCAGCAAGTTCGCGGCAAGCTATATCCAGACGCATCTCGCCGGTCGTCTTTTGGCTGCCGTCACCGCCGAGGATGCAGCGATCCGATGGGTCAATGTGACCGGGTAGGGCCGGGGGGTCCACTCATGCCTAGCAATTTAGAGTTTTGATTGGTATAAGTATGCCAAGCAAAACCTGAAAGTGATTGGCATGACCCCACTCAGCAGCATCGCGATGAGCGCTTATACCGATCTGGTGCGGCTGTTGAAGGATGACGCGCTGTCGGCAGTTCCCGGCAAGCCGATGCTGAAACAGCGCGGCGACAAGGCCTATTGGTACGCGCCGCGCCGCGTTGGCACGCAGATGCGGTTCATCTATCTGGGCGAAGACAACGAGGACACGCGCGGGCGGATCGAGCGGATCGAGGAATTGCGCGCAACCGCCAAGGAACGGCAGGCCGAGCGGTCGCGCCTTGTCCGCCTGCTGCGCGCCGAGGGCATGACCCCGACCGACCGCGCCACCGGTTCGATCCTGTCCGCGATGGCACGGTCGGGAGCCTTCCGGCTGGGTGGCACCATCGTCGGGACCAATGCGTTTCGGCTCTACGAAGGCGAATTGGGTCTTCGCCTGCCGCTTGGCGGGATGGCCAATACCGGCGATATCGACATCGCGCAGTTCGAGAAGTTGAGCATTGCGCTGGAGGATCAGGTCGATCCCGGTCTGGCGGAGACCTTCACGGCGTTGAAGTTCGACCCCCTGCCTGCCCTCGACAGGGGCCGGACGTGGCGGTGGGCGCAGGGTGGCAGCGGTCAGCTTGTGGAGTTCCTGACGCCGGCCTTCGGCAATGAGAGCCTGCGCGACTTGCCGGCCTTGGGCGTAAGCGCGCTGGGGCTGAACTATCTCAACTTCCTCATTGCCGAGCCGATCCATGCGGCGGCCATTTACAGATCGGGCATATTGGTGCAGGTGCCGCGCCCGGAGCGATATGCGATCCACAAGCTGATCATTGCGGATCGACGGCGCGACGGCGCAGGCAGTCTCAAATCCGCGAAAGACCGCGAACAGGCCGCCTTCCTGATCGACGCGTTGGCCGAGGACCGGCCCGATGACCTGTTGAGAGCCTATGCAACCGCCCGTGCCGTCGGACCGCGCTGGCGCGAACATATCGCCAATTCCCTTGCGCGGCTGCCACAGACCAAGGCTGTTCTCGACGGCCTGGGGGCGTGACGCGATTGCCTTGCCGACCGGGAGTTTGACGACACCCCTGCCTTGACCTGTCCAAAAAGACTTTTGACAGAAAAGGTACATTTGTGCTAAATTTAACATATTACTTTTTGATTTAGCTAATTTCGCACCAGTTTCTTTCAGGGCGATTTATCATGGACAAAGGGCTTTTTTGGCGCGTGCTTACGTGCGCTTGGATGTTATGCGTTGGCTCTTTTGCGAATGGCCAAGTTGATCCGTCGCAATCCATCGTATTTATCGCGTGCACCGATGCGTCTGGTACGCAATCGCAGGGCAGTGGATATATCTTTTCCGAATCCGGGCATGTGCTGACGGCGAAACATGTCGTGCCGGAGGACAGCACCTGTGCCGGTCTGATCGGTCGTGCGGATGAACCCCCAAGTCGCGAATTGGTTATCCGGTATCGGGCGGATGAATTCGATTATGCGGTCCTGCAATTCAATCCCGTGTCCTCTGATGATTTCAAGGCCGCCGATATTGCCCCGTCAGTAGACTCCTTTCTGGGCAGCACCGCCCAGGCGATCGGCTTTCCCAAGGGTATCACGACGCTCACCATCAGAACCGGCACGGTCGCCAACACCGCGCTGGATGACAGGGGCCATTTCGACATCGGCACCGAGACGACGCAGGGCATGAGCGGCGGGCCGGTCATCGCCAATGGCATGATCATCGGGCTGGTCGCGGGGGCCGACCCCGATCCGGGCACCGGGTTCGTGCGGCGCTACGAGGCGCTGGCCTCGGACGTGTTTTACGAAAAACTGTCAAGCTTGCGCCGCGATATCGCGCGCGACCGGCGCGAACAGGAACTGGCCGTGTTCGTGCAGGATCTCAAGCAGGACGACGTGTGCACGGAGCTTTTGCGAGAGGCGATCCAGCGGCGCTATCCCGACGCTGTTCCCGGCTTGCAGGCGAGTGTCATGGAGCCGCCCTCGAACGAGTTGGGCGAGATTGCGGATTACTGGGTCACGATCACGACCGGCCCTGCGCGCTGGCTGGATTGCACCGAAGGCAGGCTGCAAAAAAGCCATTACTTCCCGATGGGCCTGATCCTGCGTCCGCTGCGCGATCTGACGATCCCCGACAATGCCGGTGAGGACAAGGTCTGGACCGTGTTTCAGGCCGAATACGGCATGCTCGTCCTGATCGACCGGCGCGCGGTTGCGCCGGTGTCGCCCGATGTGGGCTATGTCTTTGCCGAGGGCACGTTCATTCACAAGCTCTGCGGTCCGAATGACAGCGCGTATTGCAACCCCGGTGAAAACCTGCCGCCGCTGAACACCTCGAGCGATGCCTGGCCGGTCCTGACGGCGTGGTATTCCTATTTGCGCACGACAGATGTCGCCGCGCTGGAAGCGACCTACAAGGAATATCTGGCCTTCAAGCAGAACCAGCGCCGCGCGGCGATCTTCGCGCGGGACGGCGGCGCGCCCTTCATGTTCAGCGCAAGAGAACCGCAATCGCTGGAGGACGACCCGGCCTGCGTGCCGCAAAGCGCGAAGCTTTATCGCTATATCCGGCAGTTTGATGCGTATGCGCCAAACGACGGATCGGAATATCGCACGCCGGTGCGCTATACATTCTGCGTCGTGCCGCCCGACGGCGCACCTGACCGCACCGTGCGCTGGCGGCCGATGAAGGTGGTCACGCAGACGATTGCCGCCGAAACCTTCGCGCAATTGTGGTGGGCCGCGGTTGAACCGGGGGTCACGGACATCACGGTGCAGGCGCTGCAATTGCTGGAAAACCGCGCCGATCATATGGTGACGCGGCTTGCGTGTTTTCGCAACGGAACGACTGCGGGCAACCAGCTGATCCCGGCGCGCGATGCGGGGCTCGACCCGCTTGATGTCGCGCTGGAAGAACCGCGCCTGCAATGGAGCAACACAGACCCGAGCGCGGCCTATCATTTCCGCATGTACCGCCCCGCCAGGGGGCTGTCGCCCAGCGTCACATTCGCCGAAGTGCCGCTTTACCAGGACATCGACCTCAAGATTTTCTGCGGCGATGACCGCAGACCCGAAAGGGCGACGGATATTCGCGTGCATCTTTATCCGGTGTTTCCCGAACCCATCGTCCTTGACGTGGTGGAAATGGAAAACTGGTATCTCAACAAATATCAGAACTGGGGCTTTGAGGGCAGGCGGCATCTGAGCAACGGCTTCATCGAACGGATTTGCGATTACCCGGAGTATTTCGGATGGCGCGATACTCTGGAGCGGTTTCTTTTGCAGGATGCGCAAATCATCACATGGAGCGAGTCACGCCTGCGCGTTTCAAAGGAAGTGACCGCACGCCATTTCGCGCATTTGATCATGGCGGTTCTGTTTTTCACCGACGTGCAGCTTCAAATCAATGACGACACAGCGGGGGTATGTCCGATATGACTGGTCTTCTCGAATTACTCGTGGATTTGCAAATGATTGCGGTGGCGGGGTTCACGGCATTCACACCCATCGTCGACGTGGATGAACCGCCGCAATGCGAAAATATCGTTGTGGCACAGATGGCTCCGTTGCAAGACGGTGTGCCGCAACAACAATGGTGCTGCTGCGGATCGTGCTGCAACTGGGCGATCAGTTGTGATGCCATACCCGGTTGCGGGTCATGCTAGGACGGTGGCTTGCCCTTGCGCTTTGCGCGGCCTTTGCGCCACCGGCCACCGCCGATCTGCCGATCTGCGTGCGCGAAGACGCCGCGCCGTTTTCCGAACGGGGCGATGACGGCACGTTCCGGGGTTATAGCGTTGATCTTTGCAAACTCGTTGCCAAGCAGATGGGCGAGACTGTCACCTTTGTTCCGGTCACCGTCGAGACGCGGTTCGACGTGCTTCTGGCGGGCACATGCGACATGCTCTGCGGGGCAACCACGGTGACAATGCGCCGGCGCGAAACGCTTGGCTTTTCGCTGATCACCTTCGTGACCGATACGGCCTTCCTGTTTCCGCGCACATTGCTGAAAGGGATCGCGCCCAACCGCAAAAGCCTGTCGGTCGGTTATCTTTCGAACACGACGGCGCATGAATACCTCATGGACGACGACCTGTTCACCATGCGGCGCATACACGTTGAATTGCAGGACATGGACAGCCACGAGGCCGCCGCCGCAGCCTTGGCCGCAGGCGAGATCGACAGCTATATCGCCGACCGCGAGATCCTGCAAAACATGTTGCAGGACATGCCGGAGCTGGCCGAAAGCCATATCATCGGCACCCGTGGCCTGACCTACGAGCCTTATGCGATTGCCATGGCCAAAGACAATCTTGCCCTGCGCGAACGGGTCGATCAGGCGCTGGCACAGCTCTTTCGCGACAGCGTCATCTGGACGCTTGTCGAGCAATATATTCCAAGTCGCAGCAACGACGCGCTGCTCGCGTCGCTTTTAAAAATTCAATCAATTCCCGAATGACACAGGCGCTCCTCATAGCGCCCCGACGGGCATGCCAAGGCAATTCAGCAGACTTTTTGTAGCACCAATCTGACAGGGACCGAAGATGACACATTTCGCAAGACATCTCACCCGCCGCCCCGCTTTTGTGATCGTCGCGCTGTGCGGGATGCTGGCCACGGCATCCTGCCTGCGCGATGCGCAAGGCGACGAGACCGTAGCGCAGGGCTGGACCGAAAAGAACAGGTTCGACTGGTACTGGGCCACGCAAGGATCGCGGCTGATGCCGGAAGACTGGTTTACGGCTTTGGAACGCGCCGACAGTGCAGAGCCGTTCAGCGATGTGTCCTACCTGACCTCGTTCGGCTTTGTCGCTCCGCCTGCGGGGTCCGACACCGATCGCCCCGTCGGCTTTGCCATAGATTCCCAGGCCGATGCGATATTCGTCAATTCCGGCCTGCGATGGTACGAGGGCCAGCAGGGCGGAGAGACGACAGCCGAGCGTTGGATCGGCCTGAATTGCGCCGCCTGCCACACCGCGCGGATCAGCTATGAGGGCCGCGATATGATCGTTGATGGCGGCCCCAGCCTGCTGGATTTCCAGTCTTTCATCGAAGCCCTGGATCAGGCGCTGGAAACCACGCGCTCGGAGACCGGCAAATGGGAGCGTTTCAATGCCGCCGTTCTGGAGGGCAAGGATACCGCAGCCAACCGCGCCCTGCTGGCATCGGCCTATGACGACCTGCTCGAATGGCAGCGCAAGACCGATGCGATGAACGAAACGCCCGTGCGCTACGGATACGGGCGGCTTGATGCCGTCGGGCACATCTTCAACAAGATCCTGATGTTTGCGGGCGCGGATGTTCAAGACGGAAATCCGGCGAATGCGCCTGTCAGCTATCCGTTCATCTGGGACATCTGGCGGCAGGATCGGGTGCAATGGAACGGCGTGGCCTCCAACAGCCGCCTGAACCTGCCCGGCGACACGCTGGAATACGGCGCACTGGGCCGCAACGCCGGAGAGGTGATGGGCGTTTTCGGAGAAGTTCTGATGATCCCGCAAACCAGTGCGTCCGATGCCCTCAAGGGCTATCACTCCTCGGTTCGGACCAACAACCTGATGCGGCTGGAACAGGTGTTGCAGACGCTCGACGCACCCGACTGGCCAGCGGTCTTTCCCGAGATCGACACGGACCTTGCCGCGACGGGGGAAGGCCTGTTTCGCGACCGCTGTGCCAACTGCCACCTGTTGCCCGACATGCAGCAGGAGGGCGCGCCGACGGAACGGATGGTCTCCTTCCGCGACACGTCGGCCCAGGATCTGACCGACATCTGGATGGCCTGCAACGCGTTCGTCAGGGAAGGGCCGTCGGGCCCGCTGAACGGCACCAGGGACAACAACGGCACCCTGATCGGCGCGACGGCCCCGGTGGCCAACTTGCTGGGCGCGACGGTGAAGAATGCCATGATCGGTGCCAAGGGCGACATCGTGGCCGACGCGATCCCGACGTTTTTCGGCATCCGAAAGCGCCCCGTGGTCGAGGCGCTGCCGCTCGATCCGCGCGCCGCTGACAGGATGCGCTGCATGACGGAGCCGGATGTGCTGATCCTTGGTTACAAGGCCCGTCCGCTTGACGGCATCTGGGCCACGGCGCCCTATCTGCACAACGGCTCGGTGCCGAACCTCTATGAATTGCTGCTGCCCGCGTCCGAACGCTCGACCAGCTTTACCGTCGGCAATCATGAATACGACCCGGTGAATGTGGGCTATGTGACAACCGGCGGCGGGTTCACGCTTGAGACACGCGACGGGACTGGCGTGATCGAAGGCAATTCCAATGCCGGGCACGAATACGGCGCGCAAGGCTTCACAGAGGAGCAGCGCCGCGCCCTGGTCGAATTCATGAAGTCATTGTGAGGCGACGCCATGACAGATTTCCTCGCACAGATCGACGCCGCCCCGCCCGAGGCCCGCTGGAAACTGGCGCGCGGCTTCCTGTTCGGTGATCCGCTGCCGTTCTTCGCCGAACTGCGCGCACACCGGCCGGTGCTGGCGCTGAACGAGGTCACGCTTGTGAGCCGTGCGGTGGATTGCACCCTGATCCTTGATCGCCCCACCACCTTCGGTGTCGATCTCTACAAGCCCAAACAGGGCGATTACTTCATGGCGCAGGACGACACCGCGGAACACTGGCGCCACAAGTCGATCATGAAATCGGTGCTGGATGTCGAGGATCTGCCCGAGATCCGCAACTTCATCCGCGATGAAACCGACGAAACCCTGCACAAGGCCAATGGCGAGATCGAACTGGTGCGCGCCGTGACGCGCGGTATTCCGGTCCGGCTGGTGCAGGACTGGTTCGGCTATACCCGCTCCGATCCCGACAAGCTGATTGATTGGTCCTATTGGAACCAGCAGGACGCATTCTGGAACCAGCCCTTCGACAGCGTTGTCGACGGGCTGGATCAGGGCGCGGTTGTCGCGCATCGCAAGAAGGCGTCGGTGATGATGGCGATCTATCTGGGCCGTCTGGTGCTGCGGCGCAACATGGCCGTCAAACTGGGCAGCCGGCGCGACGATCCGGTGTCGCGGCTGCTGCGCCTGTCCTCCAGCGATGGCGTCACTTTCAACACGCGCGACGTGGTTTTCAATGTCGGCGGTTTGCTCATCGGCGCGATCGAGACGACCTCGCACGCGGTTTGCAACGCGCTGCGCCATCTGATGTCCGATCCGGCGCTATTCTCAAAAGCCCGCGATGCCGCCCTTGGTGGCCGGTTAGAGGATTTTGACGGCTACGTCTTCGAGGCGCTGCGCTTCAACCCGGCATTTCCCTATTTCTTCCGGACCTGCCACCGCGACACAGAGCTTTCCGGCGGCACCGCCCATGCCCGGATCGTGCCGAAAGGCGCGACGGTGCTGGCGGTGACACACAGCGCGATGTTCGACCCCCAGGCCTTTCCCCATCCCGAGCAGTTTGACCCGCATCGCGATTTCAGCGGCACCTACACCTTCGGCCACGGCATTCACAGCTGTCTGGGGCGGCACATCGCGGGCGTCATGGTGCCGGAAATCGTGCGCCAGATCCTGCAACTGAAACAGCTCGATCTGGGGTCCGGCCCCGATTTCAAGAACAGCGCGGTTCCGCAGGCGTGGCCCATTCCCTACGCCGCCTGATCGCCTGCGCGCCCCGACCCGTGGCGGGGCATTATTAGTAACCGCTTATGCGAGGTGACCCATGTTGCGCAAAATCAGATCAATCGCGTCCGCCCTGACAGTCGTGACGGCGACCTGTCTTGCGACCGGCGCACCGGCGCAGGATGCCTTGCTGACGCTGGAGGATGTAAAGCGCATCTCACCAAATGCGCAGGATGCGTTCGCTCAGGCGCTGGTGGATGCGTCCGAGGTGTTCGAGGATCACGGCATCACGACCCGCCTGCGGATGGCGCATTTCATCGCGCAGGTCATGACCGAAACCGGCGGGCTGAAACGGCTCGATGAAAACATGAACTATTCCTACGCAACCCTGATGCGGGTGTTCAGCCGCCGGACGATTTCCGAACCCAAGGCCCGTGCGATCGCCCGTCAGCCGCAGCAGATCGCGAATTGGGTCTATGGCGCGCGTCTGGGCAACCGGGGGCGCGACACGCAGGACGGCTGGAACTATCGCGGTTCGGGGTTCATCCAACTGACCGGACGGGCCAATTTTCGCGCGCGCGGGGCAGAGGTGGGCCTGCCGCTTGAAGACCAGCCCGAGATGGCGCGGCAGGCCCGCGAGGGGCTGGCGGCCGCGCTGGCCTACTGGAGCGCGCGCGACATCAACGCGGCGGCGGACGATCACGACAGGCTTCGCGTGCGCAAGCTGGTGAACGGCCCGGCGGCGCATGGCTACGACCAGTCGGTGATCTGGTTCAACCGCGCCTGGCTGCGGGTGTTCCGCGACAAGGAGGCGCTGGGGTTCGAAGGGGCAATCGCGCTGGCCGAAAACCAAACTCAAGCCCCTGATGACAGTGCCCTGTTCGACAACATTCTGGAACAATCGGGCATCGTTCCCAAGGACCAGCCCGCGACCGAGGCTGGATTGGAGGAACGGGAGGCCGCGCTTCGGCAGTTCCAGACCGAGCTTGGCCTGCCGGAAACCGGCGAGCTTGATGACGCCACGCAAGAGGCGCTTCTTGATCCGCGCGAGTGGCGGCACCTTGACGACACCGCCATCGCAGACGCCCCCCTGGTGCGAGACCCCGAAGCGTCGGTCACGTTCGATTTCTCCGACGAACCCATGACAGCCGGCGCGCCCGTCGCACTGACGGCCTTTGCCGGCACCGGCATCATGGCCGAAGCGACGCGCCTGTCACCGCAGGCGCTGTCCGGTCTGGGCGATGCAAGCGCGATCTATTCGGAATATGAGATGGGCGGCCGCTCTGTGACGCCCGAGATGTTCCTGCCCTTCTCGGTCATCGGCGAGGACGAACGGGTGGCCGTCATCAACACCACCACGTTCCCCGAACGCGCGGTGGTTCAAATCCTGTTTGAAAGCGGGTTCGGGCAAAGCCTGTGCTCTGGCACGATGGTGTCGCCCGACACGGTGTTGACCGCGGCGCATTGCATTCACAGTGGTACGATCTCGGGGCGCACCTACAGCGATTTCCTGGTCATCCCGGCGCGCAACACCGGGTCCAGCCCGTTTGGCGAATGCCGTGCGCAGCAAGCCTATGTTCTGGCGGGCTGGACTGAATCGCTGTCTCCCGAGGATGCGCGTTATTACGATCTGGGCGCGCTGAAGCTGGATTGCGAGGTCGGCGAGGCGACCGGCTGGATGGGTGTGGCGCTGCTGGATGCACAGCAGGAGGGCGCGCAGACCGTCGTGCGGGGCTATGCCGCTGACAAGTCTCCACCGGGACGGCAGTGGAAAAGCGAGGACAGCCTGCGCGTTCTCTGGGACCTCAAGGGGTTTTACCAGAACGACACCTTTGGCGGAACAAGCGGCGCGCCGGTCTATCTTGCCACGGAGGACACGGTGCTTGTCGGTGTGCATACCAACGGCCTGCACGGCGCGGCCCCCTGGTCGGACCACAACGCCTTCACCCGCATCACGCCCGAGCGACTGGAGCGGGTCCGCCAATGGATCGGAGGCGGGCGATAGGGGGTCGTCCGGTTTTGGCGGATAGGTCTCAAATAATGCCCTGGAAAGGAGCATGACATGGCCGGATTTCGAAGCTCGTTGGCAGGCCAAGCCTTGGCTGCATTTCTACGCGGTGTCGGGAAAGCGAAACAGGACGCCGACGCGAAACAATCGGCGCATGACACGCCGAAGGCAGACCACGACCCGCCGCCGAAGATCAGACATTCCCCGCTTCGATTGAGTGCATTTTCTCCGAGCCGGACCACGCCGCAAGTGCCCAACCTCGTGACCCTCCTGGAAACCGCCGCCGCTGCGCGGGAGGCCGAAGAGGAGAAGGCCCGTCACGCAGAACAATTGAAAACGCACATTCGCTTGCTGACAAGCGATCCTGAGTATCGCGCCAGGGATGCGGCACGCAAAGCGTGGCACGAAAAAGCTCAGGCGAGAATTCTTGCCAAGCGGGAGGCCGACCTTAAGAAGATCCGGGAACTGGCCGAGTATGGCCGCAGCCGTCCGTCACGCGAACGTCGGAAATGCTACACTTGCGGCGGTAACGGGCATTACCACAGCAACCGATTGGAAATCGAGGTGGATTGCATCGACTGCGGTGGCAAGGGCTGGCAACGTAGCCGCTACTGAGAGCCTGTTGCTTCGCTAGTTTTGCAGAACACGCCCCTGCGTCAGATCAAGTCACGCGGGATCACCTCGCGCCAGTCGCGCCGCCGCAGCTCGGTGCCGTTTTCCAGCACACGCAGCCAGCCCTCGATATGGAACTCCGTCTCGGTGGACGACATTTCGAGATGGCTTTCGGTGCGGATGCGCCAGCCCTCGCGCCCGGTGTCGTAGCTCTGGATCACGACCGAACGGGCCGAGAGCGGATCGTCGTCGCGGATGCGCAATTCGCGGCGCAGCGAATGGGCGATCTCGGTGCCGATCTCGTCGAACCGCAGCACGCCTTCGCCGAACACTCCGCCGACACCATCGGTGATGTAAACCGTCTCCCCGGTGACGTGATCCTGCGTCGATCTCCGCGCGACCGAACCGGGGTCAAGCTGGGTCATTGGCGTCAGCGGGCCATGCGCGGGGTCGGGAAAGGTCATCTCATGCGTCTCGCCGCCGGCGCGGCAGGGCAGGGACAGGCAGGCCTCGGCCATGTGCACGCTCAGCGTTGCCGCATGCGGAGCGGGCCAGACGATCGGCCAATAGGCGGTGCCGATGGACAGGCGGATTTTGTGCCCCGGCTCGAAACGGTGGCCACAGGTGTTGAGCGCGATGCGCAGCTTCACCGGCTTGCCCGGCTCCAGCGCTTGCGGGGTTTCATGCCCGTCGCGATGCGTGAGGTTGAGCACCTGATAGCTGACGCGCAGAACCTCGCCCGAAGAGAGCACGTCGCAAAGGCGCAGGACGATCTGGGCCACCGGGCTGTCGGAGGTGAGCGTCAGATCGAGATGCGGCCGGCCGAGGATCTCGACCGCCTGTTCCAGCACGTCCGTGTCGAAATTCAGCGATCCGCCATCGTCAAGCCGCTGGTCGGTGGGCATTTCCCCCGGCACACCGGCGGCCATCCATTCGCCCGACGCCTTGCCGTGGCTTTGCGGCGAGCGGATCGACATCTGCCCCGTGCCGCGCGTCTCGCCCAGCCCGGTTGCGGATAGCCAGAGCGGCCTGTCGGTGATCGCGGGCGACGGCCAATCGGCCTCGGCCACCCAGCGACCGGGCTGCTCGGCGCGGCTGCCGTCGGGGGGCAGCGCGTCGTTGATATAGGCGCGCAGCTTGGGTTCATTCATCACGCCGGTGTCGATGCCCTTGAGCCAGTGATCCCACCAGCGCACCGCCTCCTGCAACCAGCCCATCGCCGGGCCGGGCACGCCGTCATGCGGATAGACATGCCCCCACGGCCCGATCACGCCACGGCACGGCACCGAGAGGTTTTCCAGCATCCGCGGCACCGAATTGGTATAGCTGTCGGCCCAGCCGCCAAAGGCCAGAACCGGGCAGGTGATGGCGGAGTAATCCTCCTGCACCGAGCCGTGTTTCCAAAACGCGTCATAGCGCTGATGCGCGGCCCAGATCGCCGGAAAGAAGGGCAGGGCGTCGATCCGCGCCAGCCAGTCCTCGCGCCAGCTCTCTCCGACGATCTCGGGGTCGAGCGGGCGCGACTGGTAGGCCAGCATGATCGACCCCCACCACAGGTTGTCATTCAGCAGGCAGCCGCCCATGAAGTGAATGTCGTCGCGGAAGCGGTCATCGGTGAAATAGACCGGGATCACCGCCTTGAGTTCCGGCGGGCGGCGGGCGGCGATCTGAAGGCAGTTGAACCCGCCCCAGCTTTTGCCCATCATCCCGATATTGCCGCTGCACCAGTCCTGCGCGGCGATCCAGGCCAGCACTTCCAATGCATCGTCCTGTTCCTGGGTCAGGTATTCGTCGGCCATATGACCATCGGACTCGCCGGAACCGCGCATGTCGACGCGCACCGAGGCATAGCCGTGCTGCGCGAAATAGCCGTGCATGGGTTCATCGCGGGCGCGCGTGCCGTCGCGCTTGCGGTAGGGGATGTATTCCAGAACGGCGGGCACCGGGGCGGTGCGGGCGTCCTCGGGCAGCCAGATGCGCGCGCCAAGGCGGCATCCGTCGGACAGAGTGATCCAGACGTGTTCAATCACTTCGATGGCCATCACAGGTCTCCGGTCGGTCAGGGGTGTCGGGTTTCAGGGTTTGCTGACAAGGCCGCGCCGGGCCTGCACTTCGTCCAGCCAGCCGACCCGCAATTCGGGCACCGATCCGGCCAGCAGACGGGTATACTCCTCGCGCGGAGCCTCGAACACCTGTTCGGTCGGCCCCTCCTCGACGACGCGGCCATGTTGCATGACCATCGTTCGATCCGCGAGGCGGCGCACCACCGACAGATCATGCGTGATGAAGAGGTACGTCACATCGAGCCGGTCCTGCAATTCGCGCAGGATGCGCAGGATGCCTTCGGCCACCAACGGGTCGAGCGCCGATGTCACCTCGTCACAGATCAGCAGATCGGGTTTCGCCACCAGCGCACGGGCGATGCAGACGCGCTGTTTCTGGCCGCCCGAAAGCGCGCCGGGCAGGCGGTCGGCGAGATCGGGCGACAGGCCCGTCAGCTCCAGCATGCGCTCGATCTCGGCCCGGCGTTCGCGTCCGCGCGTGCCGAAGAAATGCCGCATCGGGCGGCCAATGGCCTCGGCGACGGTCTGGTTGGGGTTCAGCGCCACGTCGGGCAACTGGTAGATCAGCTGGATGCGGCGCAATTCGTCGGCGCTGCGCTTGCGGTAATCGCCGGCGATCCCGGTGCCGTTGAACGCGACCGTGCCCTCGCGCGGCGGCAGAAGCCCGGCGACGACGCGGGCGAGGGTGGATTTGCCGGACCCGGATTCACCGACAACCGCCAGCGTTTCGCCGCGCCGCAGGGTCAGGGACACGTCGCGCAGCACCAGTTGCTTGCCGTAGCCCGCGCTCAACCCGCGCACCTCCAGCAGCATGTCCGACGCGGCGTGATCGACGCCCGCCGACATCAGCGACTTGTGCCGTTCCGACACCAGCTTGCGGGTATAGTCCTCGCGCGGGGCGTCGAGGATCTGTTCTGTCGCGCCGGTTTCGACCTCCTTGCCGTGTTGCAGCACCATCAGCCGGTCGGCGACCTGCGCGATCACCGCAAGGTCATGCGTGATATACAGCGCCGCCGTGCCTTCGCTGCGGATCAGGTCGCGCAAGAGGGCCAGCACCTCGATCTGCGTGGTCACGTCAAGCGCGGTGGTCGGTTCGTCCAGCACCAGAATGTCGGGCTTGCAGGCCATCGCCATCGCCACCATCGCGCGTTGCAGTTGACCGCCAGAGACCTGATGCGGATAGCGCACGCCGAACGTGTCGGGATCGGGCAGTTGCAGCGCCTTGAAGAGGTACAACATCCAGTCCCGCGCCGCTTGCCGCGACATGAGGCCATGCGCCAGCGGTGCCTCGATGATCTGCTCGGCCAGCGTAATCGCCGGATTGAAGGCCGCTGCCGCGCTTTGGGCGACATAGGCGATGCGCACGGCGCGCATATCCTCGCGCACCCGCCGGGACGAGCGCATCAGGTCGGTGCCCAGCAACTCGACCGTGCCGCCGGTGATGGCACAGCCGCCCCGGCCATATCCCATTCCGGCCAGACCGATGGTCGATTTCCCGGCCCCGGATTCACCGATCAGGCCCAGAATCTCGCCCTTGGCCAGCTCCAGCGACACGCCATCGACGATCACCGTGCCGTCGGGGGCCGAGACCTCAAGATCGCGGATCGACAGGATCGGTTCCGCGCTTTGCGGGTGTTCGGTGACATCGCTCATCGGTTCGCCTGTCGGTTGGGTTGTCCGGCCAGCAGCCAGTCCACCACCAGGTTGACCCCGATGGTCAGCACCGCGATCGCGCCCGCGGGCCAGAGCGGCGTGTAAAGGCCGTAGAGAATGCCCTGCTGGTTGTCGCGCACCATGCCGCCCCAATCGGCATAGGGCGGCTGCACCCCGAGGCCGAGATAGGACAGGCCTGCGACGAACAGGAAGCTGAAACAGAAGCGCAGGCCGAATTCGGCCATCAGCGGACCCTTCACGTTGGGCAATATCTCGCGCCCGATCATCCAGGGCAGGCCTTCGCCGCGCAGCCGCGCGACCTCGGCGAACTCCATCACGTTGATGCCCTGCGCCAGCACCCGCGACAGGCGGAACACGCGCGTCGAATCGAGCACTGCGATGGTCACCACCAGCACCGGGATCGAGGAGCCGAGCGCCTGAAGCACCACGAGCGCCGAGATCAGGACCGGCACGCTCATCAGCGTATCGACCCCGCGCGACAGGATCACATCGGTCCAGCCGCCCTGAATGGCGGCGAAAAAGCCCAGCGGGATGCCGATGGAGAAGGACAGCAGCACCGCCGCAAGCGAGACGCCGATGGACACCTGCGCGCCGTAGAGCATCCGGCTGAGCAGATCGCGCCCGTTCTGGTCAAGCCCGAGCAGGTGCTCGGGCGAGGGGTCGGCAAAGGGCGCGCCGACCGTGGCTTCCAGCCCGTAGGGCGCGAGCCATTGCGCGAAGAAAAAGACAAAGACGAAGGCCGCGATGATGACAAAGCCGATCCATGCGGTGAGGGTAGGGCGACGCATCTTATGCCCCCGTTTCGCGCGGCTTGCGCAGTCGGGGGTTGGCGGCGATGGCGCCGATATCGGCGACCATGTTCAACAGCACATAGACCGCGCCGAACACCATCGCCGCCGCCTGCACCATCGGCAGGTCGCGCTTGGACACCGCGTCGACCATGAAGCGACCAAGGCCGTTATAGTTGAACACCACCTCGACCAGCACGACACCGGTGATCAGATAGGCGATGTTGAACGCCACCACGTTGATGACCGGCGCGACCGCGTTCGGGGCCGCATGGCGCAGCACGACGCGCCCTGTGCGCAGCCCCTTGAGCCAAGCAGTCTCGATATAGGGCGCATCCATCACCGACAGCACGGCGGTGCGCGTCATCCGCATGATCTGCGCCGCCGTCACCAGCAAGAGCACCATCATCGGCAAGGTTGTCGCCTCGATCCAGGCCCAGAACCCCATGCCGGGATAGACATTGGCAAGGCTCGGCAACAGGTTCCATTTCACCGAGAAGAACAGGATCAGGAGCAGGCCCAGGAAATATTCCGGCAGGGACACCATCGCCAGCGCGCCGATATTGGACACCCGGTCGAACACCGATCCGCGCAGCATCGCCGTCAGCACGCCCAGACCGGTCGCCAGCGGAATCCCGATGGCGGCGGCATAGGCGGCGAGCGCCATCGTGTTCCAAAACCGCGGCCACAGCAGTTCGGACACCGGCTGGCGGTTGGACAGCGACATGCCGAGATCGCCCTGCACGAACCCGGCCAGCCATTGCAAATAGCGCAGCGGTGCCGGATCGTTGAGGCCAAGCTCGCGCCGGATCGCTTCAAGCGATTCCGGCGTCGCGTTCTGCCCGAGGATCGACGCGGCCACGTCGCCCGGCAGCAATTGCGTGCCGACAAAGACCAGCACCGACACCAGCCACAGCGTGACCAGCCCCTGCGCCAGTCGTCCGAGGATCATCCGGCTCATATCAGCTGTTGAACCAGACTTTTTCCGCCATCCGTGCGCCCATCAGGTTGAACATCGGGTGCGGTGTGACACCCTGCACGTCGTTCGAGACACCGTCGAGATAATCGCCGAACATCGGGATCATCGCGCCGCCATCCTCGTGGATCATCTCCTGCAAGGTCCAGTAGATGTCGCGCCGCTTGTCCTCATCGAGCAGGCCGCGCGCCTCGATCAGCAGGGCATCGAAATCGTCGCGATACCAATGCGTGTCGTTCTGCGCCGAGGTCGATTGATAGGCGATGGTCAGCATCTGGTCCGCCGTCGGCCGCCCGCCCCAATAGGACATGGCAAAGGGCTTTTTCATCCAGACGTTGTCCCAATAGCCGTCGGTGGGCTGACGGTCGACCGTCACGTCGATGTCGGCAGGCGCGGCCGAGGTGCGATAGATGGCGGCCGCATCGACAGCGCCGGAGAACGCCGCATCCGACGAGGACAGCGTGATGTCCAGATTGTCCATCCCGGCCTCGCGCAGATGAAATTTCGCCTTGTCGGGATCGTAGGGCCGCTGCGGCAGTTCGGAGTTGTAGAACCGGTCGGTGGACGGGATCGGGTGATCGTTGCCCAGACGGCCATAGCCGCGCAGCGCGGTATCCAGAAGCTGCTGCCGGTCGATGGCGTATTTCACCGCCAGCCGCACGTTGTTGTCGGTAAAGGGTGCCTGGGTGCAATCCATCAGGAAGGTGAAATGCTGCCCGCTTTCGGACTGCACGATCTGAAGGTTGGGATTGCGGCGCAAGAGATCCACCGTCTTGAAATCGAGACTGTTGATCGCATGCACCTGCCCGGACATCAGCGCGTTGGTCCGCGCCGCGATGTCGTTGATGACGATCACCTCGACCGCGTCAACATTGGCACAGCCCGGTTTCCAGTAGGATTCGTTGCGCGTGAAGCGCGACCGCACGCCCGGCTCGTAGCTTTCGAACACGAACGGCCCGGTGCCGATGGGGCGCGACCAGTCGGTGAACCCGTCGGGCACGACAAGGAAGTGATAGTCGGACAGAACATAAGGAAGGTCGGCATTGCCATCTTCCAGCGTGATCCGCACCTCGCTGTCGGACACCTTTTCCACCGTCTTGAACGCCTGCGCGATGGAGCGCGCGGCGGAGGTGGTGTCGCCCCGGTGCAGGTTGAGCGAGTAGACCACATCGTCGGCGGTCAGCGTCTTGCCGTCATGGAACGTCACGCCCTGACGCACCTTGAACAGCCAGTCGGCAGCGCCCTCGGCGGCCTCCCAGCTTTCAAACAGTTCGGGGATCGCCTCGTTGTTGGCGTCGATCTCGATCAGGCCGTTCATCAGCATGTAGGCCTGGTTGACCGGCACCCAGTCCTGCAACTTGCGCACATCGACGTCATCCGTGGTCGAGCCGCCTCCGATGCCCAGAACGAGGACACCGCCGCGCTGGGGCGTCTGCTGTGCCGCGAGCGGAAGTCCGGAAAGACCGACGAGGCCGACGCCGGCCAGTCCGGCCATCATACCGCGACGGTTGAGCGTGAACGGGTTCGACATGATTCCAATTCCTTATGAGGCTCGCCCTTGCGATCGCGGCAGTGCACTCCGCGGAAAGGGCCTGATGAGAGTATGGCCAAAGCTTAAGGGCGCCTAAACTCCGGGTCCAATGACATCTTGGCATCGGGTTATGCCGTTTTGGCATATCCGATGCGGGGCCGTGTCACGGTGCCGCGTCGAAGGACGGACGGTCCGTTTCCAGAAGCCACTGCGCAAGGCGACGGGGCGTCTTTCTCTGATTGCGAAAATCCGACACCGTCAGGTAATAGCGCCCCGGTCCCCGGTACCGCCTTGGATCGGCCAGAACCAACCGGCCCGAGGCAAGATCGTCCTGCAACAACCAGAGCCACCCCATCGCAACGCCGACACCGCGCGCGGCGGCGTCGATGCACAAGCAGTAGTTTCCCAGCTTCCACCGCATCGTGGCGTCCGGCAACTCGAGCGCGGCCATATCGAGCCAGTTGCTCCAGTCGGTCCAGCCGCTCAGCGACTTTTCCATCGTCAGCAGAAGCGGCGCCGTCTGTTCCGCGAGCGGCGGCAAGGAGGGCGCCATCACCGGCACCGTGTCCTCGCGGCCCAGAGTGCCCAGCGTCTCGAGATCGGGGGGCGCGTCGTGGAACGAGATCGCCAGATCGTATTCGTCAGACCGCAGCAGCGTGAAACTCTCATAGATGCGCAACTGGATTTCGAGATCGGGAAAGGCGGCGCGCAGGCCGGGCAGGCGCGACAGCAGCCACAACTCACCGACGCCCTGCGTACAGGCCAGCGTGACGCTGTCGCGCCCGATCCACGTCTGCTTGGCCCCGCCCAGATCGCTGAGCGCGGCAACCACGCGCGAGATTTCCTTGGCATAGCGCTCGCCGGCCTCGGTCAGATCGACACCGACGGCATCGCGGATGAACAGCGCCGTGCCGACATGCGTCTCGAGCTTTGCGATCTGTCGGCTGACACCGCTCTGGCTGATCCCAAGCACCTGCGCCGCACGCGAAAAGCTGCGATGACGGAGCACGACATCGAACGCGATCAGGGATTTCATCGAAGGCAGGCGGTGCAACGGATCCACGACAGGTTTCCTTTGATGCGGCTGGTCGGTGTGCCGGGGCCGGTGGTTTCGGCAGATATAACTCCGGACCGGAACAGTCACCCGATGCTAGATCGACGGCAGCGACAATTCAATTCGTCCCACCTTTGCAATCGCGGCACGGATAATGTCGCTCACAACATAATCCTCATTATCGGTCAATTGCCGAACGCAGGGCGCGCGCTACCCTGAAGTGCGACTCCTATTAGAAAACAACAAGTTATCTAATTGGAGTTTATGGCATGGGCGCTGTTTACACGCAACTTTCGC
>NZ_JBISBV010000011.1:0-61229 GCF_046592965.1 Marivita sp. S2033
CTTCGTTCATAGCCGCCTCAGATTGTGCCTCCTCGATGCAAACTTTCCAAACCTGTGCCTGCGATTCCTTAGGGCAGGTAATCAAAAACAATGCTGTGAAAGCAAGATGACGCAGCCTAATCCTCTTGCTGATCAACAATTCAATACTCCGATTTGCGATTAACGTAGGCGCCTGAATGCTTCGGGAAGTCTCTCTTTTGGAGAATACTTGACACGGAATTGAAGAAGTGGATTCCCTGGCTCATAGTGTGGATCCCTAATCAATACACTGAAAAAACAAGCTGGATACTGGTCAGACTGTTCCTCTGCTCCGCAGGTCGTGTTCGCACCCGAGCGTATCTTGAGGGACCCAACTTCACCAATTGGTGAGTTCAAACTTATTTCCACAATTCTCGTCGAATCTGTTGCGTCAATTCCACCTACTGACAAGTTGACATTTCGCGCGCGGAGCACAGAATTTATTATTACTATTCGATAATTGTCGTCTCTTGGGTGGAACACAAGATCCGGATTTTCGCCTGCGGCTACCATCGTGCGAATGAATTCGGCTGCGGCGGTTAGCGTCTCTGAGTAGTTCTCACGGCTGGCTCCGACAACGGAATAAGTCGATTGTGCTGCGATCGATGCTTCGATAACCGCCTCTTGGCCAGATAATTCTGATGGAATCCCGGTTATGTTTAGACCGGAGACACCTGTTGAAGACTGACGTCCTGCTACAGTTGCAGGGCTCTTTGACGTTAGCGGGATTTGTAACGTTGTAACCGGTTCGAGTTCGTTGTTTTGAATGTCCCACACAAACATTTGCCCCGGTGAAAGAAATCCCGCGTTTTGAGTGCCAAAACCGCCGGCGTTTGAGTAACGGAAGTCAGTTGTAACGACTGGAATCGTCCCACCAACAGGACCAAAGCAACCTGCGAGTCCAAAAAGAAGAAGTATCAGGACGGAACAGCGCATCAGAGTTTCCTAAGCCGATTGCTATGTCATAGTATCAGAAGGCCCACTCCATGTTAAGTTGCATCGATTTTGGAGGATCGGGCAGAAACCGAAGGCGTCAGAGACGTTTGGGCCGTTTGTGTGTGCGGATCATGTGCAAAGGGCGTGTCGGCGGGTTCCTCTGCAGGCGACAAAGCCGAAAATCGCGTAACCCGCACCTTTTCACGCCGCGCCTGCCAATTCTACGCCGCAACCCGCGGGACCACCCTCTCGACCAGCCGCGAAAATCGTGAGTTGCGAGCCCCCGCAACTAACGGTGGCTGCGATGTGTTCGCAACCCTCGGCGCAGAATCAACGACCCGCTTCACGATATTCAAGCAGCCGTGGCTTTGGCGCAGGCCGCGACTCGATCAACATGTGTTCGATCGCCGACCGTCGAGACTCGCGGTCAAGCGTGTAGGTGTTCCGTCGGAATTCGACGCCTTCCAGCAAGGCTTTCAGATACCCGGCGACCGTGTCGGCCGCCATGATCAGCGTCGAGTCGAGCGTGTGCACGTACCGGCTCGTGACGGAGCCTTTCGCGTGGCCGATCAGGGCAGCGATCGTGATCTCGGTGAAGCCGAGGTCATTCGCGATGCTCGCGAAGCTGTGCCGCAGGACATGCGGTGTCACATCCCAGAGCGGCGTGTCAGTCAGGAGTTTCTTCCAGCTTTGGGGAAAGTTACCCACCGCGTTGTCGATGCCTTGGCCGGGAAAGACATAGGTGCCGGTTCGCGTTGAGCGCTTGCTTTCCAGGTACTCGATCACGGGAAGCCCGATGGGACGCACCGACGCGCCTTCCTTGCTGTCGATCAGCCGCAGGCAACTCCCTTCGATATCGACCTCGCTCCATCTGAGATTGATGATCTCGCCGCGTCGGCAGCCGGTCACGGCGAGGATCCAAAGGATCTCTGCGTGCAGGCGATAGTGGTCGCTCGTCTGCGCCTGTCGCAAGATGCCGCCTAGGATCCGGTACTCCGCTTCGCTCAGCCGGCGGTCGCGCACCTGGTACTTCGGCTTGCGCAATCCATGGGTCGGATTGTGATCGATCACACCGGATTCGACCGCGTAGGAGAATATGCCGCCAAGCAGCCCCATGGTGCGGATGGCCGTGCCGCGACCACCGCGAACGATGGCCTTGCCGCGCAGCTTCTCCGTCTTCATCACGACGCGCGTCTTGCCCGCGATAATATCCTTCATCAGGTTGTTCATGTCTGGCTTGGTGATGTCGCGGACCCGTCGGGTGCCGAGCAGGGGGATGATGTGCCGGCGAATGCGGCCCACATCAATCTCGATCGTCGAGGCCTTTTTGGGGCGACCGCCTTTGCCCATGATCAGGCCGGCCTCCATATCCTCGATATACTGCTCGCAGAGTTGCTTGACCGTCAGCGCCTTGCGCTCCTCGTCGCGTTCCTCGGCCGGATCGTTGCCCCTGGCGACGCGGCTTAGCAGAGCTTTCGCCTCACGTCGTGCTGTCTCGGGCGTCCAGACACCGTGAAGGCCGATCGTGTAGCGGCGGGACCGACCCCGTGCGCGGTACTGGACGATGTAGCTGCGCTTGCCGGAGGGATAGACGCGGAGCCCGAAGCCCGGCAGCTCGTCATCCCAGATCGCTTGGCTTTTGGCCGCCGGTTCGACCGCTTCGACAAATCGTTTCGTGAGCTTCGGCATGCTCCTGATCCTCGCCTGCGCCCGGTTTCGAGTAAGCACCACGCAAGCACGCGGACGGAAAACAAGGCGTATTTTCGGATAGAGCTTTCGGAGCGGCGTTTCAGAATGTCTATATAATTCGGATGGTTATCGCGCTCTGGCGGGCTCTGTCGTACATTTCGGAAAGGCCATTAGGCCAGCTCCGAAGGCAGAGGCCAGAGGTTCGAATCCTCTCGGGTGCGCCACTCTCCTGTATGTCCACTTTCGATGAAAACCCGCCCTCCCGTTCAGGTCGGCCCGGTGTCGAGCAGTCTCTGGGACAGGCGCAACTTGATCTCCGCAGGTTCGGCGCCGATGGCCTGCACGATGCGATCGAGCCGTCCATGCGCGCCGTGCAATTGGTCGAGCAGCGACATGATGATGACGAGCGCATCCTCGTTGACCTCGAAATCGTCGGTCAATTCGCACAGCAGGGTGATGCGGCGCATGTCGATCGTGCGGTAGCGGGGGCCGTCGCGCGTGGTCACCGGAGTGACGATGCGCAGCTGTTCGAAATGACGAAGACGCTCGCGGGTCAGAGGCGCGATGCGCTCGATCAGGTCTTCGGGGGCAAAAACGTCGGTCATGCTGTCTCCTTTCCGCCGCGCGGGTCATAGGCGTGGTCTTTGCGCCAGCTTTCCATGAAGCGTTTCAGATCGTCATCCACCCGGGGCGGCGACACGATGCGCAGGGTGACGCGGTGATCGCCCTTGCCCGAACGGGTTTCGACACCGCGCCCCTTCAGGCGCAGCATCTGACCAGAACTCGCGCCCGCAGGCACACTCATGTTGACGGCACCGCTCAGGGTCTCGACCCGAACCTTGCCGCCCAGGATGGCCTCGTCGATCGAGATCGGAACTGTGGACAGGATGTCGTTGCCGTCCCGCTCGAAATCGGGGTGCGGGCTCACATCAAGCGTGATGTAGGCGTCGCCAGCCGGACCCGCGCCATAGCCCGGCTCCCCCTTGCCGCGCAGACGCAAGGTCTGACCGTCGCGTGCGCCCTTGGGGATCGTGACCTCGAGCGCGGAGCCATCGGGCAGCGTGATGCGGGTCTTCGCGCCGCGTGCGGCATCCAGAAACGGCACCGCAAGCCGGTACTGGACGTCATGGCCGGGAAAATCGCCCGCAGCACCGCTGAAGCCGCCACCGGCCCCACCGCCGCGTCCGCGGGCGAATTGGGCGAAGAAATCATCGGCATCGAACCCGTCTCCGAACGGATTTCCGCCGGGCGGCGCGCCGCGCTGGGTATAGGGGTTTTCCGGTCGCCGCGCCTCTTGGCGGTAGTACCCGCGCGGCGCTTGTTCGGCCCCCGTCGCGTCAATTTCTCCGGCGTCAAAACGGCGGCGCTGTTCGGGATCCTTGAGCAAATCATGCGCCCGTCCCGCCGCCTTGAACCGCGCTTCGGCGCCCGGATCGTCCGGGTTGAGGTCGGGATGATCGGTGCGCGCGATCTTGCGATAGGCTTTCTTGATCTCATCCGCCGTGGCGTCTTTGGTCAGGCCGAGGGCGGCATAGGGGTCTTGTGTCATGTCTGGCTCCGCAATCTGGTATCAATCTATGATATGCGCGCGTGATTGCAACGCGCTGGCGCACCTTGGATTTTTGCGGCGCGATCTACACATTTGCGTTGACTCCCCCAACGTCACTTCTCTTTCCTGTGATCCAAGCACAACGGCTGCCACACGCCGCCACCGGGGAGGACCATCAATGACATTCAAGACACTCGCATGGGCGAGCACAATCCTGACAAGCGCGGCGGCGATGGGTCAGGCGGACGAGCTGCGCTTTGATGACGTCTACATCATCGGCGATTCCCTGAGCGACGCAGGCACCTATTCGCAATCGGTGTTTGCGGCCGGCCTCGGGGCTTTGCCCGATATCGATTACAAGTTCCTGACCAACGCGCCTGACGGATCATCGCTGACCTATGGCGAGGTGCTGGGCCGGGAACTGGGGCTTTCGCTTGGCCCGAACACATATTCTGCCGTGCCGGTGGCCGGAGTGTCCGAAAAGTCGCCCGGCGGCACGATCTACGCCGAGGGCGGAGCGCGGGTGAGCGACCCCAACGGCACCTCGTTCGATCCGTCACTTGGCGTGACCACGCGCTCCCTGACCGAACAGGTCGATCGCCTGTTGGCCGACCGACCGGAGTTTGACGAGAACGATCTGCTGATCCTGTGGGGCGGCGCGAACGACGTCTTTGCCCAGGCCGACGCGGTTGGATCGGGCACTATCTCTGCACAGCAGGCCGCCGCGAACATGGCGCAGGCCGCCACAGACATCACCGGGCTGGTGGACCGCGTCAAGAACGCCGGGGCGGAATCGGTGATCGTGGTCACCGTGCCCGACATCGGCACAACGCCGTTTGGCCTCAGCCTTGGCCCGCAAGGCGCAGGGCTGCAAACGGCGCTGGTGGATGCGTTCAACACCACGCTGCTGTCGCAGATCGGTGACCGCGCGGTTGTTGTCGATGCGGGCAAACTGCTGAGTACGGTGCAGGACGATCCGGTAAAATACGGCTTTACCGCGCCAAACGCCGCCACTGTTCCGGCCTGTCCCGAAAGTGCGCTTGGTTGTCTTCAGGGTATTAATGCCAGCGCTGACAGCGAAGACCGCATCTTTGCGGATGGCGTCCATCCCACAACGTCAGCACACGCGCTGTTCGGCGAGGCGGCCTTCGCCGGGCTTCAGGCCGCGACCCAGACCGGCATCATTGCCGTGTCGGCCATGACCGCGCTGCGCCAGCACGGGCTGTCTATCGAGAACCGGATGAACCCGACCGTCCTGCGCACCACCAACGAAGACGGAACCGCGCGCAGGCGCACCGTCGGAGAGGTCGACGTCTATGCCAGCCTCGATGTCGGCAGGTTCGAGGCGGATGCCCAACAGGTGACACCGGGGCTTGAAGGCAACACGCGCGTGCTCAAGGCCGGAGCCGACATCGCAGTCGCCCCCAATGCCACCATCGGCGCAGGCATCAGCCTTGATTACGGCGAGGTCGATTTCGACAACGATGCCGGCGGGTTCGACACTGACCTGCTGATCGGTGTTGTCTTCGGGCAGGTCGCGCTGTCGCCAAACTATTACCTCAACGCGGCGTTCGGCGGCGGCCGGATCAATGTCGATGACATCACCCGCAGCTTTGACCTGGGCGCGGCGCGGGAACGCTACACCGCCGACACCGAGGGTGATTACCGCTTTGCCCGCATCGGCGGCGGCGGATTGTTCGCACTCAATCCAGAGGTCAGGCTCAACCCGTTTGCGCATTACACCTGGGAGAAGGTCTCGATCGACGGCTTCACCGAGTCGAACGGCGCGGCAAGCCTCTCGTTCGGCGACAGCGAGTACGAATCAAGCCGCCTGACGGCTGGTCTGTCGGCGATCTTCACTCCGCAAAACATGGATGGCTGGGCCTTCAACCTGCGCGGATCGGTGGAGCATGACTTCAACGACGACCCGCTGAAAGTCTCGCTTGGCCCGAATGAAGACGTGCTTGGCACCGTGTCAGCGCCGCGCCCGGATCAGACATGGGGCTATGTCTCTGGCTCCGTCGTCAAGGATTTCGGCTCGGGCGCGTTTCTCAGCCTGACCGGCGCAAGCTCTGTCGGGCTTGACGGATCACGCGGCTTTACCGGCGCGGTGACGTACAAGATGACGTTCTAGGCCGCATCGCTTTGAATTCGGTCCTGGGCAGGGTTCACCTGTCCCAGACCAGTTGATGAAAATTGAACCCCTCTTCAAGCGTCGGTTTGATCACCGCGAAATAGGGCGAAAGATCGAAATCTCGCGGCGCGAAAAGCGATTTGTCACGGATATGGTAAACCTCGCGGCGGGCGGCCGTGTCGGCTGCGTCAATGACAGTGATATCCGGCAGGATCGGGTATTTGACCGTCTGAAACGCCTGCGCAATCAACGACGAACAGATCGCCCGCGTCGGATCTCCCGATCCCGCAGACAGCATCCTGCGCCGCCACCGCGCGGGCAGTGGTGGAGTGGGAAAGAAATAACGCAGCAAATCAAAGATATTGCGCAGATCGTATTGCACCCCGATCTTGCCGATCATGAAATCAAGCAACGCCGCTTTTTCCGCGTCGCTGATCGCGCTGGCGCGGCAGATGCGAAGATTGAAGCCCTCGTATTTGCCCAGAGGAGAGGCCACGCATCCTTCGTGCATGTTCACCTCGATCAGTCGCGGACGTTCGGAGCCGTCCCGAGGTTCGGGCAAGGCGTCGCCGACGAAGAATGCAGCGTGCGACCAGGTGGATTGCGTGAGGTATTTGATCGCGTCGGAGATGCGCTCGTTTCCCTCGACGAGTAAAATATCGCATGGCTGCAGGGTCGCGCATATGTCGTGAAAATCGCAATGTGCGCGTGGTTTGTAATTAGGGTTTTGCGCATGCAACTTGCCAGCCATGACGCGACCAAGCCGGTCAAGCAGGGTGTTGCAGGACTCACGAACGTTCCAGGACATGAAACTGAGTTTACAGACACGGAAGGATTTTCAATATCATTTTGATCGCGGTCGCGTTTTCCATCCGCACCCTGCGTCCTGGCCCCAAACGCGAAAAAGCCGCCCTGAAGGCGGCCTCTTCACGTTGGTCTGCTAGTTGAACCTACCGGCCCCAGGCGCGAACCGGGCCGCAATCCATGTGTACGAAGTTGGAATTGGAGTAGCGCCCGACACCCCCCGCCTTGCAGGCTGCGGCCGCACGGGCCATCTGGTTGACCGAGCGCGCATTCATGCGCAGATCGGCGGCCTGGCCCTTGAGGTGAAGCGAGTTCTTGGCAACGCCCGAGCCGCGGCTGCGCAGCATGTTGTTGGTCTTGGGGCTGCGATACCCGCTGAGCAGCATATAGGGTTCGTTCGATTCCATCAGACTATGCGCGGCGGCCATGATGTCGATGGTGCGCAGGTCGATGTACTTCACGTCATTGGTGCGCCAGTCGCGCATGAAATGGTGCACTTCGCGCACCGCGTCCTCGATATAGTTGCCTTCGATCCAGTAGATCATGTCGATCCGTTCGCCGGTGCGCCCCGAATACATCTTGATCCGTCTGATATCCCCACCGCCGCGCAGGAACCCTGCTGCGTTTGAATAGGTGGGGGTTGCTGCGAGTGCTGTGGCTGCAAATGCGCCAAGCAGTCCACGGCGCGTCATGCCGCCAGATGCGATTTCCGTCATTGTGAAGTGCCTGTCCCGTGTTCACTTTGCTGGTGAGTGACCCACGACGTTGCGCGGGTTCTGCCGAATGCCTTGTGATGTTGCAGACTATTACACAGCACGAATCCCAAAAAAACCTAAAGTTCCCAAATTTAATTTTGCTCAAGCATTTTCGGCAAAAAACTGCTTAAACGCGCGAACTGTGGTAAAGTTCCTCGGTCCTGTGGCAGCGGTGCATCATTACCGCAAGATGCTGGAAAGTTGGTAAAAAACCATTTTGTGAATGGACAGTGTGCAGCCGCACCACGAACCATGGGAAAAACGGCGCTCCTCGTTGTGAGGCAGCGCGGACTTGAGGAGAGCGATTGATGACCCACCGGATGCTTCTGCGCAGCGTAGCGATTCTCGCGATCTGCGCGGCCGGATACACCGCGCCCACCGCGGCCGGTGCGGTACAGGTCACTGCATTCCAGCAGGCGGTCGCCGAAAATGTCTCACGCGACAGCCAGGTGGCTGCCTTTTACCGCGACCGCGGCTTCGCGCCGATCTGGACCGGGGGCACTCAGGAGGATCTGGAGCGGCGCACCGCCTTGCTCGAAGCGCTGAGCAGCGCGCGCCATCACGGATTGCCCGCCGACAGGTACAAGCCGGAAACGCTCCTGTCGCGCATGGCGTCGGTGCGTTCGGGCTATGACCGGGGTGAAATGGAAGTGGCGCTGACGGAACTCTATCTGCGGTTCGCGCGCGATCTGCAAACCGGCATCATCGACGAGCCGCGCAGCGTGCGCCGCGCAATCGTGCGCGACGTGCCACGGCGCGATGCGCAATACTATCTGTCCGGCCTGATGTCGGAGTCACCCGGCGCCTTCATCGCGCAACTGGCGCCGAAATCGCACGAATACGCCCGGCTGATGAAGGCCAAGATGCGCCTTGAACACCGTATCGCACATGGCGGATGGGGCGCGCCGGTGCCGATGGGAAAGCTTGAACCCGGCCAGACCGGAGCGGGCGTAATTGCTTTGCGCAACCGCCTGATCGCGATGGGTTATCTGGAGCGCACCGTGTCGGCCCGCTATGACGCGCCGATCATCGAGGCCGTGCAGCAGTTTCAGGACAGGCACGGCCTGGTGATCGACGGCATTGCCGGCAGTTCCACCATCGAAGAGATCAACGTGACGCCGCAAGAGCGTCTGAAATCCGTCATGGTCGCGATGGAGCGCGAGCGCTGGATCAACAAACCCGAAGGGCTGGGGCAGCGTCACATCCTGGTCAACATCACCGATTTCACCGCCCGCATCTTTGATGACGGTAAGCTCACCTTTGAGACCCGCTCGGTTGTCGGCCATCAGGATTTCGACCGCCAGACGCCGGAATTTTCCGACGAGATGGACCACATGGTCATCAACCCGAGCTGGTATGTGCCGCGGTCCATCGTGGTCGGGGAATACCTGCCCAAGCTGCGCGCCAATCCCGGCGCGCTGTCCCATATGGAGATCACCGACAGCCGGGGCCGCGTCGTCAGCCGCAACCGCAGCTTTGCCGGCTACACCGCCCGCAACTTCCCGTTCTCGATGCGCCAGCAGCCCGGACCGCGAAACGCGCTGGGCACGGTCAAGTTCATGTTTCCCAACAAGTACAACATCTATCTTCATGATACGCCGTCCAAAAGCCTGTTCGACCGAAGCGTGCGGGCCTTCAGCCACGGCTGTGTCCGGCTAAGCGATCCGCATGATTTCGCCCATGCGCTGCTGGCATTGCAGACCGACGATCCCGAAGGGCTGTTCAACCGCTATCTGCGCACCGGGCGTGAAACCCGCGTCAACCTTGAAACGCCCATCCCCGTGCACCTGATCTACCGCACGGCGTTTACGTCGCCGAAAGGCGATGTTCAGTACCGCCGCGACATCTACGGACGCGACGATGCGATCTGGAATGCGCTCAGCGCGGCAGGGGTGGAGATCAGCGGAATTCAAAGCTAAACCTCTTGCCAGTCAGGCCGGAGGTGCGAATGCCATTTACCATCGCTGAGATTGCCCAAGCCCTGGGCGTGCGCGCCGAGGGTGATACGGGTGTCATCGTCACTTCGGTTGCGGAACCCGCCGATGCTTCGGCGGATGATCTCGCGCTGGCGATGAAGTCGGAATTTGCCGAACAGCTGGCACAGGGGGCGGCGCGGGCCGCCATGCTCTGGGATGGCGCGGATTGGCAGGGTCTGGGTTTGAAGGCAGCGTTGCTGGCGCCGCGTCCGCGGTACGCAATGGCCGGGCTGACCGCGATACTGGACGCGGGCCCGCATTACCGGCCGGGCGTACACCCCACCGCGCTGATCGACCCCGAAGCGCGGCTTGACGATGATGTGTCGATCGGACCCTACACCGTGGTCAACGCCGGTGCGACGCTGGGTGCAGGCACGATGATCGGTGCAAACGTGTTCATAGGCCACGGATCGACGATCGGTCCGAACGCCCTGATCCACCCTGGCGTCCGCATTGGCCACAACGTCCGCATCGGCGCGCGTTTCATCGCCCATTTCGGCGCAACGGTCGGGGCCGACGGGTTCTCTTTCGTGACGCCCGAACCCTCGGCCGCTGAGAATGTGCGCGACACGCTGGGCGATCAACGGGACGCACAAGGCCAAAGCTATGCCCGCATCCACTCGCTGGGCGGCGTGGTCATCGGTGACGATGTGGAGCTTGGTGCCAATTCCTGCATCGACCGCGGCACCGTGCGCGACACGCGGATCGGCAATGGCTGCAAGTTCGACAATCTGGCGCAGGTCGGCCACAACGTCGTCATCGGCAACGACTGTCTGATCTGCGCGCAAGTCGGCATCGCCGGATCGACCCGCATCGGCAACAACGTGGTTCTGGGCGGCCAGACCGGTGTCAGCGACAACCTGTTCATCGGCAACAACGTCATCACCGGCGGCGCCACCAAGGTGCTGTCGAACGTACCGTCGGGCCGCGTGATGCTGGGCTATCCGGCGATGAAAATGGACCGCCAGCTTGAGCTTTACAAACAGTTGCGCCGACTGCCGCGGCTGTTGGCTGACGTGGCGATGCTTAAGAAAGCGGTTTCAAAGACAGATGCGACAGACTAGATCACGCCACACGAGCAAACCGTCTGGCGAGGATAAGGAAATGAGTGTCGAAGACCGGGTCATTCGCATCATCGCGGATCAAGCGATGATCCCGCCATCCGATATCGTCCTGACCGACACCATGTCCGATCTCGGTGTCGACAGCATGGGTCTGGTCGAGTGCATCTTCGCGCTTGAAGAAGAGTTCGACATCGACGTGCCCTTCAACGCCAATGAGCCGGCCAAAAGCGATTTCGACATTTCGTCGGTCAGAACCGTGGTGGCGGGAGTCGAACGTCTTATCGCCCAGCAGCACGGATGATCTGACATGCCGCGCGTCGTCATCACCGGGGCAGGGACGGTCAACGCGCTGGGGTTGAACGTGCCAGACACGCTTGAGGCGATGCGCGAAGGGCGTTGCGGCATCGGTCAACTGGCGTTCCGCGACGTGGAGCGCCTGTCGATCCAGATCGGCGCGCAGGTGCATGATTTTCAGGGCGAGGCGTATTTCAACCGTCAGCAACTGTCGCTCTATGACCGCTTTACCCAATTCACCCTGATCGCCGCGCGCGAGGCACTGGCGCAGTCGGGACTTGCGTTTACCGGCGACCTCGCGGCGCGATCCGGTGTCATTCTGGGCAATTCGGGTGGCGGCATGACGACGCTCGACGACAATTACCGCGCGGTTTACGAAGACGGCAAGAACCGCGTGCATCCCTTTGTCGTGCCCAAGCTGATGAACAACGCCGCCGCGTCCCATGTGTCGATGGAGTTCAACCTCAAGGGGCCGTCTTTTACCGTCTCCACCGCCTGCGCCTCAAGCAACCACGCCATGAGCCAGGCGTTCCAGATGGTGCATGGCGGGCTGGCGCCGGTGATGATCACCGGCGGGTCGGAATCCATGCTGTGCTTTGGTGGCGTCAAGGCGTGGGAAGGCTTGCGCGTCATGTCAAAGGACGCCTGCCGTCCGTTTTCAGCCAACCGCAACGGCATGGTTCAGGGCGAAGGGGCTGGCGTCTTCGTATTCGAGGATTACGAGCACGCACGCGCAAGGGGCGCGGAAATTCTGGCCGAAGTGGTGGGCTTTGCGATGACCTCCGATGCCTCTGACATCGTCACCCCATCAAAGAACGGCGCCGCGCGCGCAATGGCGGGCGCTCTGGCTGATGCGCGACTCAACCCCGAGGACGTGGGCTATATCAACGCCCACGGCACCGGCACCGCGGCAAATGACAAGACTGAATGCGCCGCCGTGGCGGATGTGTTCGGCGCCCATGCCGACAAGCTGATGATGTCGTCCACCAAGTCGATGCACGGCCATTGCATCGGTGGCACCGGAGCGGTCGAATTGCTGGCCTGCATCATGGCGGTGCGTGACGGAGTGATCGCCCCCACGATCAGCTACCAGGAACCCGACCCCGAATGCGCGCTCGACGTGGTGCCGAACGAGGCACGCGACGCCAAGGTCAAGGTAGCGCTTTCCAACGCCTTTGCCTTTGGCGGGCTCAACGCGGTTCTGGCGTTGCGTGCAGTGTGACGCGCATTTCGAAATGCCTTCCCCGCGCAACGCCCGCCCTGTTTCCCTAGCCTTAACACCCGACGCCGATGCTTCCCCCACGGTGCGCACCGAGCGGGCAGGGGGGTCTCCCTGTCTGCGACACGATGAACTGACACTTCTCTCACACGCCGAAAGGCCGACCATGAGAGACCGGTCTGAACAGGCTTCGGTATCCCCGGAGTACAGGTCCCGGATTGAATTCCGGATCGTGAGAGAACGGTCAGTCCCGACAGGGCGGCGCCGCTTTTCGTTCAAATCCCGTCATCGACAGATGGCGACACGCATAAAAACCCTCGCCGGATCACTGCCGCGCGGGGGCCTGACCCATTGCACTTCCGACCAACCCATGCCCATCTAGCGGCATGGATTTCGCCCGACGCATCACCCGCCTGCCGCACGCTTTTGACCCCGATCAGGGCGCCGATGGTCTGGCCGCAACGCCTTGGGCAAGTGGCGATATCGCCAAGCTGATCGAGGGCACCGCCGGATGCAGCCCCTATCTCAAGTCGCTGATCGAAAAGGAAAGCGACTGGCTGCAAGAGGCGCTTGACGCCCCCGACGTAGCTTTGCCAAAGGTCGCCGAAACGCTGCGCGGCACCGCCCCCGACGCGCTTGCGTCAAAGCTGCGCGAAGGCAAGCGCCGCGTTGCGATTCTGACTGGGGTGGCCGATCTGGCCGGCGTCTGGCCGCTCGAAACCGTGACGCAAGCGCTGACGGACTTTGCCGATCTGTCAGTCAGTCTTGCCCTGCGCGCCACCATCGGCGCTGAAATCAAACGCGGCAAGCTTCCCGGCCAGAGCGAGGACGATATTGATCAGGCAGGCGGCATGGTGGTGCTGGCGATGGGCAAGATGGGGGCCGGTGAACTGAATTACAGCTCGGACGTGGACCTGATCTGCCTGTTCGATGAAACCCGGTTCGATCCAGACGACTATCACGACGCCCGTGCCAGCTTCGTGCGCGCCACGCGCAAGATGTGCGCGATGCTCAGCGACCTGACCGGCGAAGGCTATGTCTTTCGCACTGATCTGCGCCTGCGCCCCGATCCATCCGTCACGCCCGTCTGCATCGCGATGGAAACCGCCGAGCGCTACTACGAAAGTCTGGGCCGCACATGGGAACGCGCCGCCTATATCAAGGCCCGCCCCTGCGCCGGAGATATCGCCGCCGGTGACGGATTTCTTGACACGCTGACGCCGTTTGTCTGGCGCAAGCATCTTGATTTCGCCGCCATTCAGGATGCCCATGACATGGTTCAGCGCATCCGCGATCACAAGGGGCTCGGCGGTGCGGTCACCCTGGCCGGCCACAACATGAAACTGGGGCGCGGCGGCATTCGCGAGATCGAGTTCTTCACCCAGACCCGCCAGATCATCGCCGGCGGACGCGACCCCGATCTGCGGGTGCGCGGCACCGTTGCGGGGCTTGCGGCGCTGGTCGAAAAGGGCTGGGCCGAGGCGGATGTGGCCGAAAAGCTGACCTCTCACTACCGTGCCCACCGCGAGGTGGAGCACCGGTTGCAGATGATCCGCGATGCGCAGACGCATGACCTGCCGCAATCCCCGCAGGGGTTCGACCGGCTCGCCGCGTTCATGGGCACCGACCGCGCGACATTGCAAAAACAGTTGAACGACCGGCTGGAAGAGGTGCACGAACTGACCGAAGGCTTCTATGGCAGCGATACCCCGCGCTCTGCCGCCGATGTGCCCGAAGACCTCGCCAATTCCGAAATCGTCGGCCGTTGGCGCACCTATCCGGCGCTGCGATCGGCGCGCGGCAGCGGCATTTTCAAACGTCTCCAGCCCGAGATTCTCAGCCGCCTTGCCAAAACCGCGCATCCGCATGACGCGCTGTCGGCGTTTGATGGATTCCTCAAGGGTCTGCCGGCCGGAGTGCAGGTGTTTTCGCTTTTCGAGGCGAACCCCCAGCTGATCGACATGCTGGTGGACATCGTCGGTGTCTCGCCCGAACTGGCCCGCTACCTGTCGCGCAATGCCGCGGTGTTCGATGCGGTGATCGGCGGCGATTTCTTTGCCGTCTGGCCGGGGCAGGCGGCCTTGCAGGCGGCGCTGGACGAGACGTTGGAACGCGAGGCCGATTACGAGGACAAGCTCAACGCGACCCGGCGATGGGGCAAGGAGTGGCACTTCAGAACAGGCGTGCATCTGCTGCGCGGCCTGATCGACGCAGAAGAAGCGGGCCGCCAATACGCGGCTTTGGCCGATCTGACGCTAGGCGCGCTGATGCCGGTGGTGCTGGGTGAGTTTGCCCGCAAGCACGGCGCGCGCCCTGGCAACGGCGCAGTCGTGCTCGGCATGGGCAGTCTCGGCTCCAAACGGCTGCACTCACGCTCTGATCTCGATCTGATCGTGATCTATGACCCGGCCGATGCCGAAACTTCCGAAGGCCGCCGCCCACTTGCGCCGCGCCCCTATTACGCGCGTCTGACACAGGCGTTGATTACCGCGATGACCGTGCCGATGGCCGAGGGGCGGCTTTACGAGATCGACATGCGCTTGCGCCCCTCCGGCAATCAGGGGCCGGTCGCCACCAGCCTGGCCTCGTTCCGCAATTACCAGATGAACGAGGCGTGGCTCTGGGAACACCTTGCCATGACGCGCGCGCGGGTGGTGGCCGGACCGCAAGACGTGAGCGACGCGGTGCGCGCGGTTCAAGCCGACGTCATGTCGATCCCGCGCGACCGCGCCACGGTGCTGCGCGACGTGGCGATGATGCGCAACCGGATCGCGGCCGCGAAAGGTGACGGCGATGTGTGGGATCCGAAACTCGGCCAGGGACGGATGCAGGACATTGAGCTGATCGCGCAAGCCGCCGCCGTTCTGGCCGCGCATCCGGCAGATTCGGTTCCCGACGCCCTGTTGAACGAGGCCGCCCAACGCTGGCTTGGCAAGGACGACGCGCAGCACCTGAGCGACACCTACCAGCTGTGCTGGGCGCTCCAGATCGGTGCGCGTCTGATTTCCGCCGACACGTTGACCCCCAAGGACGACACCAGCCCCGGATCGGTGTTCCTCTGCCGGATCACCGGCACGTACGACATCGAAGATCTGAAACAGACGCTGGCCCGCAAAACCAGCCGCGCCGCCGAGATCATCAACGCGGTCCTCCCCGATGTCGATCAGGAAAGGTAGGCCGTGCGCAAAGGCGATTCCACAGATCCCAAGGGCCTCATCGCCGACGCGTTCAAGATGGACGGCATCACTTACGAGGAATGTCGCTCGATCTTCCTCGACTGGGCGCTCTCGGTGCCGATGGACGCCGACAGCCCGGCGCTGATCGAGAGACTCCTGGCGCGGCAGCCGCGCGCTGACCACCCGATGCGGCGGGTGCTCGAGGAAGGGCTGGCATCGGCCAAAACACCGATCAGGCGCGGTGGCTGGAAAGGCCGACGGAGTTAGCAAATCATTTCCCGAGGCGGCAAGGGGCCGAAACAGGCTCCACGAACATTGAAATGTCGTTCAGTACCACATAGTTAATGTCATCACGCAGAGGTCGGGCTGATGTGTGCGAACCTTGTGATATTGGATAATCCATGAAGATTTTATCCGGCCTTTTGGCCGCCGTGTTGGGCTTTTTCGTCGGCGTCGCAATCCTGAGTTTCTCGGGAAAACCGTCGAATGACCCGGTAAGCCTCAATCCAGTGGACGCGCTATCAACCTACTTCTTTTCTTTCTCCTGGGTTGGCGGCGTGTTCGGCACCATCCTTGGCGCGGTGCTTCTTTTGGCCTATCTGGCGCTTTGGTTTTACGTCGGTGTCAGGATATACGCATGGTTGTCCAAAGCCTAAGCAGCGGGACGATCCGCTCTCATTGGGCCGCACAACACGCGTGAGTTCGACACAATCAAAGGAGCGTGGCCATCCCGACGCATATCAGTTTCCCGCGCCCGCGCGACAACGAGCCATTCGCCTGGGGTCTGTCCGGCCCCGAACCTGTCGAGATTTGGGAGCGGTTTTCCCCGGCATATGAAGCCCAGTTGGAAAGGTTGGTCTCAACTTTGCGCGAGATGGGTTTCAGCCCGGCAATCGGTGGCGCGGGCTCGGAGGATGGGGAATATGTTCGCGCGGAATACCGGGACAACAGCCGCATCGTGTTTTTCTACCATCTCGAAGATCCCGCCGATGCAAAGTTCCTGTTGTCTCTTGATGAGGAATCGTTGCGTGACTGGATCGTCAGGTCTTGGATGGGCGGATAGCCCCAATCGCCCAAACTGCGGCATGTCGCGAGCTGCAATTGGCCGCAGAACGAAAAAAGGCCACCCAAGGGCGGCCTGTCTTCTTCTGCGATGTCCGAGGGTCAGCCCGCCGAGGTGTTCGCCGGAGCCGGTGTCGGCAGCGGTTTGGCCTTCCCGCCATTCAGAGGATCGTCCTGGCGCTGCACGGACCCTTCGAAATGTGCCCCTGATTCGATCGCGATGGTCTTGTGAATGATGTCACCCTCAACCCGCGCGGTCGCGGTCAGGCGGACTTTCAAACCGCGCACGCGGCCAACCACACGGCCATTGACGACGACATCGTCCGCCACCACTTCGCCCTTGATCGTGGCGCTTTCGCCAACGGTCAGAAGATGCGCGCGGATATCGCCCTCGACGGTGCCTTCGACATTGATGTCGCCGGTCGTCTTGAGATTGCCGGTGATGTGCAGGTCGCTCGACAGGGTCGATGCAGCAGGCTTGGCTTTCGGCGCGGACGCCTTGAAATCCGATGCGCCCGAGGGGCGGGATGTGTCAGGCATGGCCGGCTTCGGCGCGCTACCCTCGTCGGCCTTGTGGCCGGGCTCGTTTATCTTGCTTTTAGAAAACATCGTTTGCAGCCTTGATGTAGATCATGGGGTTGACGGGTTTGCCGCCGACACGAACCTCGTAATGTAGATGGGTGCCGGTCGAACGTCCAGTGTTGCCCATAGCAGAGATCTTATCCCCGCGCGAGACCCTTTGGCCCTTCTCGACGTAGAGTTTCGAGTTGTGCGCATAGCGCGTTTCGATGCCGAATTCATGCTGGATCTTGACCAGCCTACCATATCCTGACTGCCAACCCGCCCATGTCACCACACCGTCCGCGGTGGCATAGATCGGCGTGCCATGCGCGCCTGCAAAGTCGGTGCCTGCGTGCAGGCGGCCCCAGCGATAGCCGAATCCCGATGTAAAGCGGAACGAATCCTTGATCGGCATCGCGAAGGGCGCTTTCTGCGCGGCGATGCGATAGAGGTTCAGCTTGTCCATCTGGTTGAGCAGCCGGTTCGCGCGCAGCACATCGCCGGAGGGTTCCTCGCCACGGGTAGAGAACACCAGAGGCATCAACGGGCCACCTTGCCCGGAATAGCCGCTGCGCACCTTGTTCAAAATCTTGTCGGGATTCATGCCCGCCGCTTCGAACATCTTGTCGAGCGGTTTGACCGACACCGTCATCGCCTCTTCCAGCTGGCGGAAGATGGTGTCGTTCTTCTCCTGCATCAGCTTGATCTCGGTTGCCATCTCGTCTGCGGCAACCAGGGCGTCCTGCGCGTCGGCGACCACTTGGTCGCGTTCTTCAGCGGTGCGGGCGAGCGCGGCGGACAGGAAATCGAGTGTCGTCGTATCAAGAGCGCCCGAGGAGGCCAGCGCGCTGCTGCCCTCTTCGATGTCGCCGCGCAGTCCGGCCAGTTCGGTGCGCACATCCTCGCGCCCCCGGATGGCATCGCGCAGCTTCAACTGCACCGCCTCGAGCCCGGTCTCCAGCTCGACGCCGCGCGTTTCGGCATCCAGCAGCTTTGACTGCATCACCGATACCTGCTCAAGCGCACTGTTGAAGCGCTCTTGGGCGGCGACGGCCTCGGCCGCGCGGGTGTTGCGTTCCTGTGAAAGGATATTGAGCCGCAGTTGATAGGTCTCGAGGTCGCGCCGGGCCTGTTCGCGGAAATTCCCCGAGCCGATGGAATCCATCAGCAACACAGCGGTGGCGATGATGCTCCAGGCCAGAACCAGCGACGCGCCGCCAAAGGCCAAAGCCTGCGTGCCGGATTTCAGTCGGATGAACCTTGTGTCGGTGTCGGATCGCAAAAACAGGCGGCGTTCCGGAAAAAATCGTTCGAGTATGCCATGCAGTTTAATCGCAAGTCGTGTGCGCACCTGTATGTTCCTCTGTCCCGTCCCTCTATCGCGCCTCGAAGTTCTTGTAGTCCCGACTTCGGGCGCGCATCGGTTATGGCTCTATCGTCACATTCAGAAAATCGCAACATTTTTGACCTTGTGATTCTATATGCCGCGCGGCCTGCCGCCGAATGAGCAACATTTCGCCGATTTTCCCGTGGTTTAACCTGACGTCAACTTGCGCGCGGCCTCATCCGGTCTCCGTCACGTGCTCTGTAAACGGCCAATAGAAATCCGGCGGCAATCCCGCCTCGGCGCGCTTTTCTTCGTTGAAAGGGGGCTTTAACGCGCCTTTGAAGTATTTTCGCACCAATGCGTGAAAGGCATCTTTCGGGTCCATCTCGTGACGGCCACACAGGAAGTGAAACCACTTCGAGCCATAGGCGACATGACCGACTTCCTCGCCATAGATGATCTCCAGGGCCTCGATCGCACGGGTGTCCTTCGCCTTTCGGAAAATCTCGATCATTCCGGGGGTTACGTCCAACCCGCGTGCTTCGAGCACCATCGGAACAACCGCCAGACGGCCCATGAAATCGTCTGCCGTATCCTCGGCGGCGCGCCACATGCCGGCATGGGCGGGAAGCGCGCCGTAATGGCTTCCGGCGTCTTCAAGACAATCGCACATCAGGTTGAAATGTTTGGATTCCTCGTCCGCGGCCTTGACCCAGTCATCATAGAACCCGAGCGGCATTTTCACATGCGCAAAGCGCGCGATGATGTCCCAGTGAAGATCGACCGCGTTCAATTCGATATGCGCCACGGCATGCAGCAACGCGATGCGCCCCTGCGGTGTGCCGGGCTTGCGCTTTGGCACATCGCGCGGGTTCAGCAAGGCAGGCGCGTCGGGCCGCGCCGGGCGCAGCGGCGGGGCGGCCTGTCCGATCCCGATCGGGCTTTGCGCATCGCGCGCGGCGAACCAGCGCGCGGCGTAACCGCGCGACTTCGCCGCCTTTTCCCGCCCGTCCGCCGTGGTCAGCACATCGACGGCCATTTCGCTCAGTGACATTGCATCAGCCATGACCCTGCTATCCCCTGATCTTCTCCGGTTCAAAAATACCTCGGGAGTATGAGGGCAGAGCCCTCATGTTTCACAACGCCTTGGCGGCCTCCAGAACCTCTTCGGCGTGGCCCGGCACCTTCACCTTGCGCCATGCCTTGGCAATGCGCCCCTCGGCGTCGATCAGAAAGGTCGACCGTTCGATGCCCATGAATTTTTTGCCATACATGGATTTTTCGGTCCAGACGCCAAAATCCTCGGATGCGGTGCCATGTTCGTCCGACAGCAGCGGGATGGACAGGGCGTGTTTGACCATGAATTTTTCGTGACTTGAAATGCTGTCCTTGGAAATTCCGAACACCTTCACGCCGATCTGGCCGAACTCGTCTTCGAGGGCCGTAAATGCCTCGTTTTCCTTGGTGCAGCCGGATGTGTCGTCGCGCGGATAGAAGAACAGAACCACCGGTGTGCCGCGCAATTCTGACAGGGTGATATCGCTTTCGGTGCCACCCTGCGCGGGCAGGGTGAAGTCGGGGGCCAATTCCAGTGTGTCGCTCATTGCAGTATCCTTTAGAAGAGAACGGGCAGGGTGCCATGTTGCCCAGGCCCGACAGAGTAAACCAAAAGGATGCCGCGTCCAGTGACCGAGCCGCCGGAACAGACCGAGACGCCACTGACACCGCACCGCCGGAGTCGGGCACGCTGGGCCTTGGCCGTCGTGCTGACACTGGTGCTGGCAGTCGGACTCACCGGATGGGCGATGCTCGGACGCAGCCTGTCGGCCCCCGACTGGGTGCGCGACACGGTCGAAACTCGCCTGGCCGACGCGCTACCGGGGTTCCGGGTTCTGTTTGGCGACGTGCAACTGCGGATCGAACGCGATGGAGAGACCCGGATCATCCTGCATGACGTGGATGTGCAAACGGCGTCCGGCGGGCCGGTCGCGGTTCTGTCCAATATCGGGATCGGGCTGGCGGCACAGGATCTGGTCCGGCGCAAGATCGTGCTGCGCGATCTCGCCGTGAACGGCGCGATCGTGACGCTGAAACGCGACCGCTCCGGCGCGCTGGGTCTGGCGCTCGGGGATGCCTTCGCCACCGACGGGGAGGCTCCGGACGTGCCGACACTGGTGGCGCAGATCGACCGGTTGCTGATGGACGAACGTCTGTCGCGGTTGCAGAGCGTCGAGGCCAATGCCCTGACACTGCGGTTCGAGGACGCCCGTGCCCGGCGCGGCTGGACGGTGGATGGCGGTCGGTTGCGGATCGAGCGCAACAATGCGCTGTTGCGCCTGTCGGGGGATTTCGCGTTGCTCGGCGGCGGCGCCACGGCGACGCGATTGCAACTGGATGCCTCCTCGCCCATCGGCGAGACCGAGGTCGGTTTCGGTTTGTCGCTGACCGACATGCCGTCGCAGGATATCGCCACCCAAGGCCCCGCGCTGGCCTGGCTGGGTGCGTTGAAGGCCCCGATCTCGGGCGCGCTGCGTGGCACGATGCGCGGCGATGGCAGCCTGGGTCTGCTCAACGCCAGCCTTCAGATCAACGCCGGCGTGGTGCAACCGGGCCGTGACACGCCGCCGATCCCGTTTGACTCCGCGCGCAGCTATTTCACCTTCGATCCCGATCGCTCGCAGATCGAGTTCACCGAGTTGTCGGTCGACAGCGCGATGGGGCGCGCGTTGGCCGAAGGCCGCGCCACCCTTGAAGGGTTGCGCAACGGCATCCCGTCCGAAATGCTGGGCCAGGTTCGGCTCACGGTGCTGGACATCGCACCCGACATCGTTCTGGACGCGCCGCTGTCGCTGAACGCGGCCGAGGTCGATTTCCGGCTGCGTCTGAAACCGTTCGCACTCGATCTCGGCCGCGTCTGGATAGATGATCCGCAAGTGCCGCTGCGGTTGCAAGGGCGGGTATCGGCGACGGATGCGGCCTGGTCCTATGCGCTTGACGGCGCGATCGGTCGCTTGACACCAGAGGCGCTGTTGCGGCTGTGGCCGGTCTCGATGGTGCCCAAGACGCGCAAATGGGTGGTGGACAATATCCAGAGCGGGCAGGTGCAAAAAGGCCAGTTTGCGCTGCGCTCGCAGGAAAACGCGCGCCCGGTCGTTTATCTGAACGCCGCGTTCGACGGTGCCAGCGTGCGCTATGCCCGCACCCTACCGGTGGTGGAGAACGGTAAAGGCACGCTGACGCTGGATGCCAACCGCTTTGCGGTGCGGGTGAACGAGGGCCAGATCATCCCGCCGCAAGGCGGCGCCATCGACGTGACCGGCAGCACGTTTGTCATTCCCGATACCACCAAACGCCCGGCGGACGGGGAGGTGACAATGGCGGGCGAAGGCTCCATCGAGGCGCTGCTGTCCTATCTTGACAGCCCCAGGCTGGAGATCATGCAAAAGGCCAAGCGTCCGGTGGACCTGTTGTCCGGCCGTGTCCGGTTCGACGGCACGCTTGATCTGCCGTTGAAACGCGGCAACCGCCTGCCTGACATGGTGCTGAACGTCACCGGCCGCGCCAGCGATGTGACAAGCGACACCATCGTGCCGAACCGCAGCCTGACGGCGCAGGCGCTTGACGTGGAGGTGACCAACGAAGCCTTGCGCGTCTCGGGCCGCGCCGAAGTGTCCGGCGTGCCGTTCGAGGGGTCGTGGATCCTGCCCATCCCGGAACCCGGCACGCCCGCGACCGGCAGCACGCTTGACGGGGTCGTCACCCTGTCCGATGACGCCGCCAGGGCGTTCGGAGTGACCTTGCCGGGGGGCATGGTCACGGGGGCCGGACCGGGGCGCTTGCGCGTCGATCTGCGCCGGGGCACTCCACCCGAATTCGAACTGACATCGACATTGAGCGGGATCGGCTTGTCGCTGCCGCCCATCGGGTTCAGCCTGCCGCGCGGCGGCACCGGCGATCTCAGGGTTGCCGGAGTGCTGGGCCGTCCGGTGCAGGTGAATACGCTGGCGCTCGATGTGCCGGGGCTGGAGGCGCGGGGCGCGGTGCGTCTCAACGCCGACGGCTCGCTCGACGCGATCGACCTTCACCGGGTGCGCGCGGGCGGCTGGCTCGATGCGCCGGTCACGCTGGGCGGACGGGGCAAGGGCGCGTCACCATCCGTCACCATTCGCGGTGGCCGGATCGACCTGCGCAACGCGCCGTTCGGTGGCGGCGGCGGTCGGACCGCATCGCAAGGCGCGGTGCCGCTGACACTGGCGCTGGATGGGTTGCAGGTCTCCAACAGCGTGGAGCTGAAGGATTTCCGCGGCACGCTCGTGGCGCGCAACGGCCTGACCGGAGATTTTACGGCCAGCGTCAACGGCAAGGCTCCGATCACCGGAGAGGCGGTGTCGCAGGGGGGATCGACGGCATTCCGCATCCGCTCCGACAACGCGGGCCGGGTGTTTCGCGAAGCCGGTATCCTCAAGACCGTGGCGGGGGGCGACATGTCGCTGGCGCTGGTGCCGGTGTCGGGCCAACCGGGCAGTTATGACGGGGCGCTGGATGTCACCAACACGCGGCTGAGGAACGCGCCCGCAATCGCGTCGCTTCTGGACGCGATCAGCATCGTCGGCCTGCTTGACCAGCTTGATGGTCCGGGCATCCTGTTCACCGAGGTCGAGGCGCGGTTTCGACTGACGCCGGACCGTCTGACCCTGACGCGCTCCAGCGCGACCGGGCCGTCGATGGGGATCTCGATGGACGGCTTGTACAATCTCTCGACGACGACACTGGATTTGCAGGGCGTGCTGTCGCCGATCTTCTTCCTCAACGGGATCGGCAGTTTCCTGACCCGGAAGGGCGAGGGGCTGATCGGTTTCAACTTTACCCTGCGCGGACCGGCCAGCGATCCGCAGGTCGGTGTGAACCCGCTTTCCGCCCTGACACCCGGCATGTTCCGAGAGATTTTCAGACGCCCCGCACCGACGCCGGGGCAGTGATCGCAAAGCCAGAGCGGAAATTGCATCTCTTTGGATTCCGTATTATCCTGCACACACAACGAGATACGCCGACACCGAGTTGTTCGTCCAAGCGCGAGGAATTTTCGATGCCTGCAACGGTGGGTAGAAACGATTTATCCAGCCTACTTGGCGTGCTCAATGCGCTGGATGACGAGATTGTTGTACTTGACGCCTCTGGACACATCCTGGCCGTGAATGCGGCGTGGGACAGGTTCTGCGTCGAAAACGGTGGCGATGTGGAAAGCTGTTCGATCAACAGCAACTACTTGGCGGTTTGCACATCCGCCCAAGGCCCGTCCAGCGCGTCAGCCCAGACCGTAAAGGCTGGCCTTGAAAGGACGCTGCAAACCGGAACCACGTTTCGATGCGAATACCCCTGCGACAGCCCGACAGAAAAGCGCTGGTTCGAACTGACCGCCAACCGCTATCAGCAGAACGGCCGTTCGTACCTGATTCTACAGCACCGCAACATCACCCGCAGACATATCGAGCGCGAAGAGATCGAAGAGTCCTACATCAAGGCCAACGCGATGGCTGCATTGATTGCCACGAGCAGCGATGCCGTCATCAGCTTTGATCTGGAGGGGAAAATCATCACATGGAACGCGGCTGCCGAAAAGCTCTATGGTTACAAGAAGCCCGAAATTCTCGGCCTCTCACTCGAAGTGCTTTACCCCGACACATGGCCCAAGCCAGTCGCTTTTTATCGCGATGAGATTATCGCCGGCAGGCTGGATGATTTCGAAGCGACGCGCGTGGCCAAGGATGGAACGGCGCGCGACGTCTGGATCAGCTGCGCGCCCATTCGCAGCCCCGACGGAGAGGTGATCGCGATCTCGAACATTCATCGCGATATCTCGGAGGTCAGAAACGCAGAGCGTGCGCGCGACCTCATCGCGAACGAGGTGATCCATCGGGCCAAGAACATGTTGAGCGTCGTGATGGCGATCCAGCGCCAGACAGCACGCTCCACCGACTCACTGGAAGACTTCAACAAGAAATTCGGCGCCCGCCTGGCGTCGCTTGCGAAATCGACGGACCTCTTGGTTCACAACGCCTGGACAAGTGTCTCGCTCAGAGACGTCGTGGAGGGCCACCTCGAGCCGTTCACATCTGCCGAAGACACCAAGCGCATCGCGATTGCCGGGCCGCATGTGGACCTGCAACCGGAATTTGTGCAGACGATCGGAATGGCGATCCACGAACTGGCGACCAATTCCGCCAAATACGGTGTCATGAAGCAGGGTGTCGGTGAGGTTGCGATTTCCTGGCATGTCAAGGAAGACGACAGTCTTTTTCAGTTTCGATGGCGCGAAACCGGGATTGCCATTCACGAGAAGGCCGACAGCAAGGGCTTTGGACACACGGTCCTGACCAGCCACGCAACGACGGTCCTGGACGCAGAGGCCACCTATGACATCGGTGCTGACGGGGTCGAATGGAAGTTGGAAGTGCCGCCTGCGCATTTCCATGCGCGCTGAGGCGTCTTTGCTCTTTCTCGCGAGGGCAGGGCGAAATGTGCACTTTTGTTGCGCGTCGGGTTTCGCTATGCGGATTTGCAAAACAGCATAGCGACGGATGACATGCAACTCAGCGATTTCGATTTCGACCTGCCGGACGATCTGATCGCGACCCGGCCCGCCGTTCCGCGCTCCTCGGCGCGGCTTTTGCATGTCGAGGGCGGGGCGATGGTGGACCGGATCGTGCGGGACTTGCCCGATATCCTGCGTCCCACCGACCGTCTTGTGCTCAATGACACCAAGGTCATCCCAGCGCGGCTGTTTGGCGTGCGCAGGCGCGTTGGTCAGGCCGGCCCATCCGAGGCGCGGATCGAGGCAACGCTTCTGGAGCCACGCGCCGACGGGACGTGGTCGGCGTTGGTCAAGCCGTTGAAAAAGCTGCGCGATGGCGAAACGGTGGCGTTTTCGCGCGATCTTTCGGCAACCCTTGAAGGGCGCCGGGACGGTCAGGGGCGCTTGCGCTTCAATCTCAAGGGCGACGATTTCGACGCCGCGCTGGCAGAGGCGGGCGCGATGCCGTTGCCGCCCTATATCGCCGCCAGACGCCCCGCGGATGCACGCGACAAACACGACTACCAGACCGTTTGGGCGCGCCGTGCGGGCGCTGTCGCGGCCCCGACAGCCTCGTTGCATTTCGATGCCGCCTTGCTGGCCGCACTCACCGCGCGGGGCGTGGCGATGACCCATGTGACGCTGCATGTCGGCGCGGGAACCTTCCTGCCGGTCAAGGTCGAGGATGTGACGACCCACAAGATGCACGCCGAATGGGGGCAGGTGTCGATGCAGGCGGCGGCCGAGATTGCGGCCACCAAGGCAGCCGGCGGACGGATCATTCCGGTGGGCACGACCGCATTGCGCCTGATCGAAAGCGCGGCCCGCTCCGGCGAAATCGTGAAATGGGAGGGCAACACGGACATCTTCATCTATCCCGGTTTCCAATTCCAGGTGACCGACGCGCTGATGACGAATTTCCATTTGCCCAAATCGACACTGATGATGCTGGTCTCGGCGCTGATGGGGCAGGAGCGCGTGAAGGACATCTATGCCCACGCCATCGAGCAACGCTACAGGTTCTTCTCATACGGCGACAGTTCACTGCTTGTTCCGTGATCCGATGCGCCGGGCATACCGGAAAGGGTGAAAATAAAGTCGCTCATGTGATTGCGGCTGCCGCTCTGCTGATCTAGCGGGGGGCAACCCGATCCAAAGCGATCGCACCCAAGGCTTGAAGGATCCGGCCCATGTTGAGCGTCATGAAAACGTCTTGGCCCCTCTTGCTGGGGATGTTGCTGCTGATGCTGGGCAATGGTCTGCAAGGGTCACTGTTGGGGGTGCGCGGCAGCGAGCAGGGCTTTTCCTCGGTCGAGATGTCGGTGGTGATGTCGGCCTATTTCGCCGGTTTCCTGATCGCCTCGCGGGTGACGCCAGACATGATCCGGCGCGTCGGCCATGTGCGGGTCTTTGCGGCGCTAGGTTCCTTGGTCTCGGCGGCGCTGTTGCTGTTCCCGACGTTTCAGGATCCGATCGCGTGGGTGATGGGCCGCGTCGTCATCGGCTTTTGCTTTTGCGGTGTCTATGTCACTGCGGAAAGCTGGCTGAACAACTCCTCGACCAACGAAAATCGCGGACAGGCGCTGTCGGCCTACATGATCGTGCAGATGCTGGGCATCATCATCGCGCAAGGGATGCTGGTCATTCCGGACCCGTCGGGGTTCTTGCTGTTCGTGATCCCGTCGGTGCTGGTTTCGATTTCCTTTGCGCCCATCCTGCTGTCGATCTCTCCCACACCGGCATTTGACAGCACCAAGCGGATGACCCTGCGCGAGCTTTATGCGGTGTCGCCGCTGGGCTGTGTCGGCATGTTCCTGATGGGCAGCGTGTTTGCGGCGCAATTCGGCATGGCGGCGGTCTATGCCACGCAATCGGGCTTGCGGCTCAGCCAGATCCCGCTGTTCACGGCGTCGTTTTATGTCGGCGCGTTGATTTTCCAGTATCCGCTCGGCTGGATATCCGACCGCACGGATCGTCGTATCCTGATCGCGGTCTGTGCGGCCTTTGCCGGGCTGGCGTCGATTGTCGGGATGGTGTTCGGCAGCAATTACTACGTCTTGCTGTTTGCAGCCTTCATGATCGGCGGGTTGTCGAACCCGCTCTATTCTCTGTTGATCGCCTATACCAACGACTTTCTGGAATACGAGGACATGGCATCCGCATCGGCGGGGTTGTTGTTCGTGAACGGCACTGGCGCCATTGCCGGTCCGTTGGTGGTGGGCTACGCGATGCAGGTCTTTGGCCCGCCGGGGTATTTCATCCTGCTCTCGGTGGTGTTGATGTTGATGGCGGGCTACGCCGTTTACCGGATGACCCAACGTGCGGCGCCGTCGGTCGACGATACCAACCCGTATCACGCCGTTCTGCCCACCGCGTCGCCGGTGACGATCGAGGTGGCGTCGGAATGGGCGATCGAGACGGCCGAAGCAGAAGCGGAAGCCGAAGCCGAAGCGCAGGAGGCTGGCGAGCCGGGCGTGATGGAAAAAACCGGATAGAAACAATGGATTTGCAAGAGTTTATTCATGTGTCGGCACTGACATGAATTGTGACTGTCTGGTCGGGGCGATCTTGGCTAGGCTGAAGTCACAGTGGAGGAGTGCGGAGCAGATCTGGAGAGTGAGATGGTTACGCCTGACGATGTGATGAGTTTCTGGCTGGACGAGGTCGGTCCGGACGGGTGGTACAATGCTTCGGCCAAGCTGGACGATACGGTTCGAGAGCGGTTCGAGGACGCGTGGCAAGATGCCGTGAACGGCAAATACGACCAGTGGTTGTCAAATTCCTCTGGCGCGTTGGCCTATATCATCCTGCTCGACCAGTTTCCGCGCAACATGTTCCGTGGATCGGGCAAGGCATTTGCGTCCGACAAGCTGGCTCTGGCCGCCGCGAAGCAGGCGATTGGCCGACATTGGGATATGAAGGTTGATGAGCCCGCGCGCCAGTTTTTCTACATGCCGCTGATGCATTCGGAAAACCTGTGCGATCAGGACCGCTGTGTGCGCCTGATGCTGGATCGGATGCCGCAAGGGGGCAAAAGCAACTTGTTGCACGCCCGCGCCCACCGAGAGGTCATCCGCCAGTTCGGCCGCTTTCCCTATCGAAACGAGGCGTTGTCACGCCATTTCACGCCGTCCGAGCGTGATTACGTCAAGCATGGCGGCTATGGATCGACGGTCAAGGAATTGCAAAAGGCCGGCTGACCTATGTCGCCGCCGGCCTTGCGCGGTGTTACTTTGACGCGTTGTAGATCTTGTCGATATTGCTGCCCAGGGCGGCGTTGAATTCCGCGTCGGATTGCTGCGCCGACAGGCCTTCTGCCAAAGCGCGCGAGAAACTGGCGATCATCTTGTCGTTGCGTGCCAGTCGTTTGCACGCGTCGTCGGTCGTATAGCCGCCCGACAGCGCCACGACGCGCAGGACGCGGGGGTGTTCGGCCAGTTCGATGTACAGGCCGTCTTCATCCGGAATCGTCAGTTTAAGCATCACATTCATGTCGTCGCTCAACGCTTTGAGTTCAGAAAGAATTTCCTCTTTCAGAATGTCTTCGGCCTCGGCCTTCGTGGGGCTGTTGATGTCGATTTCGGGCTCGATGATCGGAACCAGCCCGGCCGCGCAAACGGTGCGCGCGACCTCGAACTGTTGCGCCACGTTCGCCTTGATGCCCGTCGCATCCGCGTCGAAGATGACCGAGCGTTCCTTGGTGCCGAAGATGCCAAGCGATTTGGCGTCTGCCAGCAGCGCCTCAAGTCCCGGCATCGGCTTCATCAGCTGAACGCCGTTTGCCTTGTCTTCCAGCCCCTTGTCGATCTTGAGAAACGGCACCACGCCGCGATCCTTCCACAGGAACTCCGGCACCGGTTTGCCATTGACGGTATCGCGCATGGTGCGCTCGAACAGGATCGCGCCGAGGATCTTGTCTGATGTGAAGTCGGACGCTGTCATGATGCGGCAGCGCATCTCGTGGATGCGGGCGAACATCTCGTCTTCGCTGGAATAGGCGTCGTCGTCGATCCCGTAGAGGCGCAGGGCCTTGGGTGTCGAGCCACCGCTCTGGTCAAGCGCTGCGATAAAGCCCGCGCCGGTTGCAATGCGGTCTGCCTTGGCGGTGTCGGTCATGTGAGATCCCCAAACTGAATGGCTGTGCTGGTGCGGTGGTAGACCAGGTGGCCGAAAAAAGATAGAGGCAGGTCAGATGGTTAGCGCTAACCGGATGCGCAATTCGCATGATCTGTGGCCGCGTGGTCTCTGAGGTGCGCCCGCAGCCAGATGCCGTCACGCGCGCGCACCGTTAGATGGGCGACCGGCGCGGGTGTTTTGCCCTCGACCGGCGCCAGTGCCACATCGCGCAACAGCATCGACAGCAAGAGCGGCCCCTCGGCCATCGCGAAACCCGCGCCGGGGCAAACGCGGCGACCGGCGCTGAACGGGAGATAGGCGTCGCGGGCGGATTGACGGGCGTCCTCGGTCTGCCAGCGTGCGGGATCAAAGGCGTCGGGGTTGCTCCAGAGACGCGTGTGGCGGTGCAGGTGCCACGGGCTGAGCACCATCTGCGCGCTTTTCGGAATGGTGCGTTTGCGGAACGTCTCGGATTGCGTTGCCTCGCGCACCATCATCGGCACGGGCGGATAGAGGCGCAGAGTTTCGCGGAACACATCGCGGCTGGTGGTCAGGCGTTTGACGTGGCTTGGGTCGTGCAAAGCGGCGGCTTCGGTTGCGATGGCGTCTTGCCACTCCGGATTGGCAGCGCAGAGGTAAAGCGCCCATGCAAGCGCGCTGGCGCTGGTTTCGTGACCGGCCAGAAAGAAGATCGCCACCTGATCGACCATGTCCTCCAGCGTGAACGTATCTCCGGTTTCGGGATCGGGCGTCGTCATGATGCGGGTGGCGAGGTCATCGGGCGCGGTGCCGTTCTGGATCGCTTGCATCCGCTGTCTGGTCAGATCGGTGATCAGCGAACGGATGCGGGCGGCGGCGCGTTTGGTGTCTTTGCGGTGAAAGCGCGGCATCCAGCGCGGCAGGGGCAGAAGCGCGGCCAGGTTCAGGATCGGCTGGCTGCGCTGGTAGGCGCGGAACTCGGTGAATACCTGCGCCGCTGTCGCATCCTCGATCGGGATCGAAAACAGCGTGCGGAAGATCACGTCAGCGGCGGCGTGGCTGGCAATTTCTTCGACCTCGATCGGGGTGCCGTTCGCGGTTTGCGCTTTGACGCGGGCCACCATCGCCTGTCCGGCGTCCCACATCGCGGGCAGGGCGTGCGTGAGCCGTCCGCGCTCGAACGCGGGGTCGATGATGCGGCGCTGGCGTTCCCATGTCGCGCCGTTGGTCAGGAACACCGACTGACCGAGCAGCGGGCGCAACCCTTCGCTGATGCGGTTCGATTTGGGAAAGTCGCGAGGCCTCTCACGCAGGATGGTGCGTATCAGATCGGGATCGTTGACAAGGTAGGAGCGAAAGAACGGTGTGCGGAACTCTGCCATCCACGCAGCGTAAAGCCGGGCGGGCTGGGCTGACAGGATATCCTTTCGGAACAGGCGCATATAGCGCCAGAGCGATACCTGATCGGGGCGCGCTTCGGGCTTGGGCGGGATCACGGCGTCACTGAGGTGTATTTCGACACCGCAACGTCGATCCGGCTTTTGGAGGGTGGCCGACCTGCATAGCGCTGGCCAAGCGTCAGTGGACCGGCGGTGATCTGGAAATAGTCATAATCATGCGGCTGGTCGAACGCGCAGAGATACTGAAAATGCAATCGGAAGAACTTGCGCCGCAGCTCTTGCCAGCGCTCTGGCGACAGGGTGCGCGAGAATTGCGCCGAAAAGACCAGCGGCCATTGCTTGTCGCGGGTGGCGACACCCGACACGCCGACCGGATCGCAGAGCGCAAAGGAGCAGCCGTCGCCGGGGGCGGTGACGTCGATCCAGACGATCTCGTCACGCTCGGACAGGAATTGCAGATCGGCGCGCAGCTTGTGAGCGTCGGGCAGGAACGACACCATCGGGATCACCTGACCGAGGCTGAGAAACGACAGGGCCGGGCGTGCGGGCAGATCCGGCATGGCGCGCAGCAGATCGGCAAGGATCGACACCGCGAGATGCGCGCCCGAGGAATGGCCGACCACCAGCACCTCGTCGTAATCGTCTTGCAGCGCAGCGGCGATGATGTCGCGAAAGCTGTCCATGCGGGTTTGCAATTCGGGCGGCGTCGCGCCGTTATGGGCGGCGGAAAAGGCGAAATCATGCATCAGGTAATAGGCGAAGATGCGGTTGTCGTTGGCCTTGAACCAGCGCAGGACCAAGACCGCGATGACAAAGAACGGCCCCCAGTAAACCAGCGCCGCGCCCCAGCGGGCCACCGCGCCGTCGCCAATGGCCCAGAGCGCCAGCGCGCGCAGCACGCTGGAGAGCGCCCAGCCGACCAGATGCGCCGCCAGCAGGGCGACGATGAATTGCAACAGCAGAACGCCGATCGGGAAGAGCGCTGCGATCAACGGGCCTTTGGGCAGGACAGCCAAACGGCGCAAGGTGCCTGATGCGATATACGTCCAGCTGGTGCGCAAGAGCTGCCAGTAGGTGGCGGGGATGCTGTTTGACATGCTGTCCCGCACGATGTCGGACCAGAGCAGCACCTCGAAATCCGCTGTTACCCGCGTGTCGTCGATCAGGCCCGAAGCGTGCCAGCCGAAACGTCCGTCCTGTCCGCCTGCCTCGACATGCAGGCCATAGTCCGAAATCCCGGCCTGCGCGGCGCCTTCGGTCCGGTAAAGCTCGCGGTAACGGCGGGGCGGAAACGGATCGTAGCCGGGGATGTAGAACACCTTGCGGCGGCGTACGGAGGTGGACGAGGCGGACATGGGCGCGGGCTGCTTTGATATTTTGCGGGAACACTAGCAGTGCCACACAAATGCGCCAATTGTTTGGTGGCTTTTCGGGGCGGCGCGCTAGGTGGGAGTTGAAGACCATCCGCAGCAACAAAAGGAACCGCCATGCTCGACTTGTTCAACATCATCTCCGCGCTCTTGACCATCGCATTGGGCGGATTCGGATTTCTGGCCCCGCGTTATACCGCTGGGGTGCTCGATCTGACGACCGACGGGTCGAACATGGGATTGTCGGAATTGCGCGCCTCGGCGGGGGGGCTGTTCATCGGGCTTGCGGGCGCATGCCTCATTCTCGGCGCGCCGCTGGCCTATGCGATGCTCGGGTTTGCCTATCTCGGTGCGAGCGCCGGGCGGACGATTTCGCTGATCCTCGACAAGCCGCCGTTTCGCAAGGCGGCGCTTTATCTGGCGTTCGAGGTCGTGCTGGCGGCCTGGTTGATCCTGGCGAACCTGCCGCTGGCGTAATGGGTGCAAAAGCTCCTTGAGGAACCATTCGAAGTTTGGAATGTTTCTGTCGAAAGGAGGGTTTTATGACACTGACAAAACACAACCCGTCCAACGGTTCCGGATCAGCCGACGTGACGGGGTTCTATGACGAGGATACTGGCAGCATCCAGTATCTTGTCGGCGACCCCGCCACGCGCAAGGCAGCGGTGATCGACGTTGTGATGACGTTTGATCCCCAGAGCGCGTCCACCGACAGCACCAGCGCAGAGGCGATCGTGGATCACGCCAGGGACAAAGGTTGGGAGATCGAATGGGTGCTCGACACCCACCCCCATGCCGATCACCTGATGGCGTCCGACTTTCTGAAACGGACATTGGGCAAGCCCAATGCGATTGGCGAAAAAGTGGCCGAGATCGCAGAGCTTTGGCGGGATTATTACCACATGCCGGATGCGTTTGCGCCGGAGCGCGACTTTGACCATCTGTTTGCCGATGGCGACACGTTCCAGATCGGGTCTCTGCAGGTGCGGGTGTTGCTGTCGCCCGGACATACGCTGGGATCGATCACCTATGTTGTCGGAAACGATGCGGCCTTCGTGCATGATACGTTCATGCAGCCCGATGTTGGCACCTCGCGCGCCGATTTTCCCGGCGGCACCGCGGCAGAGCTTTATGATTCCCTGCAAGAGATCCTGTCACTGCCGGACAAGACCCGGTTGTTCATCGGGCATGACTACGGCACCGGTGACCGCGAAGCTCCTGAATGGGAATCGACCGTGGCCGAGCAGAGGCGCGACAACGCGCATATCGGCGGCGGTGTGTCCAAGGAGGCCTATGTCGAAAAGCGCGAGGCGCGCGACAAGACGCTGGCGCTGCCCGACCGGATGCTGCACGTCTTGCAGATGAACCTGCGCGCGGGGCAATTTCCCGAGGCGGAATCCGACGGGCACAGCTATCTGAAAATTCCAATGAACCGATTTTGAAAGGAGCGCATGATGGAGAGCGAAAAGACCGAGAATGGCGTATTGGAGCACTGGACGCCTGAAGAGGTGTCAAAAGCGTTCGACAATGACGAGATCATCCTGATCGACGTGCGCACGCCGCAGGAATTCAGCTTTGAGCGCATCGGCGGCGCGCTTCTGGCACCGATGCAGGCGTTCCAGCCGGGGCATATGCCGGGGCAATCGGACAAGCGGATCGTCTTTCACTGCGGGTCCGGCGTGCGGTCGTCCAAGGTGGCTGGAATGTGCCTGGCGCATGGGATGGACAGGATCGCGCACATGAAAGGCGGCTTTGGAGCATGGAAAGACGCCGGGCTGACCTATACCGGAACCGACATGTCGTCGGGCGCGCCCAAGGACATGAAAAAAGAGGGATGAATTTCATTCCGAAACCCCTTGAATTTCACGCGCCAAGGGCCGATATTCAGACTGTTCCCGCAAGGGGACTATGAACATAAACGCGCTCGCAATAAGCGGATCGGACCCGGGGGCGGTACCCGGCGTCTCCACCAACAACCCGTTCATTTGGCGGTCATGGGGACGAAATAGGATCGACGAACGTCTAAAGGGGTTAGCTTTGTTTCGGCGGGGTGCCACCGTATCGGCCCGAAAAGTACAATTGCAAATGACAATCGTGCTCCGGTAGCGCTCGCTGCGTAAGCAGTGGGTAACACCGAAACTTAAGCCCTTGCGCCTAGCAGCGTAAGGCGGGGTTCGCAGGCACCTGGCAACAGAAGCCTGCACTTTCCTCCATTCCGGCAGATGCGATCACCGCTCGGGCGGTGTCCAGTCTTTCTCCATCTCGACATTATGGCGGCGCAGTCGCAGGGCAAGGCCGACGGTCACGCCAACGCCGATCGCCACCGTCAGATCGGCAAACACCGTTAGCACCAGCGTCAGGACAAGAAGAACGCGGTCCGATACGCGGGTCTGCATGTAGCCGCGCCATTTGTGCGGCTCGGTCATGTTCCAGGCCGTCAGAAGCAGCAATCCGGCAAGTGCCGGCATGGCAAGATAGCCCGCCAAGGGCGCGGCGAGCAGCATCACCAGCAAGATGGTCAGCGCATGAACAATGCCGGCGACCGGGGTTTTCCCGCCGGCGCGCACGTTGGTTGCGGTGCGCGCGATGGCTCCGGTGGCGGGCAGGCCGCCGAACAGGGCCGAGCCGATATTGGCAAAGCCCTGCGCCAGGACTTCGGCGTTCGGCCTGTGATCGCCGCCGATCATCTTGTCCGCCACGATGGCCGACAGGAGCGATTCGATGCTCGCCAGAAACGCAATGACAAGCGCAGAGGGCAGCAGCTCGATGGCGCGCTCGAGCGAAATCTCGGGAAGCGCCGGACGGGGCAGGGTGCTTGGCAGCGCGCCGAACTGCGAGAAGATCGTATCGACCGGCAACGCGACCCAGGCGACCAGCGCAGATGTCAGTCCGACGGCCAGGATCAAGCCCGGCATTTTCGGAGCCAGGCGACGCAGCGCGACGATACACACCATCGTCGCCAACCCGATGCCCAGAGCGTAAAGATTGACGCTGTCGCGCGCCGACCAGAGCACTTGCATTTTGGGAATGAACTCCGCCGGAACGTCGGAGGCCGACAAGCCGAACAGATCCTTGATCTGGCTTGCCGCGATGATGATCCCGATGCCGATCGTAAAGCCGGTGATCACAGGTTCGGGGACGAATGCGACGAGATTGCCTGCCCGCAGAACACCTGCGGCCAGCATGATCAGCCCTGCCATGAAGGTCGCAAGGACAAGCCCGTCGTACCCGTATTCCGCAATGACGCCGAACACCACCACGATGAACGCGCCCGTCGGGCCGCCGATCTGCACCCGGCTGCCGCCCAGAAACGAAATCAGGAAGCCCGCGACGATGGCCGTCACCAGGCCTTTGTCAGGCCCGGCCCCGGATGCGATGGCAATGGCCAGACTGAGCGGCAGCGCGACCATCGCGACCGTGACCCCAGCGATCAAGTCGCTGGTGAATTGTCCGCGATCATACGTGCGCAAGGTTGTCAGGATTTTTGGCGTCATGCCATCAGCTACCCCCGCAGGTCACAGGGTTTCAACCTTTCAAATAGGCACGCAGCCGTTCGGGTGCGGTTGCGCTGCGCGTCGTCTTTGATCGTCAATCGCTCGGCAAGCGCACAGAACGCCTTGACGCCACCGGCGCAGCTTGCGTCAATGCGGGTATGCTGTCGCGTGCCTTTCTCGTCGCCCTGTGTCTGGCGCAACCCGCCCATGCCTGCCGCACGGCGCTTGTGCTGGCGATGGATGTGTCGAACTCGGTCGATCCCGGAGAATTCCGGTTGCAGATCGACGGGCTTGCGGCGGCGCTGCGCGATCCGGAAATCGCCGAAATCCTGGTGCGCGATCAGGTTGCGCTGAGTGTCTTGCAATGGTCGGGCGCCGATGCGCAGGATGTCAGCCTTGGCTGGACTCAGATGCTCAGCACGTCGCATGTGCAGCTTTTCGCAAACGCGGTGCAACAGGTGCCGCGTGCCTTTGTGATGTCAAACACCGCCCCCGCCGAAGCGCTGGGCGCGGCGTTGACGCTTTTGGAGAGCAGCCCCAATTGCACCCGTCAGGTGATTGATGTGTCCGGCGACGGCACGCCCAATGCGGGAGGTGAAGTTGCCAAGATGCGCAACGCCGCAGAACTGCGGGGCGTGATCGTCAACGGGCTGGCGATTGAAAGCCTCGGGCGGGCGATCACAAATTACTATACCCGAACGCTCATCACGTCGGGCGGTTTCGTGGAGACGGCGCAGGGCCATCGCGACTATGCGCGTGCAATCCGCCGCAAGATCCTGCGCGAGATCAGCGCACTTTTCGGATGAGGTTTTTCCGGGATTTCGCCGAATTTGCGGCACCGTTGCCCTTTTGTTTTCAGTTTTATCGAATATGATCGTGACAGAAACGGGGGGCCTTGAATGACGACTGGCATCAACTACGGCAATCTGATGCATCAGGCGATGCGCGGTTTGATCCGCACCTTGCTTGAGGACGTGCTCGAGAACGGCCTGCCGGGCGACCACCATTTCTTCATCACCTTCGATACCGGCAATCCGGATGTGGAAATCGCGGATTGGCTGTCGGATCGCTATCCCGGCGAAATGACCGTCGTGATGCAGCATTGGTATGACAATCTGGAGGTGACCAAGGACGGCTTTGCGGTCACGCTGAACTTCGGCGACGCGCCGGAGCGTCTGTATATCCCGTTCGACGCGATCCTGACCTTTGTCGATCCGTCGGTTGAATTCGGTCTCCGCTTCGAGAGCACGGAAGCCAAGGATGACGACGAGGCTCCGGTGCCGGCACCGCGCCCGGTGGAAAGCACACCCGAGAAGGGCGCGCACGTCGAGCCGGATACGCCGAACCCCAAGCGCAAGGACGCGGAAGTCGTCAGCCTCGACACGTTCCGCAAGTAACTCCGCCATCCACCCTGCGCCAGTTTGACAATTGCTCCGCGCGGAAGTTGCCGCTAAACGGCATGCAACCGCATACCGAGGAGTCGCTCATGGCACAAACCCGCACAGAATCCGACAGTTTCGGCCCGCTCGAGGTGCCGTCCGACAAGTACTGGGGCGCGCAGACGCAGCGTTCGATCATGAATTTTCCCATCGGTTGGGAAAAGCAGCCGATTGCCATCGTGCGCGCGCTGGGCGTGATCAAGAAAGCCTGCGCGCAAGCCAACAAGGCGTCGGGCGCGCTGGATGCCAAGCTGGCGGACGCCATCATTCAGGCGGCAGGCGAGGTGATTGACGGCAAGTTTGACGACAATTTCCCGCTCGTCGTCTGGCAGACCGGGTCGGGGACGCAATCCAACATGAATTCCAACGAGGTGATCGCCAACCGCGCCATCGAGATCCTTGGCGGCGAGATCGGCAGCAAAGACCCGGTGCATCCGAACGACCATTGCAACATGGGGCAGTCTTCGAACGATACGTTCCCGACCGCGATGCATATCGCCACCGCGATGAGCGTGCGCGACGTGCTGATGCCGGGGCTGGAAAAGCTGGCGGCCGCGCTGGAGCGCAAGGCGGACACGTTCAAGGACATCATCAAGATCGGCCGCACCCACACACAAGACGCCACTCCGCTGACGCTGGGTCAGGAGTTTTCCGGGTATGCGCATCAGATCCGTCAGGGAATCGCGCGCGTCGAAGCGGCCATGCCGGGCATTTACGAATTGGCGCAGGGCGGAACGGCGGTCGGCACCGGGTTGAACACCAAGAAGGGCTGGGGCGAGACCGTGGCGGCGAACATGGCCGAGATCACCGGACTGCCCTTCGTCACCGCTCCCAACAAGTTCGAAGCCCTGGCCGCGCATGACGCGATGGTGTTCCTGTCCGGAGCCTTGGCGACCGTGGCAGGCTCCTGCTACAAGATCGCCAACGACATCCGCTTTCTCGGCTCGGGGCCGCGTTCGGGGCTGGGTGAATTGATCCTTCCGGAAAACGAACCGGGAAGCTCGATCATGCCGGGCAAGGTGAACCCCACGCAGGCCGAGGCGCTGACGCAGGTCGCGGCTCATGTCATGGGCAATGACGCCGCAATCAAGTTCGCCGGTTCCCAGGGTCATTTCGAGCTCAATGTCTACAACCCGATGATGAGCTATAACCTGTTACAATCCATCCAGCTTCTTGGCGATGCGACCGACAGCTTTACCGAGCGGATGCTTTCGGGGATCGAGGCGAACGAGCCGCGGATCGACAAGCTGATGAAGGAGTCCCTGATGCTGGTGACGGCTCTGGCGCCGACCATCGGCTATGACAACGCGACCAAGGTGGCCAAGATGGCGCACAAGAACGGAACGACGCTGAAAGAAGAGGCGGTTGCGCTGGGCTTTGTCGATGCGGAGACCTTTGACAAGGTGGTGCGGCCCGAAGACATGATCGGTCCGAAGGATTAACGGTGTTGTGTGAGTATTTGGAAAGAGAAGAAGGGCGGGCGCATGTTTCGCTCTTCTTCTCTTCGAAAATACTCAAATTCACCTTGGCCGTGCGACGGACACTGGAAATCGGCGCGCGGTGCTGTAGGCTGGTGACATGAGCAAGGTGACCAATCTCAACCAGGTGCGAAAAGCCAGGGCGCGCGATGAAAAGCGCGTGCAGGCGGATCGCAATGCAGTGAGCTTCGGGCGCAGCAAGGCACAGAAGGCCGAGGCCGCCGCGCAGGCAGCCAAGGCGACGCGCGATCTGGACGGCAAGAAGCGGACATGAGTGGCCGACCGGTCAAGCGGTCGCTGACCCTGCGGGGACACCGCACCAGCGTCTCGCTTGAGGATGCGTTCTGGCAGGCATTTCGCGACATCGCCGCCGAACGCGGAACGCCGATCAACGCGCTTGCGGCGCGGATCGACGAGGAGCGGGACATCGATGTCGGCTTGGCCTCGGCGATCCGGGTGTTCGTGTTGACGCATTACCGCCTGAGAGAACCTGACACGGCGATCACGCGCGGCGATTGATCATCACGGTGCCAAGGATCATGTCGGTCAATCCCTGGCCGCGTTCCGTCAGGAACATCATCGCGATCGAGATCAGTTGCAGCGGGAAAACCGACATCGACACGGTATAGCCGAGCGTGTGCAGGAAGGCCTGGCCGGTGTCGAGACGGTTGCCATGCGCGTCACGCAACTCGATGGCCATTGCGCGCATGCCCCATGTCGCCGATCCGCCCGAGATCGTCGCGACCCGGTAGATGAAGCCGGTCACGAAGAACAGGAAGGACAGGAAGAACAATCCGATGAAAGCGGTCATCACGATGACCGGCACCAGAAGGACAACGATCAGCACTGTGTCGATGACCCAGGCCAGCCCGCGTTTCAGCACGACGCTGTCGTAAAATTCGGGCTGGGCAACCGGATCGGGAAGAAGAGAATAACTTTGGGACGCGTACATGCGGGGGCCTGTGTGTTGCTGTGGTGTCAGGAAGCGGCCCCGCCACGGGACCGCTTTACGAGATTGGATCAGGCGTCTTCGGGTTCGCGGGCATCTTGCGCGGCTTTTGCGCGCTCGTCCATGAACTCGTCGAACTCGGCCTTGTCCTTGGCTTCGCGCAGACGTTCGAGGAAAGCTTCGAAGTTTTCCTGTTCTTCCTCAAGCCGACGCAGTGTCTCGTTCTTGTAGGCGTCGAACGCGACGTTGCCGGATGACCGCATGGTGGTGAATTTGGGGGACATGCGGCGGCTGCGACTGCAGGATGTGTTGAACATGCGTTTGCTCCAGATCATATAGGCGAGGACGGCGAGGCCGACCGGCCAGAAAAAGACGAAGCCGAGGACCATGACGGCGATCCAGGCGCCCTTGCCCTTGTTGTCGAGCCACGCCTCGGCGCGGCTGAACCAACCCATGCGGGCAGGGTAGGATGCGGGAGAGGCGAATGTGCTCATGTGAAACTCCGTTGTTTGCGTGATGTGAATGTCTTTCACATTAAAGAAATCGGAACTATCGGCATTCATTGCAAGAGTGAATGTGAACGTTTTTTACATTTATCGAATTTATGATGTAAATTCATAGACTTGCGCATGAGAAATTTTCATCAAGATGGCCGGATCAACGGCGAAAAGATGACGCGGCGTGCCCGCAGCGGCCCACAGCGAGTCGAATTCCAGCAACTTTGGGTCCATCCATGCGCGGATCGGGTTCAGATGACCGATCGGGGCCACGCCGCCGATCGCAAAGCCGGTTTGCTGGCGGATCAACCCGGCGTCTGCCTTGCCAAGCGGCGCGCCTGCGCAGGCAGATGCCTTGCGCGCCTCGACCTGATTGCCCCCCGCGGTGAGAAACAGGACCACTTCTTCGCGATCGGCCACTTGGAAAATGATGGATTTGACGATCTGGTCGATATGGCAGCCCACGCTGGCGGCAGCGTCCTGAGCCGTGCGCGCCACATCGACTTCGCGGATATCGACCGGTAAATCGGCATCTTCCAATGCTGCGCGCACGCGGTTGAGGCTCTTGCTCATTGGCTCATAATCTTTCTTCAGCGGCTCTCGGCCTCTCATATGGTATGCAAGAGATGCGTAAAAGATGACTTTGCCATTGTGCTGAACACCACTCTGCCCTTATGTTAGAAGGATCCCGACCCGCTGTGCGGTTCTCGGGATCAAGAGTTTCGCTGTTCTGAACATCGGCAAAATGTCCTGAGTTCAGAACAGGCTGATTTGGCCGCAAGGCCTTCTATACAAGCCTGGGGTTTTCGCAACGTCAGGTTCGCAACGGACGCAGCCGGTCATCGGTTTGCGTCGGAGAACAAACGCGATGAAACGCGCGCAGGATACGAGGCTAGAGCAACGGGGCATTTCACCCCGGCCAGCCGCTGCGCCATTTTTCGCCTTAACAAGACACACCCGACCCCGCCCGTTTCTGACAAATTCAGGGCGGTTGCGGCTGTGCATACGGAATTTATGCCTAAGAAAATGCTTATCGATGCCACCCACGCGGAAGAAACCCGCGTCGTGGTGGTCGACGGAAACAAGGTCGAGGAATTTGATTTTGAGTCCGAAAACAAACGCCAGCTTGCCGGCAATATCTATCTCGCAAAGGTAACGCGGGTCGAACCGTCGCTTCAGGCGGCGTTCATTGATTACGGCGGCAATCGTCACGGGTTTCTGGCGTTCTCGGAAATCCACCCCGATTATTACCAGATCCCGGTCGCGGATCGCGAAGCGCTCATGGAAGAAGAGCGGCTTTACGCCGAATCTCAGGCCAAGCGCGACGATGAAGACGAAAAACCCAAGTCCCGCCGCGGGCGGAGCCGGAGTAAATCCAAAGCCGCCAAGGCCGACAGCGACGACGCGGTCGCCACGAAGGATGTCTCGGACGACATCTCGGGTATGGAAACCATCGACCTGAGCGACGACGGCGACGACGACGAGGGTCTGTCACCGATGGAAACCGTCGCCGACACGCCGGTCGAAGAGCCGGAGGGCAACGGGTCGAACGGCGCGGATCAAAACGGGTCCGACGACGACGATGATGACGATGACGAGCCCCAGCCCGCCGACAAGGACGAGAGCATCGAGTCGGTCGCCGATGACGACACGCACGACGATATCCGCCCGCGCCGCAAGACCCGTCCCAAGCGCTACAAGATCCAGGAAGTCATCAAGGTGCGCCAGATCCTTCTGGTGCAGGTCGTCAAGGAAGAGCGCGGCAACAAGGGTGCCGCACTGACGACGTACCTGTCGCTGGCGGGACGTTACTGCGTTCTGATGCCCAACACCGCACGCGGCGGCGGGATCAGCCGCAAGATTACCAACGCGCCCGACCGCAAGAAGCTCAAGGAAATCGCAACCTCGATTGATGTGCCGCAAGGTGCGGGGCTGATCATCCGCACTGCCGGGGCCAAGCGCACCAAGACCGAGATCAAGCGCGATTACGAATACCTCCAGCGCCTGTGGGAGCAGATTCGCGAACTGACGCTGAAATCCATCGCACCGGCGAAGATTTACGAGGAAGGCGACCTGATCAAACGCTCGATCCGCGATCTGTATAACCGCGATATCGACGAGGTTCTGGTAGAGGGCGAACGCGGCTACCGCATCGCCAAGGACTTCATGAAGATGATCATGCCGTCCCACTCCAAGAACGTGAAACACTATGTCGATCCGATGCCGCTTTTCGCGCGTCATCAGGTGGAATCCTATCTCTCGGGGATGTTCAACCCGACGGTTCAACTGAAATCCGGCGGCTACATCGTGATCGGCGTGACCGAGGCACTGGTGGCCATCGACGTGAACTCGGGCCGCGCCACCAAGGAAGGCTCGATCGAGGAAACCGCGCTCAAGACCAACCTTGAGGCTGCCGAGGAAGTGGCGCGCCAGTTGCGTCTGCGTGACCTTGCGGGCCTCATCGTGATCGACTTCATCGACATGGACGAGCGCAAGAACAACGCCGCCGTCGAGAAGCGCATCAAGGACAAGCTCAAGGATGACCGCGCGCGCATCCAGGTGGGCCGCATCTCGGGCTTTGGCCTGATGGAGATGAGCCGCCAACGCCTGCGCCCCGGCATGATCGAGGCGACGACGCAGCCATGCCCAAGCTGTCACGGAACAGGATTGATCCGGTCGGATGACAACATGGCGTTGCAGGTTCTGCGCCAGATCGAGGAAGAGGGCGTGCGCCGCCGCTCGCGTGAAGTGCTGGTCACCTGTCCGGTGTCGATTGCCAATTTCCTGATGAACCAGAAGCGGGAACACGTGGCGCAGATCGAGGCGCGCTACGGATTGTCGGTGCGCATCGAGGGCGACGTGCATCTCGTCAGCCCGGATTTCTCGTTGGAGAAATTCAAGACAGCAACCCGCGCGGTGCCTGAGCCAGTGTCGCATGTGGTTTCGGTGGACACTTCGCTCATGGATCAGATCGACGAAGACGCGGCCGAGGAAGAGGACGATGACGACGATCAGACCGACGCGTCTGACGAATCCTCTGACGACAACGATCAGAAATCCAAGAAACCGCGCCGCCGTTCGCGCCGTGGAGGACGGGGTCGCAACCGCAACAGCAACAACCGCAACCGTCAGGATGGCGGAGACAACGGTGATAACGGCAACAACGGTGACAACGGGTCGGATGACGACAGGTCGTCAGACACAAAGACGCCGAAGGAGCCAATCGCTGCCAAGTCGGAAGATGCGCCGGTTCAAGCGGCGGGCGAAACGTCCGCAGATGCGCCGACCAAGGCGAAGTCAAAGCCGACGACGCGCAGCCGGAGCAAGAAGGATCAGGACGAGGCGTTGGCTGAGAAAGCCGCTGGCGATGATGCGACGATAGCGGAGGCGCCTGCGGCCAAGAAGCCAAGCACCCGCAAGGCACCTGCGTCAAAGAAGAAGACCGAAGCCGAAGCGATGGACGCCACGTCCGGCGACGCGGCCAAGGACGCTCCCAAGAAGAAACCGTCGACACGGTCGCGCAAGAAGCCCGAGCCTGTAGATGGTGCCAATGAAGGTGCGGCGGACGACAAGAAGCCCGCCAAGAGCACGCGTGCGAAACCCAAGCCCAAGGCCGAACCCGAGACCGTATCGAGTGATGCCGCTCCGGTGGCCGAGGTGATCGGCGACGCCGTGCCGGTGGCCGAAGTTGAACGCGCCGAGCCTCAAGCGACACAACAGCCGGCCAAGTCAGAGCCGCAACCGGCCAGTGCACCCGCCGCGCAAGGCAGTTCGGATGCGTCGGATGATGACGAGCCGAAGAAAAAGCGTCGCGGTTGGTGGTCCTTGGGCCTCTGAGCCGACGGACAAGTGAAACGAAACGCCCTCGTGTCCTGCACGGGGGCGTTTTTCGTTCAGGCCTTGCGAATGAGCCAGATCATCGCATCGCCGTCCTCGGTGCTTTGAACCAGCGTATGCCCGGCCTCGGCGCAGAAATGCGGCATGTCGATAATGGCAGCGGGATCATCGGTGCGCACGCGCAGTTCGGTGCCCGATGGCAGAGCTATCAGCCGCTTGCGGGCCTTGAGAACGGGCAGGGGGCAAAGCAGCCCGGTGGCATCGAGGTCGGTGTCCATGACCCGGATCTAGGCGGCAGCGGGGGCGCTGTCCACAAGGATGTGACTGTCGGTCGCGTGACACCTGTGGCGGGGTGGCATATGTCGGGGACATGTTGGAATTCCAGATCATAGACGCCGCCCTGTTCCCTGCGATGAGCGTGGCTCTGCTGGCGGGCGCGCTGTCGTTTTTGAGCCCCTGCGTGTTGCCCATCGTGCCGCCCTATCTGGCCTATATGTCGGGCGTCAGCATCGCCGACATGGAGCATGGCGGCGCAGGACGTCGCCGCGCCGTGATGGCGGCGCTGTTCTTCGTGCTGGGGCTGTCGACGATCTTTATCCTGTTGGGCTTCACCGCCTCGATCTTCGGCGCGTTTTTCCTGCAATATCAGACGATTCTGGCGCAGATATCGGGCCTTGTGGTGATTGTCTTCGGTCTGCATTTCCTTGGTGTGTTCCGCATTCCGTTCCTCGATCAGGAAGCGCGGATGGACACCGGAACCCAGGGCGGCTCGGCCTTCGGAGCCTATGTTCTTGGGCTGGCCTTTGCCTTTGGCTGGACGCCGTGCATCGGCCCGCAACTGGGGGCGATCCTGTCGATGGCCGCGTCCGAGGCGTCGGTGACGCGCGGAACGGTCCTGCTGGCGGTCTATGCCGCGGGTCTTGGAATTCCCTTCCTGCTGGCGGCGATGTTCATGACGCGGGCGATGGGGCTGATGAACCGGATCAAGAAGCACATGCGCAAGATCGAGCTTGCGATGGGCGCGTTGCTGGTCGTGGTCGGTCTGGCGCTTGTCACCGGAGCGTTCACGTCGTTCGCCTTCTGGCTGCTTGAGACGTTTCCGGGGCTTGCCTTGTTGGGATAGGTCGGCGCGCGCTATTATTGGGCGCGGGCGTGCAACACGGTTGCCCCCAACTCGACGGTATAGCGTTCCAGCGCTTGCAACGCGCTGTCCACCAATTCTGCGCGCCTGTGTTCCAGCCCTTCGACCATATGCGTGTGCAACCCGATGATTTCGGCGCGTGACCGGGTGGTGAAGGTAATCATGTTCATCAAGGGCTGCATCGCCTCGACACTGCCGGCAAGATGGTAGCTGAGCACCGGATTGCCCGCGCAGTCGACGAGGGTTCGATGGAACGCCACGTCTGATGCGCAGAACGCCTCGTCCGACAACGCCGGATCGGCTTGCAGCGCGATCTGGGCGCGCATGTCCTGCAACTGCGCCGCGCTCCGGCGCGCCGCAGCAAGCGCGGTGCAACTGCGCTCGAGCGCATAGCGGGCTTCGCAGGCGACCTGAAAGCTGACCGCGTTCATGCCAAGCAGCAATGTCGAGGTGGTCACCTGCTGGGCGCGGGCCTCGTCATATGACAGATGGTGGACAAACGCGCCGCCGAATGCGCCGCGCTCGGTGCGGATCAGCGATTGCGCGGCGAGCCGCTTGAGCGCCTCACGCACCGTGGCACGGGACACGCCGTGCTGTTCGGCCAGCTCTGCCTCGGAGGGCAGACGGTCACCGACCAGAAGCCGTCCATCGACGATATCGGAGTGGATGGCTTCGGCGATTTGGGCCGACAGGCTGGGAACGGGTTTCGCATTTTTCATTTGTCTGACATTTAATTGTCTGACACTTCTTGGCAAGAGCCGAGTCGTATCGCGGGGGAGACTGTGCATGTTGGCAGATCGGATCAGACGTATGGGCGCGCCGCACTGGCTGGCGCTCTACGGTCTGGTGCTGGCCTGCTGGGTGCTGCTGGCGCTGATGGCGGTGCCGCCCGATCTGCGCGAGGTCGCGCGGGTCTTCGGTGGCGCGTTCTGGGAGGCGTTTTGCACCACCACACCCGACGCTGCCGGATTTGCACGCCTGTGGGTGATGTGGGCGTTGATGTCGGGCGCGATGATGGCCCCGACCGCCTTGCCCGCCTTTGCCACTTATGACGACCTTGGACACTCGACCGAAACCAATCTCCCAGGGCTGGTGGGCGGCTATCTTGCTGTCTGGCTGGGCTTTGCGGCAGTGGCCGCAGGGTTGCAGATGGCCTTGTTCGCAGCGGGCTGGGTCAGCGCCTTCGGGGACAGCCGGTCGGGCCTGTTGTCAGGCGGATTGCTGGTGCTCGCCGGTGCCTATCAGTTCAGCGCCTTGAGAGAAGCCTGTCTTGCGAAATGCCGGATGCCGGTGACCTTTTTCATGGCCCACTGGAACGACGGCGCATGGCGCAACGGGGTGCGGCTTGGTGCGGTCTGCCTGGGATGCTGCTGGGCGCTGATGCTGCTTGGCTTTGTAGGAGGTGTGATGTCGCTGGCCTTCATGGGGCTGGCGACACTGGTGATGACATTGGAGAAACTGCGCGCCGGGGTGTGGATCACCCGACCGCTGGGGATCGCCCTGATCGTGGCGGGCCTTGGTGTGGCGCTTTGGACATGACAGGGAGAGTTGATATGGCGGAGCTTGGATCCGTGAAGGAAAAGCCGCAGGCGCGGGACAAGCCGGAGATCGCGCCTTGGGCGATCAAGGGAGAGTTGATCCTCAACTGCAATTGCACGGTGTTTTGCCCCTGCGTGGTAAGCCTTGGCAAGCACCCGCCGACCGAAGGCCACTGCCAGACTTGGGGCGGCGTGCGGATCGATTCCGGACATTCCGGCGATATCGATCTGTCGGGGCTGAATATCGGATTGATGATCGAAATTCCCGGCATGATGAGTCGTGGCAACTGGAAGGTGGCGCTGTTCGTCGACGATCGCGCCAGTGACGACGCCTATGACGCGCTGGTGAGTATCTTCAGCGGTGCCGCACGCGGCACGACAGGGCTGTTTCAGGTGTTGGTGAGCGAATTCCTCGGGGCCGAGCGTCAGCCGGTTACCTACGAGACGGAAGGCAAGACGCGCCACATCACTGTCGGGCGCAAGATCCAGGGGGTCGTGCATCCGGTCGGCGGCAAGGATGCGGACAGCGACATCGTGATTTCCAACACCCAATACTGGATGGGGCCGGACATCACCGTGGCGACGGCCACCAAGGGCAAGTTGCGGGCGCATGGCCGGGTCTGGGATTTCGACGGGCGCAGTGCGGAGATTTGCCAGATCGACTGGCACGGACCCAAATAGGGCAAATGGCGGAGCGAGGGGCCAGCCCCTCGCGCTCCCCGAGGTATTTCAGAACCGGAGAAGCCGGGACGGTTTGGTCAGATAGAATGGAGCAAGACATGTTCAATGCGTTGATGGTCGAGAAGGATGAGGACAGCGGCAAGACGAGTGCGTCGGTCAAGCAACTGGCGCTGGACGATTTGCCCGCCGGTGACGTGACCGTGGCGGTCGAGTATTCGACGCTGAACTACAAGGACGGGCTTTGCATCGGCCCCGGCGGCGGGCTGGTGCGCAAGTATCCGCATGTGCCGGGAATCGATTTTGCCGGTACGGTCGAGGCGTCCTCGGATGATCGCTATGCGCCCGGTGACAAGGTTGTGCTGACAGGCTGGCGCGTCGGCGAGGCGCATTGGGGCGGCTATGCGCAAAAGGCGCGGGTCAAGGCGGACTGGCTGGTGCCGCTGCCTGACGGACTGGATACGCGGCGCGCGATGGCGGTGGGAACGGCCGGTTTCACCGCGATGCTGGCGGTGATGGCGATCGAGGATCATGGCATCAAGTCCGGGCCGGTTCTGGTGACAGGCGCAGCGGGTGGAGTCGGGTCGGTGGCGACGGCGATCCTGGCAGAGCTTGGCCACGAGGTGGCGGCGGTGACCGGACGGCCCGAGCAGGCGGACTACCTGAGATCGCTGGGAGCGACGCAGATCGTGGCGCGCGAGGATATCAACGAGACCGTCAAGCGCCCGTTGGAGGGCGAGACCTGGGGCGGTTGTGTCGATGCGGTTGGGGGCGCGATGCTGGCGCGGGTTCTGGGGCAGATGGAATATGGTGCGTCGGTGGCGGCCGTCGGGCTTGCCGGTGGGGCGTCATTGCCCGCCTCGGTGATCCCGTTCCTGCTGCGCGGGGTGAACCTGCTCGGGATCGACAGCGTGCTCCAGCCCTTTGACAACCGCGTGCGCGCCTGGACCCGGATCGCCAAGGATCTGCCGATGGACAAGCTCGACGCGATGGTGCAGATGGCGACCTTGTCGGATTTGCCTGCTTTGGGGGCAGACATCCTCAACGGGCAGGTCAAGGGACGTGTCGTCATCGACGTCAACGGGTGACCCTGTTCGCCCACCCGTCGGCCTGTCGAAGCGACAGGCGGATCGGGGGGTGGCGGCGTGTCGCGCACTGATCTGCGGGTTTTCGATGTATTTGAAATGTCGCAAATGCACCCTTGGCGGTCTCATCGGTTTGCAACGATGCAAGGCTTGCTGTTACGCTTGAACGTCTCTGCGGGCAAATCCGTCACGCCAAGGAGACCGGCGGCGAGGGATGGATCCGGTCATGCACACCGTATCCGGGTTGATCCGCCAAGGCGCGTCACGGCGGATGGCCCGTGGCCAAAACAGGAGGGACGCTGTGTTCAAACGCATTATGGTGCCGGTCGATCTGGCACATAAAAACAAGCTGGATCGGGCGCTGGAGTGTGCGGCGGATCTGGCCAAACGCTATGATGCCATGATCCTGTATGTCGGGGTCACCGCGTCGACACCGGGCGCTGTCGCCCATACGCCCAAGGAGTTCGGCGCCAAGATGGACGCCTTTGCAGCCGAGCAGGCCGAAAAATACGGCGTGTCGGCGGAAGCGGTCACCTTGGTCAGCCACGACCCCAGCGTCGATCTCGACCCCACATTGCTCAAGGCGATCGAGGACAACAACGCCGATCTTGTGGTCATGGCGAGCCATATTCCGAACGTTGCCGATTATATCTGGCCATCTAACGGCGGCACGATCGCCAAGAAGGCCGACGTGTCGGTCATGGTCATCAGGTGAGCTTCGGGACTGCGAATGAAACAGGACGGCAGGCGCGCTGCAACAAGAACCTGCCTGTTTACAACAAGGGAGGCCTTTGATGGCCGATACAAATACCAACCAGGGAATACCCGAACCCGAAGGGGTGTCGCAGGTTATCGATACCGACTATGAAATCGGGCAGGATAACATCGAGACACATATCGGCCCGTTCGGCCTTGATATCCACAACCCGGTCTTTCTGATCTCGGGCATCGGCATTGTCGCCTTCGTGTTCTACACGCTCGTGCTGCCCGAACAGGCGGGGGCGATGTTCGCCTGGAGCTTTGATGTCGTCACCAAAACCTTCGACTGGTTCTTCATCGCATCGGCCAACGTCTTCGTGCTGTTCTGCCTGCTGCTGATCGTTCTTCCAGTGGGATCCGTGCGGCTGGGCGGCGCGGAAGCCACGCCGGATTATTCCTATGTCGGGTGGTTTGCGATGCTGTTCGCGGCGGGCATGGGCATCGGGCTGATGTTTTACGGCGTGTCCGAGCCGATGAGCCATTTCTCGACCTCGCTTGGCGGTCCTGTCTCCGAAGGTGGCGTGCGCACCGACTGGGCGCCGCTGAACGGCGCGGCCGGAAATACCGAAGAAGCGATGCGGCTGGGCTTTGCGGCGACGATCTTTCACTGGGGCTTGCACCCGTGGGCGATCTACGCGGTGGTGGCTTTGGCGCTGGCGCTGTTTTCCTATAACAAGGGCTTGCCGCTGACGATCCGGTCGGCGTTCTATCCCATTCTGGGCGATCGTATCTGGGGCTGGCCGGGGCACATCATCGACATCCTGGCGGTGCTGGCCACGCTGTTCGGCTTGGCGACATCGCTTGGCTTTGGTGCCACGCAGGCCAATGCCGGTCTGAATGAACTCTTCGGAGTGCCGATCGGTTCGACCACCGAAGTGATCCTGATCACGGTGATCACCGCCGTTGCCTTGCTGTCGGTGGTGCGCGGTCTGGACGGCGGGGTGAAAATCCTGTCGGAGATCAACATGGGGCTTGCGGCGCTGCTGCTGTTTTTCGTGCTTCTGGTCGGTCCGACGGTTGCGATCCTGACGGGGTTTGTCGACTATCTGGTGGCGTATTTCCAATATCTGCCGGCGCTTGCCAATCCGATCGGCCGCGAAGACGTGAACTTCAGCCAGGGCTGGACCTCGTTCTACTGGGCGTGGTGGATCAGCTGGTCACCGTTCGTGGGCATGTTCATCGCCCGTGTCAGCCGGGGACGCACGGTGCGCGAGTTCGTCATCTGCGTGCTGTTGATCCCGTCGCTGGTGTGCATCTTGTGGATGTCGGTCTTTGGCGGCGTCGCGGTGCAACAGGTTGTGCAGGATGGCTACACCGCGGCACAGGACGCGCCGCTGGAGCTGAAGCTGTTCAAGATGCTCGACCAGTTGCCGCTGGCCAACATCACCAGCTTTATCGGCATCATTCTGGTGATCGTGTTCTTCGTGACCTCCTCTGACTCGGGGTCCTTGGTGATCGACACGATCACAGCCGGTGGCAAAGTGGACGCACCGGTGCCGCAGCGGGTGTTCTGGTGCATCTTCGAAGGCGCCGTGGCGATTGTCCTGTTGCTTTCGGCGGGGGGCTTGAGTTCGCTGCAATCCATGGTGATCTCGACCGGGCTGCCGTTCACGGTGGTGTTGCTCGTCATGTGTTGGGCGATCTGGAAAGGCCTTGTCGCAGAGCGGCGCGCGCGCTGAGCGCTGAGTCGCAAGACCGGTATCACCCCGTCCCGGCCTGCGCGCCGGGGCGGGGTTTTCTTGTGCGATCGACTTGATTTGTCGGCACGCGCGGGGTCACTTGCGGGCAAAGGAGTTTTGACATGCTAGATACCGATTTCGTGCGCGCCCAGTTTCCGGCGTTTACCGAAGAGTCCCTTCAGGGACAGGCGTTTTTTGAGAATGCCGGCGGCTCTTATGCCTGTGCCCCGGTCATCGACCGGCTGACGCGGTTTTACAGGCAGCGTAAGGTTCAGCCCTACGGGCCGTACGACGCCTCGCGACTGGGGGGAGAGGAGATGGACGAGGCCCGGCGGCGTCTGGCGGGGCTTTTGGGCGTCGACACGGACGAAGTCAGCTTTGGCCCCTCGACCACGCAGAACACCTATGTGCTGGCACAGGCGTTTCGCCGGTTCCTGTCACCCGGCGACGCCATCATCGTGACGAACCAGGACCACGAGGCCAATACCGGCCCCTGGCGGCGCCTGGCGGATGAGGGGATCGAGCTGCGCGAGTGGCAGATTGACCCCGATACCGGACATCTTGATGTGGCGGACCTCGAAGCCTTGCTGGACGAAAAGGTCCGGCTGGTCTGTTTTCCCCATTGCTCCAACGTGGTGGGAGAGATCAACCCGGTTCTCGACATCACCGCGTTGTGCCATGCGGCAGGGGCGTTTGTTTGCGTTGACGGCGTAAGCTACGCACCGCACGGTTTTGCCGATGTCGGGCAGCTGGGGCCGGATATCTATCTGTTTTCAAGCTATAAGACCTATGGTCCGCATCAGGGGATCATGGTGATCCGCCGCGCGCTGGGAGAGATGTTGCCAAATCAGGGGCATTTCTTCAACGCAGGCAGCCTCTACAAGCGGTTCACACCTGCCGGGCCGGATCACGCGCAGGTCGCGGCCTGTGCGGGGATGGTGGATTATGTCGAGGCGTTGGGCGCGCATCATGGAGTTGCCTCGGAGGGGGTGCATGACCTGATGCGCACCCATGAGATCGCGCTGCTGCAACCGCTGCTGGACGCGGTGAAGTCGCGCAATTCGGTTCGCCTTCTTGGTCCGTCCGATGCCGCGTCGCGCGCGCCGACGGTGGCGCTGGCGCTCAACCGTCCGGCGGGCGAGGTGGCGACGGAACTGGCGGCGCGCGGGGTCATGTGCGGCGGCGGAGACTTTTATGCCCGCCGTGCGTTGGAAGCGATGGGTGTTGATCTCGAACGCGGTGTGCTGCGGCTGAGCTTTGTGCACTACACGTCGCAAGACGAGATCGACAAACTGATCGAGGCGCTGGATGACGTGTTGTGATGGGGGGGCTCTGCCCCCGGCGCGGTGCGCCTCCCCCGAGGTATTTTCGGCCCAAAGAAACCCCGATCATGGTTTGACCTTTGCCGACATCCGATTAGCTCGACGGTGTAAATCTGGCACGGGAGGTGACCCATGGCTGACCCGACACTGGTCTGGATCAGGCGCGATCTGCGCATGAGCGATCACGCGGCGTTGAGCGCTGCCGTGGCGCGCGGAGGGCCGGTGGTTCCGGTCTTCGTGTGCGACGATCTCGTGACCGGCCTGGGTGCTGCGCCGAAGTGGCGGTTCGGGCTGGGGATCGAGTGCTTTGGCGCCGCGCTGAAGGACAAAGGCAGTCGGCTGATCCTGCGCGCAGGGGATGCGCGCGTGGTGATCCCGGCACTGGTCAAAGAGACCGGTGCGGGGGCCGTCTATTGGCAGCGCGCCTATGACCCGGCCTCGATCGAGCGCGACACGGATGTGAAGGCCACGCTCAAGGACATGGGTTGCGAGGTCGAGAGTTTCACCGGCCATGTGATGTTCGAGCCGTGGACCGTCGAAACCCAGCAGGGCGGTTTTTACAAGGTCTATACGCCGTTCTGGAAATCGGTGCGCGACAGGTCGGTGCCGGAACCCGTTGCTGCGCCGTCTGATGTGCCAGCGCCCGATGTCTGGCCCGACAGCGATACGCTTGAGGACTGGGATCTAGGTGCCGCGATGGATCGCGGCGCCGACATTGTTCGCCCGTTCGTGCAACTGGGCGAGGGCGCGGCGCAATCGCGGCTGGGGGCGTTCATGGCGTCCAAGGTGGCGGATTACGAGACAACGCGCGATATTCCGGGTCTCGACGGAACGTCGAACCTGTCGGAAAACCTGAGCCTTGGAGAGATCAGCCCGGCGCAATGCTGGCACGCGGGCCAGCGCGCGAAAGACGAGGGCAAGGCCGGCGCGCAGACTTTTTTGAAGGAGCTGGTCTGGCGTGAATTTGCCTATCATCTGATGTGGCATACACCGCGCATCCTTACGGACAACTGGCGCGAGGACTGGGACGCGTTTCCGTGGAACGAGGACGAACGCCGTGCCGAGGTCAAGGCGTGGAAACAGGGGCGCACCGGCATCCGGTTTGTCGATGCGGCGATGCGCGAGATGTATGTGACGGGAAGGATGCACAATCGCGGACGGATGATCGTCGCGAGCTATCTGACGAAACATCTGCTGTGCCATTGGCAGATCGGGCTGGACTGGTTCGAGGACTGCCTGATCGACTGGGATCCGGCCTCCAACGCGATGGGATGGCAGTGGTCGGCAGGCTCCGGGCCGGATGCGACGCCGTATTTCCGCGTCTTCAATCCGGTGACTCAACTGGACAAGTTCGACAAGGATCGGGACTATGTCAGCCGGTGGATTGCCGAAGGATACGATACCCCGCACGAAGATGCGCTGGCGTATTTCAAGGCCATTCCGCGATCGTGGTCGATGACACCCGAAAGCGACTATCCCGACCCGATCGTGGCGCCGGACGAGGGCCGCAAACGTGCGCTTGAGGCCTATCAGGATCGCGATTTCTGAATATTGACCGGGCGTGCGAGGCATCCATTTACCATGACGCGCGCGCTAAAAACTCCGGCTTACGTTCTGTTTTGACTTGCCTTTGTTGATCTGACGCTAATTCCCGTTAAGACTTGCCTGCCGACACGACCTGTCGGACGGTAGATTTCGGTAATTTCCACGGACTCAACACACATGATCCTGACCTCGACGCATGACCAACCCGATCTTCCGCGCTATTTCCCGCAGGTTTTCGCCATGGCGGACAAACTGCGCAAAGGGCGGATCGATTTTATCCTGCCCGATGGCCGCCATTTCCGGGCCGACGGCGCGGAGCCGGGACTCGTGGCCGAAGTGCATGTGCACAACACCGAATTGTTCGCGCGTCTGATCCGCGATGGTGATCTCGGCTTCAGCGACGCCTATCTCGACGGGTGGTGGAGCACGCCGGATCTTCAGGCGTTCATGGATTTCCTGCACGGCGAAAACAACGAGGTGTATGACGGCTTTCCGGCGATGAGCCTCGTGCGCTGGTACGAGCAGTTGCGGTTTTGGCTGCAATCCAATTCCAAGCGTCAGGCGAAACGGAACATCCGGCATCATTACGATCTGGGAAACGCATTTTACGGGCTTTGGCTCGATGATACCATGACCTATTCCTCGGCTTTGTTCGAGACGGGGCAGGAAAGCACCGAGAAGGCGCAGATCGCCAAGTACGAAAGCATGGTCGATCAGATGGGCGCGCAACCGGGGGATCATGTGCTTGAGATCGGCTGCGGTTGGGGCGGATTTGCCGAATACGCGGCGCGCGAACGGGGGTTGCGGGTGACCGGGCTGACCATCAGCGACGAGCAGTACCGATATGCCGTGGAGCGGATCGCCAAGGCGGGATTGTCGGATCGTGTGACCTTCAAGTTGCAGGATTACCGAGATGAGACCGGCCAATATGACGGCATCGCGTCGATCGAGATGTTCGAAGCGGTGGGGCAAAAATACTGGCCCACCTATTTCAAATCGGTGAAGGACTGCTTGAAACCCGGCAAGAGCGCAACACTCCAGATCATTACCGTGGAAGAGACGCGCTGGGAGATTTACAACCGAGGCGTTGATTTCATTCAGAAATATATCTTTCCGGGCGGGATGTTGCCCAGCCCCTCGGTGTTGCGGCGCGAAATCGAGGCGGCGGGCCTCAAGGTGGCGCGCTCGATCGAGTTTGGCGAAAGCTATAGCCTGACACTGCGGCGCTGGCATGAGACGTTCAATGAAAAGTGGGAGCAGGTGGCCCAGCTTGGATTTGACGATAGATTCCGGCGAATGTGGAATTTTTATCTGACCTCTTGCGCGGCGACATTTCATAGCGGAAACTGCGATGTGACGCAGATAACCATCACGAGACCGACCTGACATGCCCACAGCCGCCAAGACGATCGCAGCATTGTGTATGGCGGCCTTGGCGTTTCTGGCATCGGAACTTGTGAAGACCCTGATGCCGGACATTCAGAATTTCGGCAATTTCTCGATCTTCAATGCGGTGGTTGGGATCGTTGTCGGCTGGTTCGTCGTGGGACACCGGGCCGGGCGCGGCACCAAGGATGCGATCGGCAACGGGCTGACAGGGGTTGCTGCGTTGATCTTCTGGACGCTGTTCATGCAGGCCGGATACAGGATGGTCCAGCAATCGCTGAAGCACCGCTATGACGGTCCGGTCGAAGCCTTCGCCGCGATCTTCGAGATCGGGATCGAATATGGGTCTCTTTTGATGAATCCGATGATGATCGCGGTGTTCCTGTTTGGCGCGTTGATCACCGGATACTTGTCGGAATACGCCGCCCGGCATTGGAGATAGCGCGGTGTGACGGCACTGTTTTTCTATGGAACCTTATGTCATGTCCCGCTTCTCGAAGCGGTTGTCGGCGCAGCCCCCGGCGCGCTGGATGCGCGGTTGAGCACAGCCGTCCTGCCGGGACATCTTGTGTCATGGGTGAAGAACGAAGCCTATCCGATGATCGAGGCCGTACCGGGATGCGATGCGACCGGGGTGCTGTTCTCGGATGTCACAGAGGATGAAGAAGCGCGCCTAAGTTATTATGAAGGCGCGTTTTCCTATCATTTGAGCGAAGTTCTGGTGCGCTCTGACGACAGCGAGCGGACGGCGCTGTGTTATTACCCGATGTCGGCAAAGGAAACGCGCGGTGCGGATTGGGTTCTCGCCGATTGGGTGCGGGTCTGGGGTGAGATGGCGGTGTCTGCAGCCAAGGATGTGATGGCGCGGCGGGGGCGGTATGACGCAGAGACTGCGGCTGGATTGCGCCCGTTTCTCATGGCGCGGCACTGGTCCAGAATGTTGGCACGCGACACTCCGACGCCGGCATCGCTGCGCTACACCCCCGATCCTGGCGACGTGACCGTTCACGAACGTCTGCCGGGATTTCGCGGCTTTTTCGAATTGGCGGAGTTTCGGCTTGATCATCGCCGGTTTGATGGAACGCGCAGCCCGGTGGTAACGCGCGAGGCGTTTCTGGCATTCGACGCGGCGCTGGTGCTGCCCTATGATCCGAAGCTGGATCAAGTTCTTTTGATCGAACAACTGCGCTTTGGTCCATTATGGCGAAGTGATCCGCGTCCTTGGGTTTTCGAGCCGATCGCCGGATTGGTCGATGCAGGCGAACGCCCGGCGGATACGGCACGGCGCGAGGCCATCGAGGAAAGCGGATTGAAGCTCGGGGATCTGGAGCCGATGGTGCAAGTCTATGCATCTCCGGGCTATTCCACCGAATATTTCCATTGTTTTCTGGGGGTTACGGACCTTTCCAACTTTACGGCCAGCGAAAATGGCTTGGCGTCCGAGCACGAGGATATCCGCAGCCATATCCTGCCGTTCGACACGGCCATGGGTTTTGTCGATACGGGCGAAATCAACGCAGGCCCGCTTGTCATGATGCTGTTGTGGCTGTCGGCGCAGCGCGCGAGGCTGCGGGCGGCTGCTTGAGTTTCACGCGCGGCGCGCCTACACCTCGCAGGGACATTCTGAATGGAGGCATCATGCGTTTTGCAGGCGAATTGGCCGAGGCTATCGGCAACACTCCGTTAATCAAACTGCGCAAAGCCAGCGAACAGACAGGCTGCACCATTCTGGGCAAGGCGGAATTCATGAATCCGGGCCAGTCGGTCAAGGATCGCGCCGCGCTTTTCATCATCAAGGATGCGCTGGAGAAAGGGCTGCTGAAACCCGGCGGCACGATTGTCGAAGGCACCGCCGGCAACACCGGCATCGGGCTTGCCCTGGTGGGCGCGTCGATGGGATTCAAGACGATCATCGTCATTCCCGAAACGCAAAGTCAGGAAAAGAAGGACATGTTGCGCCTCGCGGGTGCCCAATTGGTTGAAGTTCCGGCGGCGCCCTATCGCAACCCGAACAACTATGTGCGCTATTCGGGTCGGCTGGCGAAAGAGATCGCCAAGTCCGCGCCGAATGGGGCGATCTGGGCCAACCAGTTCGACAACACCGCCAACCGGCGTGCGCATGTCGAAACCACTGCGCCCGAGATCTGGGATCAGACGGCTGGCAAGGTCGATGGCTTTGTTTGCGCCGTGGGATCGGGCGGCACGCTGGCGGGCGTGGCCGAGGAATTGCAGCCCAGGGGCGTGAAGATCGGACTGGCCGACCCGATGGGAGCGGCGCTTTATTCGTTTTACACCACCGGAGAGTTCAGCTCCGAAGGTGACTCGATCACCGAAGGCATCGGGCAGGGGCGTATTACCGCGAACCTCGAAGGCTTTTCGCCGGATTTCTGCTACCAGATCCCCGACGATGAGGCGCTGCCGATCGTGTTCGATCTGCTGGCCGAAGAGGGGCTGTGCCTTGGCGGATCTTCGGGCATCAACGTGGCGGGAGCCATCCGCATGGCCAAGGATCTCGGGCCGGGACATACCATCGTGACGATCCTGTGCGATTACGGAACGCGCTATCAGTCCAAGCTGTTCAATCCGGCGTTCCTGAAGGACAAGGGATTGCCGGTGCCCGAGTGGATGGACGCACCCGAGCCCAACATCCCGGCGGTCTTTGAAGACGTATGACGGCACTACTTTCAGTGTTCAGGCTTGTCGCGCTTGTCGTGGTGCTGGCGGCGTCGGCCGTTTGGGCGCAGACCGATGAGTTAGATTACGACGCGTGGCAGGAGCTTGCGCAACGGGCCGAGGCGGCTGTCGAATCCGATAGCGCGTCGGACGGTGCGCTTGAGGATTTGCGGCTTGAGGTATCGACCTATCGCGACCAGTTCCTGAAGCAGAAAAGCGTCAATGATCCGCGACTTGCCACATTGAAATCGCAACTCGACGCGCTTGGCCCGGTGCCCGAAAGCGGCAGTGATTTCGAAGAAATTTCCAAGCGCCGCGAGGAACTGGAAAGCCAGATTGCGGAACTGAACGCACCTGTGCGGCGCGCCGAGGAGGCCTATAACCGCGCCAACGGCCTGATTGCCGAGATCGACGAGATCATCCGCTCGCGCCAAACTGACGCGATGCTGACGCGCGGACCGTCGCCCATTGATCTGCGCGAATGGCCCCCGGCGCTGCGCGAACTGATCACGCCGCTGGCACAGGTCAACGACAATATCAGCACCAACTGGAACAATCCGGCGCGGCGTCAGGAAATGTCGGACAACCTGGCGATCATTGTGGGAATGATCCTCGCCGCGCTGTTGCTGCTGTTTCGGGCCCCCAAACACATCCGCTCGTTCGCGCATTGGGCCAAGGCGCGAACCGTGCGGGGAACCGGGTTCTGGCCGACCATGCTGGCACTGGCGCGCGTCATCGTTTCGGTGACCGGGCTTGGCTTGCTTGTCCATGCACTTGTGCTGACCGACATGCTGGGGCCACTTGGCCAACAGCTGATCTATCTGATGCCGGTGATCCTCTTTGTCGTCTTGATTGCGCGGTGGCTGGCTGCCGAGACATTCTCCGACGACGACGATGAGAGCACCATCAACCTCACGCCCGAGCGCCGGACGGCGGCGCGCTATTATGTCAACCTTCTGGCGTGGTTTCTGGCGCTTAGCCTGTTCCTGTCCATCATGGACGAGATTGCCGGCTGGTCCGAGCAGACGCTGCCGATCCTTAGCTTTCCGGTGCATATCCTGTGCGGTGCGCTGCTGTTCCGTCTGGGCCAGTTCCTGCGCATGTCGGGCGTCAGCAATCTTGAGGAAACAGACGACGACGCGGTGCATCTGACCTTTCCATCGCGGCTGGCGCGACTCGCGGGGCAGGGTGCCATGCTGGTTGGGATCGGCGCGCCGATCTTGTCGGCGATCGGATATTTCAACATCGCCCATGCAACCATTTTTCCAACCATTCAGACGCTGGGCCTGTTTGCGTTTCTCTTGATCCTGCAACGGCTGGGACGCGGCCTTTACCACCTCCTCACCGGACATCAACTCGATGACGAAAACAGCCTGTTGCCGGTGATTTCGGGTGCCGTTCTGACCTTGGTGTCGTTGCCATTCCTCGCCCTCATCTGGGGCGCGCGGGTGGCCGATCTGACGGAGCTCTGGACCCGGTTCCAGATCGGATTCACCTTTGGTGACACACGGATCGCGCCGGGCGATTTCCTCACCTTCGCGATCGTGTTCATGATCGGGTATGTGTTGACGCGGCTGTTGCAGGGCGGCCTTCGCGGATCGGTCCTGCCGAAAACCAAGATCGACCGAGGCGGGCAGACCGCAATCGTCGCCGGCACCGGATATCTGGGCATTTTTCTTGCCGCAATCGTGGCCATCACGTCAGCCGGGATCGACCTGACCGCGCTGGCCTTCGTTGCCGGTGCGCTGTCCGTCGGTATCGGTTTCGGCCTTCAGAACATCGTGCAGAACTTCGTGTCCGGGATCATCCTGTTGATCGAGCGTCCGATCTCGGAAGGGGACTGGATCGAGGTCAACGGTCAGCACGGCATCGTGCGCGATATCTCGGTGCGTTCCACCCGGATCGAGACTTTTGACCGCACCGACCTGATCGTGCCCAATGCCGATCTGGTGTCGAACTCGGTCACCAACTACACGCGCGGCAACGTTCTGGGGCGTCTGGTGGTTGAAATCGGCGTTGCCTACGGATCGGACACGCGCAAGGTCGAACAGGTGCTTTTCAACGTGGCGCGCAATCACGACATGGTCCTGATGAACCCGGAGCCATCGGTTCTGTTCAAGGGGTTCGGCGCGGATTCGCTTGATTTCGACCTGCGGATGATCCTGTTTGACGTGAACATGATCGTCGACGTGCGCACCGAGATCAATCACCAGATCTACGAGGCCTTCAAGCGCGAAGGTATCGAGATTCCCTTTGCGCAGCGCGATGTCTGGCTCCGCAATCCGGAAGTCCTCATGGCGGGCAAGGACGATACGAAAGCGCCCGACACAGCCACACCCGAGATCGACACCGACGCGAAGGAGCCTCGGACATGAGCCAAACGCTGAATGAGTTCGAGCCGCATTATCGCAGCGATCCCTACGCGCGCGATCTGAGCGCCAAAGTCACTACGCACACGCCGGAAGGCGGCGTCGTGCTTGATGCGTCGATCTTTTATCCCACCGGCGGCGGACAACCCGGCGACAGCGGATGGATCGACTGGGACGGCCAGTCGCTGTCCATCGCAACTGCTGTCAAGGGAGAGCGGGGCGCCAGTGTGCTGGTCCCGTCCGAGCCGACCCGCCTGCCGCCCATCGGTGCCCATGTGGTGCAGCGCCTCGACTGGGAACGACGCCACCGTCACATGCGCATTCACACCGCGCTGCATCTGCTGTCCGTCGTCATACCGCTGCCCGTGACCGGCGGTGCCATCGGGGCAGGGCGCGGACGGCTCGATTTCATGATGCCCGAACCACCCGAAGATCGCGACGCGTTGGAGCGCGAACTCAACCGTCTGATCGACCGGGATTACATTGTCAGCGATGGCTGGATCACCGAGTCCGAACTTGATGCCAACCCGTCGCTTGTCAAAACCATGTCCGTGCAGCCACCGCGCGGAGCGGGCCGTATCCGTCTGGTGCGCATCGGTGACGAGGAAGTGCAGGTTGATCTGCAACCCTGCGGTGGCACCCATGTCGCGCGCACCGGAGAAATCGGGCGCGTGATCCTCGGCAAGATCGAAAACAAGGGCAAGCAAAACCGCCGCGTCAACATTTCGCTTGAGCAATGATGTCGCGCTGGCTTCTGCTGTTCACCGGATGCTTCGCGATTTCGATCGGGCTGGTCTTGTTGATCGCTCCGCAAAGCTATCTCGGCCTCTACGCTGTCAATTACACGCCCGACATGGACTTTGCCGCACGCCGCTTTTCCCCGGCGGTTCTGGGTCTCGGCGCGTTGCTGCTGATCGCGCGGAACTTGCCCGGGAGCAGGTTCCTGGCGAACCTGTGCCTGATCACCGGCCTGGTCTTTCTGGGCGTAGCGGCAACCGGACTGCACGCCTGGCTTGGCGGAACCGCGCGCGCCACGATCCTGATCGCCGCCGCAACCGAGGTGACACTCGCCGCATTGTTTTTGGTCGCGGCGTCCCAAATCCGCAAATCCCGATGAATTGAGCTGAAATACCTCGATAATCGCTCTTGCATCCCCCCCGCGGTTTCTCCTAAACAGCCCTCGGACAGGTGGCCGAGTGGTCGAAGGCGCGCGCCTGGAAAGTGCGTAGGCGGGAGACCGTCTCGAGGGTTCGAATCCCTTCCTGTCCGCCACTTGCCCCAGCGAAAGCGTTCTCCCGGTCCGGCTGCGGCTGGATTTTTCCGTTGTTTTCGAGGGTTATGAGGGAGGGGCTGAACACTG
>NZ_JBISBV010000012.1:0-58822 GCF_046592965.1 Marivita sp. S2033
TGGGCCCCCGGCCTGCCCAAAACCCGTTCCGGCAAGATCATGCGCCGCATCCTGCGCAAGATCGCCGAAAACGACACCGGGTCCTTGGGCGACACTTCCACCCTCGCCGACCCCTCCGTCGTCGAAAACCTCATCGAAAACAGAGCCATAAAAGGGTGACACACATGCGCGATACAGACACGCACACCATCGCCCCCGTGCTGATCCTGCTTGGCCCTCCGGGCGCTGGCAAGGGCACCCAGGCGCGGATGCTGGAAGAGAAATTCGGCCTTGTGCAACTCAGCACCGGCGATCTGCTGCGCGCGGCGGTTGCCAGCGGCACCGAGGCGGGCAAGCAGGCCAAGGCGGTCATGGAAGCGGGCGAGCTGGTGAGCGACGACATCGTCATCGCCATCCTGCGCGACCGGCTGGCCGAGCCGGACTGTGCCCGCGGCGTGATCCTTGACGGCTTTCCCCGCACCACGGTGCAGGCACAGGCGCTGGACACATTGCTGGCCGAAACCGGCCAGAAGATCGACGCCGCGATCAGCCTTGATGTGGACGATGCCGCGATGGTGACGCGCATTTCGGGGCGCTATACCTGCGGCACCTGTGGCGAGGGCTACCACGACACGTTCAAGTCCCCCGCCATTGAAGGCCAGTGCGACAAGTGCAAAGGCACCGATTTCCAGCGGCGTGCCGATGACAACGCCGAAACCGTGGCGGCACGGCTGGAAGCCTATCACGCCCAGACCGCCCCGCTCATTGATTTCTATGCAAAGCAAAGTGCGCTGATGCGGGTGAACGCAATGGGGCCGATCGACGACATTGCGGCCAAGCTGGGCGCGATCGTGAAAGCGGCCACCCGCTGAGGGGGCCGAACGGTCTCTTTGCAGGGATCGCTGACAAGGGAAGCGCGCATCATGCAACGGTGCGTGTCAACGGAGAAAGAAGGAGGAGCCGCAACATGGCGGACCATTTAAGCAAATCGGCGCAGGCCACCAAGAAGTCCGATGAGGACTATTGGAAGGCCAACGTGCGCATCATTCTCATAAGCCTCGTGATCTGGGCGCTGGTCTCGTTCGGGTTCGGCATCCTGCTGCGCCCGATGCTGTCGGGCATCAGCGTCGGCGGAACCGATCTCGGCTTCTGGTTCGCCCAGCAGGGATCGATCATCGTCTTCCTGGCGCTGATCTTCTTTTACGCATGGCGGATGAACAAGCTCGACCGTGAATTCGGCGTCGAGGAGGAATAAACATGGATCAGTTTACCATCAACCTGCTGTTTGTGGGCGCGTCCTTCGCGGTCTACATCGGCATCGCGATCTGGGCCCGCGCGGGCTCCACATCTGAATTCTATGCCGCCGGCCGCGGCGTTCACCCCGTCACCAACGGCATGGCCACGGCGGCGGACTGGATGTCGGCGGCCTCGTTCATTTCGATGGCGGGTCTGATTGCCTTCACCGGCTATGACAACTCGACCTACCTGATGGGCTGGACCGGCGGTTACGTTCTGCTGGCGCTGCTGCTTGCCCCCTATCTGCGCAAGTTCGGCAAATACACCGTGTCCGAGTTCATCGGCGACCGCTTCTACAGCCCGACAGCGCGTCTGGTTGCGGTGATCGCGTTGCTCGTGGCCTCCATCACCTATGTGATCGGCCAGATGACGGGCGTCGGCGTGGCCTTTGGCCGTTTCCTCGAAGTCAGCAACACCGCCGGTCTCTTGATCGGTGCCTGTGTGGTGTTCGCCTACGCCGTGTTCGGCGGCATGAAGGGCGTGACCTATACGCAGGTGGCCCAGTATGTCGTTCTGATCATGGCCTACACCATCCCGGCGGTCTTTATCTCGCTGCAACTCACCGGCAACCCGATCCCGGCGCTTGGCCTGTTCGGCGATCACGCCGCATCCGGCACGCCGTTGCTGGAAAAGCTTGACCAGATCGTCGCCGAGCTTGGCTTCAACGAATACACCACCCATCACGGCGATACCTTCAACATGGTGCTCTTCACCCTGTCGCTGATGATCGGCACCGCCGGTCTGCCGCATGTCATCATGCGCTTCTTCACCGTGCCGCGCGTGGCCGACGCCCGTTGGTCGGCTGGCTGGGCGCTGGTCTTCATCGCATTGCTTTACCTCACGGCTCCGGCTGTCGGTGCGATGGCGCGTCTGAACATCACCGAACTGTTCTGGCCCAACGGCACCGATGCGCAAGCCGTCTCGGTCGAGCAGATTGCCACCGATCCGGCCTATGACTGGATGGAAACATGGCAACAAACCGGCCTCTTGGGCTGGGAAGACAAGAACGGCGATGGCCGTATCCAGTACTACAACGACGCAAGCCCCGAGATGCAGGCGCGTGCGACAGAACAGGGCTGGGCCGGCAACGAGCTGACCAACTTCAACCAGGACATCCTCGTTCTGGCCAATCCCGAGATCGCCAACCTGCCCGGCTGGGTGATCGGCCTGATTGCCGCAGGCGGTATCGCGGCGGCGCTCTCGACAGCGGCGGGTCTGCTTCTGGCGATTTCCTCGGCCGTGAGCCACGATCTGATCAAGGGCTCGATCAATCCCAACATCTCGGAAAAGAACGAGCTTCTGTCGGCACGGATCGCAATGGCCGTGGCCATTGCGGTGGCGACCTATCTCGGCCTCAACCCTCCGGGATTTGCGGCGCAAACCGTGGCACTGGCCTTTGGCCTCGCGGCGGCGTCGATCTTCCCGGCATTGATGATGGGCATCTTTACCAAGGTGAACAACAAGGGTGCGGTTGCGGGCATGATCTCGGGTCTGGTGATCACCATCATCTATATCTTCCTGCACAAGGGCTGGTTCTTCATCCCTGACACCAACAGCTTTACCGATGCCGATCCGCTGCTTGGCACGGTCAAATCGACAAGCTTTGGCGCGGTCGGTGCGATGATCAACTTTGCCGTGGCCTTCACCGTCTCCAAGATGACGGAATCGATCCCGCAAGAGATCGAGGATCTGGTCGAAAGCGTGCGTGTGCCGCGTGGCGCCGGGGCCGCTCAGGACCACTAGACCAACAGGGCGCGCCGTCCTTGAGACGGCGCGTCTCCTTCACCTACGGTCCCGTGCCGGATAACCGGGACGGGACCTTTTCTTTTCCAGACAGGCTCACCCAATGACGCTCTCTCCTGATGCAATTCTTCAATTCCTGTCCGCCATCCACCCCTACGATTCGATGGAACAGGATGTGTTGCGCCCCCTGGTCGAGACCATCGAAATCCGCCAGGTCGCAAAGGCCGAGCAGATTTACCCGCTGTCGACCCCGCTTGACGGCATGTTCATCGTCTACGAGGGCGAAATTGAGGTGCGCGACGAAAACGACAGTCTGATTTCCCTGCTCGGCCCTCGCAATTCATTCGGGGAACGCGGATTGCTGCGCGACGGCATCAGCCTGACCTCGGCCTGCGCCACGCGCCCGTCCACGGTGCTGCTGCTGCCAGCCAAGCAGTTCCACCAGGCGCTCAGGAACAGCCCCGCCTTCCGCCGCTTCTTTGATCGCAACCGCACCCAGCGCATCGGCAAGCCCGACCTCGCAACCACTCGCGTCGAAGAACTGATGACACGCTCACCGCTGACCTGTTCGCCGGAAACCGACGTGCAGACCGCCGCGCGCCAGATGCGCGATGCGCATGTGTCCTCCATCTGCATCACCCGCGGCGACAGCTTTCAGGGCATCGCGACGATCCGCGACATGTCGGGCAAGGTGGTTGGCGACGGACTGCCCTTCGATACCCCGATTTTGAATGTGATGCGCAGCGATCCCATCTCCCTGCCCCCCTCCGCCATCGGCTCTGATGTGCTCCACACGATGATGGAGCGGCGCATCGGTCATATCCCGGTTACCCAGGCCGGTCGGCTGGTCGGCATCGTCACCCAGACCGATCTCACCCGCTTTCAGGCCGTCAGCACGGCCGATATGGTCTCTGACATCGCCCATGCCGACGCCGCCGAAGACATGGCCAAGGTCACCGCGCGCATCCCGCAGCTGCTGGCACAGCTGGTCGCCAGCGGCAGCCGCCACGAGGTCATCACCCGGCTCATCACCGATGTGGCCGATGCCGCCACCCGCCGTCTGCTGACGCTGGCCGAGGCCGAATTGGGCGCACCGCCGGTGCCGTATCTCTGGCTCGCCTGCGGCTCTCAGGGGCGGCAGGAACAGACCGGCACCAGCGATCAGGACAATTGCCTGTTCATCGACGACGCGATGACCGAGGCGCACGCCCCCTATTTCGAGGCGCTGGCAAAATATGTCTGCGACGGGCTGAACATCTGCGGCTATGTCTATTGCCCCGGCGACATGATGGCCTCCAACCCGCGCTGGCGGCAGCCGATGCGGGTCTGGCGCGATTACTTCAACGGCTGGATCAACACTCCGAACCCCGAAGCACAGATGCTGGCCAGCGTCATGTTCGATCTGCGCCCCATCGGCGGCGCCTCGCATCTGTTCGATGATCTGCAAAACGAAACGCTCAGAAAAGCCTCGGCAAATTCGATTTTCGTGGCGCATATGGTGTCCAACTCGCTCAAGCACACGCCACCGCTCGGGCTCTTGCGCGGCTTTGCCACCATCCGCTCCGGCGAAAACAAGAACCACATCGATCTCAAGCTGAACGGCGTGGTGCCGGTGGTCGATCTGGCGCGCATCTACGCCTTGCAAGCCCAGCTGACCCAGGCCAACACCGCCGCCCGCCTTGAGGCCGCCATCGCCGTCGGAGCGCTCAGCCGGTCGGGCGGGCAGGACTTGCGCGATGCCTACGACCTGATCGCGGAAACCCGGCTTGAACATCAGGCGGCACAGGTGCGTGCGGGTGTCGCTCCCGACAATTTCCTGCGACCCTCTGATTTGTCAGACTTTGAGCGAAGTCAGGTGCGCGATGCGTTTGTGGTGATAAAATCAATGCAATCGGCACTTGGCCACGGGCGCGGTATGCTCGGCTGACGCTGACAAGGGAGGACGGACCATGTTTCTGGAACTGATCGGCGTGATTGTGGCCGGCATCGGCGGCGCGGGTGTGATGCTTCTGGTGTCGCGCCTGAGCGGTGGGCGACTGCCGAAATGGATGGTGCCGGTGGCAGCGGGGGCCGCCATGCTCGGCACCACGATCAGCAGCGAATACAGCTGGTTCTCGCGCACGTCCCAGGCGATGCCCGAGGGTTTGCACGTGGTGCAAACCGTGGACAGCAAGGCGCTTTACCGCCCTTGGACGTATCTGGTCCCCTACACCAACCGATTCATCGCGCTGGACGAGGGAAATCTGCGCACCAATGCCGACGACCCCGATCTGCACATGGCCGATCTTTACTTTTTCCGCCGCTGGGGCGCGATCCAATCGGTCGAAGTCATGGTGAATTGCGAGACCGGCCAACGCGCCGATCCCGCAGTCGGGGATGGCGGCGCACCGGTCTGGCGCGACGTGACACCGGATGATCCCATCGTTCGCGGCGTGTGCGAAAGGAGCTGATCCGATGCTGACCAAGATGAGCCTGCGATCCAGCGTCGTGTTGTTTTTCGCCCTTCTGTGTCTTGGCACCCTGTTGGCCGTCGGTCTGGCGCTGTGGTTCGGCCACGCCCGCGCGCTGGAAACGGATGTCACCAACGGCTTTATCTTCGCCGCCGCGATCGCCGGTTTTCTGATCCTTGCGCTGATGGTGATCGCGTGGTTCCGGTTCGATGAAGACATCGCCAAACCCATCGAACGCCTTGCCGCGCAGCTGCGCACCCGCGCCCATGCTGGTGTCGATGGCGAACTTGACATGAAAGCCGCCCGCCATCTGGGCGATCTCGCCCCGGCCGCCTCTGCGGTTGCGCGCCAGTTGACCGACACCGCCATGAGCACCGCACAGGCCGTCGCCACCGAAACCGCACGTCTGGAGGACGAGAAAGCCCGCCTGACCGCGCTGCTCACCGACATTCCGGTTGCCACCATCCTTGTCACCCGAAGCGGGCAGATCGCGCTTTACGACGCGCAGGCGGCAGAGGTTCTGTCGCAACTCGGTGTGCCGCGCCTCAACGCGCAGATCACCGAATATTTTGAACCGGCTACCATGAATGCCGCGGTTCAGCGGCTACAGAAATCAGGCAAGGATGTCAGCTTCGAGGCTCATTCCATCGACGCGACCCAGAGTTTCGAGGTCAAGCTCAAGCCGATGCGCGACGGTGGCTACCTGATGGTGATCGACAGCCAGACGCTCGACATCTCGCCCGACGCCGAACGCCCGCTGGTCTATGATTTCGAGATTTTCGATCCCCATCCCAGCGACACCGCCTTTCACGACCTGCCGCTGCGCAAGCTGTGCTTTTCGGTGTTCGACACCGAAACCACGGGGCTCTTGCCGCACAAGGACGATATCGTACAATTGGGTGCGGTGCGGGTTCTGAACGGGCGCATCGTCAAGGGCGAGCAGCTTGACGAGCTTGTCGATCCGGGCCGCCCGATTCCGCCTGCCTCGACCAAGGTGCATCGCATCACCGATGCGATGGTGCGCGGCAAACCCCCGATCGCCAAGGTGGCGCAGAAATTCCACCACTTCTCGCGCGATGCGGTGATCGTGGCGCATAACGCCCCGTTCGACATGGCGTTCCTGCACCGCCACGCCCAATCCACCGGGCTGACATGGGATCACCCGATCCTTGACACCGTGCTGCTGTCGGCCGTGCTGTTCGGCGCCAGCGAAACCCACACGCTGGATGCGCTGTGCGAAAGGCTGAACGTCACAATCCCCGAACAATCGCGCCACACCGCACTTGGCGATGCGCTCGCCACCGCCGAAGTGCTGGTGCGGCTGCTGCCGATGCTCGAGGCGCGCGGACTGACGACGTTCGGTCAGGTGATCGAGGAAACCCGCCGCCACGGCCGTCTTCTCGAAGACCTCAACTGAGCGGCACTTTTTTGCGCAAGGTGCTGCGCGTGATGGCGAACACCGTCAGCCCGGTCAACGCCCAGAAGAACCATGTGATCGGCCCCCGGAACAGGATGATCGGGTCGCTGCCCGACATCAGCATCGACTGGCGGAAATTATCCTCCAGCAGCGGGCCGAGGATGAACGCGATGAGAAACGGCGCTGCCGGTATGCGGGCGCGCATCATCAGATAGCCGACCCAGCCCATGACGAACATCACACCCACATCAAACGCATTGTTGTTCACCGCATAGACCCCGTAAATGCACAGCACCAGAACCGCAGGCATCAGAAGGCGCTTGGGCACATTCGCGACAAAGCCAAAGCCGCGAATGGCGACCGCCCCCACAACCAGCAGGAACACCGAGCTTACGATCAGTCCGATGAACAATCCGTAAATGATATCGACATTCAGGATGAACATCATCGGTCCCGGTTGCAGCCCATGCACCATGAAGGCGCCGATGATGATCGCCGTGATGACATCCCCCGGCACACCCAGCGCCAGAAGCGGGATCAGCGTCGCACCCGCGACACCGTTGTTCCCGGCCTCGGCAGCCGCCACGCCCTCGATCTCGCCCTTGCCGAAATTGGCCTTGTTCTTCGAGGTCCGCCGGGCCTCGGAATAGCTCAGAAAGGCAGACGGCGCGGCCCCGATGCCGGGGATCGAGCCGAGAAACACACCGATCATGCTGCCCCGGATGATGCTCTTGAAGCTGTTCTTGTAATCGGCCCAGCTGCATCGCGACTTGCCCAAGGCGCGCGTCTTGCCCAGATGCGCCACCGGATTCCACGCCATCGCGATGATCTCGGGGATCGCGAACAGCCCGATCAGCACGGCAATGAAATTCAGGCCCCCCATCATGTTCGGATTGCCGAACGTGAACCGGTTGGTGCCATAGATCAGATCAAGGCCGATGGTCGCCAGCAACAGCCCCGCCAGCGCCGACAACGCGCCGCGCAGCAGGCTTTCCCCCGACACCCCCGCAATGATGGTGAGCGAAAACAGGATCAGTGCGAAAAACTCGGGCGGCCCGAAGTTGAGCGCAAAGGACGCCAGCCAGCCGGCGAACAGGATCAGCGCAAGGTTGGACACCGCATCCGCCGTGCAGGACGCATAAAGCGCCATGCCAAGCGCGCGCCCCGCTTCCCCCCTCTCGGCCATCGGATGGCCGTCAAGGATGGTGGCAGAGGAGGCCGGCGTGCCCGGCGTCTTGATCAGGATCGCCGGAATGGAGCCGCCGAAAATGCCGCCCTTATAGACGCCAAGCAGCAACAAGATGCCGTTGATCGGCTCCATGGCAAAGGTGAACGGCAAGGCCAGCGCCACTGCCATCGTGGCCGACAGGCCCGGTATCGCACCGCCGATCACCCCGACGATCAGGCCGCAAAACAGCATGAAGAAGGCTTCGAAATTGCCGACCAGTGCAAAGCCCGCGGCGAGACTGTCCAGAAGGCTCATGGCAACCTCACAAAATCACCCTGCGGGATCGCAACCCCGGCGACATGGGCGAAAAACGCATAGAGCAACAGTGGCACCACCACCGCGCAGACAACCGCCGCAATGGGATGTCGCGTGCGAAACAGGAACGCGGTGGCGATAAACGCCGCCATCGACACCCAGACCATCCCGAACACGGGCACCGCGACAAAGGTCACCACCATGATCACGGCCAGGATCAGCAAGCGCATCCAGTTCGCAAGCATCACGCCCTGCTCGAACGGGAAATCGTCGTCTTCTGCGTCGCCCCAAAGCGACACACCGATCAGCCCGAGGCCGACGATCGCAGTCAGACCCGCCAGCACATAGGGCCAGAACAGCGGCGACAGGACGACGTTGCGCACGTTGCTCGGGGCAGAGACGAAATTCGGGATCGCGAAGAAGATCAGGAACGCCGACGCCAACAGCGCGGCAATTCCCAGACGCAGGTTCAAGGCAGTGTTTGCAGGCATTCGGGGCCAAGCTCCGTCAGGGCAAAGCGCCGGGGCACATCTCTCGCCCCGGCGGTGTTCGTTTCAGTCAGACATCGGGAAATCTGCGTTCGGGGATCATCCCTCGACGCGCATGCCCAGTTCATCAACGATCTCTTTGAAGATGCCGTATTGCTCCTGAATGAAGGCGTTTGCCTCTTCCGGGCTCATAAGCTCGATCACCGATCCGTTGGCTTCCATCGTCTTGAGGAACTCTTCGTCCTTGGTCGCCTCGGCCATCCACGCGCCCCACTTTTCGGCCACGTCGTCGGGCAGATCGTCAGGACCGGCAATGCCCGTCCAACCCACCAGCGCATTGAGGCGCGGCTTGCCAAGATCGTTGGCGGACGGCGCATCAAAGCCGTCGACAGGCTCTTGGGTCGTGACCATCAGCGGCGTCAGCTGGTTGTTGGCCACAAAGCTCGCCAGGGCAGACGAGTTGGTGCAGATGAAGGTCGCCGTGCCATTGAGGACGGCTGTCGCGGCCGCACCGCCACCCTGTTGCGGGATATGCGTGGCCTTCTCCAGCGGGTTCTCCACGCCGAACTCCTTGAGCACCATCGCGCCCGCAAGATGCAGCATCGAACCGACACCGGACGAGCTGTAGCTCACACCACCCTCGTTCACCTTGGCGACAAGGTCGTCCATCGACTCGATCCCGCTGTCGGGGCGCACTGCACAGGCGACGGGGTTGATCTCGTAGACGGTGACAAAGCGGAAATCGTCAAGCGTGTAGGGCAAGGTCGCCTTCATCGCCGGGCTGACGGTGTGCGATCCGACCCGCGCGAACAGCATGGTATACCCATCCGCCTTGGCATTCTGCACCGCAACCGACCCGGTCGCGCCACCGGCGCCGGTGATGTTGGCCATCACCAACGGCTTGCCAACCGCCTCGCCCAGAGGTTTGGAAATCGTGCGCGCCGAGATGTCCGTGGCACCGCCAGCGCCGTAGGGAATGATCATGTTGATCGGGCGCTCGGGGTATTCCGCCAGCGCCGCGCCTGCGGTCAGTGTCGCACCCAGCGCCACGACAGAACCGAAAGTTCGTAGTCTCATTGTATTCCTCCCAGATTGAAAACCGGCCCTTTTGCAGGCTCTTTATTTACGCTAACCTTAAGTGGAGCTTAGATGAAGAAATAAATTATTACAGGTTCTGTAAGAAAAACTACGCAAAGGGCCATATGTCCATTCGATTGCTAAAAACATTGGTCGCCGTCGCGGACCACAAGACCTTCAGCGCGGCGGCCGATGCGGTGTTCATCACCCATGCCGCCGTCAGCCAGCAGATGCGCACTCTCGAAGCACAGCTTGACCTAGCCTTGTTCGACCGCAACCACAGAACCCCAGAACTGACCCCGCTTGGTGTCGCGGTGGTGGCCCGTGCCCGCAAGCTGGTGCGCGATTACGACAACCTCGTGCCATCGGTTCTGGGCGAAGAAGGGTTTTCCGGCGAGGTCATCCTGGGCGCGATCCCGACCACGCTGACCGGCCTTGCACCGCTCTCCCTGTCGATCCTGCGCGCGAAATACGCCGATCTGCGCATCCGCATCCATCCGGCGCTGACCGGCCCGCTGCTGACCGGGATCGACCGCGGAAATCTGGACGTCGCCATCGTGACCAAGCCCGTCATCATGCCTCCGGGCATGACGTTTCTGGACATCGCCCAAGAGCCGCTGCACCTGATCACAGGTCAGGACGTGACCGAAACGGACCCCGCGAAAATACTGGAAACGCTCCCCTTTATCCGTTTCAACCGTGATGCCGTCGTGGGCACATTGATCGAAACCTGGTTGCAGGAGAACGACATTCGCGTCAGCGAGACGATGGAGCTGGAAAATCTCGAAGCGATCTCCAGCATGGTGCACGCGCATCTCGGCGTCTCCATCGTGCCGCGCTCCTGCGTGGTCAATCACTATGCCCTGCCGCTCAAGCACCTCTCCTTGCAAAGCGATCCGCCGACGCGGATCCTGGGTCTGGCCTACCGTCAGAAACACCCCAAGCTGCGGGTGATCGAAGAAATCTACTCTGCCCTGCTCAGCGCCGTGGCACAGCATCCGGCGAATCCGGCATGAGCTGGGAAGGCGTGCTGTTCATCGTCGTCGGCGCATTGGCCGGCGGGTTCGTCAACGGCCTGGCCGGGTCCGGCACGGCGCTCTTTGCACTGGGCTTCTTTCTTGCCGCGCTTGATCCGGTGTCCGCCGTTGCGGTGGTGTCGCTGATGTCGGTGATCACCGGCCTGCAAGGCCTATGGGAGGTGCGCGACGCGCTTCAGGTGAACGTGCCGCGTCTTTTGCGCTTTATCATTCCGGGTCTCGCCGGTGTGCCGGTCGGCATATCGTTGCTCACCTTTATTGATGCCGACACGCTAAAACTGGTGATTGCCGCGCTGCTGATCGTTTACGGCGGATTTTTCAGCTTCCGCGCCAATCTCCCCCGGTTCGAACGCCGCACGCCGGTGCTTGATTCGGGTATCGGTCTGATCGGTGGCGTTCTGGGCGGCATGGCGTCGCTCTCGGGCGCGATACCGGTGATCTGGTGCTCCATGCGCCCGTGGCCCAAGGCCGAAACCCGCGCGGTGTTGCAGCCGTTCAACGTCTGCGTGCTGTTCACCACAACCGCGATGCTCTGGTGGCGCGGCGCCTATGACGGAGCGACCGTCACCGCCTTCCTGATTGCCCTGCCCGCTTCTGTTCTGGCCGCGCAGGGGGGACTGATGGTATTCCGTCGCATCAGCGACAACACGTTCCGGCGGCTGTTGATCGGTCTGTCTCTGCTGCTGGGACTCGGCATCGCGATCCGCGCGCTGGTTTGAACCCATATGACTGAGGAACGTCTTTCATGCTGACACTCTACTACTCCAAGGCAAGCTCTGCCCTCGCTCCGCATATCCTGTTGCAAGAGGTCGGTGCGACCTATGCGGTGCACGAGGTTCCCATCGACAAGGGCGCACAGCACGACACCGCCTTTCTCAAGGTCAACCCGAAAGCCCGCGTGCCTGCCCTGATGACGCCCGAAGGTGTCATCACCGAAAACCCGGCGATCCTCGGCTATATTGCGGCCACCCATCCGCACGCGAACATGCTGCCCGACACGCCGTTCGAGCGCGCAAGGGCAGACGAATTGAACGCCTATCTCTGCGCCACGATGCATGTCGCCTATGCGCACCTGCTGCGCGGCGCACGGTGGGTTGACGACGAGGCGGCGCAAAACGCGATGAAGAACAAGGTCGCCTCAAACATCGCGGACTGCGCCACGATGATCGAAACGCATTACCTCAAGGGACCGTGGGCATTGGGCGAGCACTACACCATGTGCGATGCCTACCTGATGATGGTGCCGCTCTGGATGAAAAAAGCCGGTGTCGATCTGGTCAATTATCCCAGGATCGCCACCCATCACCGCGCGATGCTGGACCGTCCCGCCACCTTGTCGGTGATGGCCGTGCACGGGCTTTGAACGCTACCGCACCACTGGCGCGGGCAAGCCTTCGATCTCTACATTGATGCAGGCGGGTTTGCCCGACGCGATGGCCGCGCGCACGGCCTCGGGAAGATCGCTCAGGTCCGTGACCAGCGCCCCGAACCCACCCAGCGCTTTCACCGCCTCGTCATAGCGCGCGTCGCTCAGATTGCAGCCATGCAGGCGCGCATCGCCAAAGTCGCGCAACTGGATCTGGTGCTCGGCGTTCCAGCGCCGGTCGTTGCCGATGATCGCGACAAAGGGCAAGCCTTCGCGCGCGGCTGTTTCGAACTCGGCAAAGTGGAACCCCGCCGTGCCGTCTCCCATCAGCACGAACACCGTCGCGCCTGGGTCAGCCGCGCGCGACGCCATGGCGTAGCACAATCCGCCGCCAATCGCGCCCGACACGCCGTTGATGATCCGGCGCGGGGCGTTCAATCCCGCCTGCGCCCATTGGCCGAACTCGCCACCGTCACACACAAGGATCGGGTTGTTTGCCTCGTCGATCAGCGGTTGCAGCGCGCGACACAAGTCCTGCGGTTGCAGCCCGTGGGATGTCGGCGTCGCGGCCCGTTTGGCCGTGTACCGCGCCACCTCGCCACGCCAGTCGCTGCGCGCCACTTCGGTGCTGCGCTCTGCAAGTGCGCCCGCCGTGTCGCTCGCGCTTTGCTCGACCGACAGGGTCAGGCGATCTTTGGCATTCAGCGTTGCGCGCGCCAGCTCGGCGGGGTCGCTGCTCACGATCCCCCATTCCGCCTGTGGCGCGGCATTGCCGAACTGTAATGTGAAATCCAGCGGTTTGCCCAAAAGCAGAATGCGCTCTGCCCGCCGGAACACCGGCGTCAAATGCCCGAGCGCCGGATCATTCAGCCCGCGCGGGCTTTCCATGACGATCGCAGGAGCGTCCAGCGCACGCTCCAGCCGCGCCGCAAGCCCCGCCGCGCGCGTGCCGTTCAACGCCGGCCCCAGAACCACCAGCGGCGTGTCACAGCCCGCCAGCCACTTCGCGATCCCGTCCGTCTCAACCGCGCGTGCCCGCGACGCCGCGGCTTCGCTTGCCTGCCCTTCGGCCAACACGACATCCGCCGGCAGCGACACATGCACCGGACCGGGCCGCCCCGTCTGCGCGACCGTCAGCGCCTTGTCGATCACAGCGCCCAGCTCATCGGCATCCGTCACCCGCACCGACCACTTGGTCAGCGATTGCGTCAACGCGACCTGATCCATTTCCTGAAACGCACCGTTGCCGTCCTGCGCCACCGGGCTGTCTCCGCTGATCAAGAGCACCGGCGTATCGGACGCCCGCGCGGTGAGCAGCGGCCCGAGCGCGTTGCCGAGACCAGCCCCGGCCGTGACCAGCGCCACCCCCACACCTCCGGTGATCTGCGCATGGCCCTCGGCCATGTAGACCGTCGCTGCCTCGTGGCGCGTGTGATAAAGGCGTATCCCCGCATCAAGGCTCGCATCGAACAGCGGCATGATCTGGTTGCCCGAGAGCGCAAAAATGTCGCTCACGCCGCGACGCGCCAGCGTTTGCATCACGATATCCGCCCCGCGCATCAGGCGTCCGCCACATGAACGGTGACGCGGTGCACCGCGTTATTTGCAAATCCGGCCATGTCGAACGGCGCCTCCAGAGGTTGTGTATTGCCATCGGCGTCGGTGGCGCGGCAGGCGAGTTCGTGAACACCCGGTTGCGCGCCCCAGTCGATCTGCCAGCCGGTCCAGGCATAGGCATCGGCGCGCTCCGTCAGGGTTGCCTCCTGCCAGTCCCCGTTCAGGAGCACCTCGACCCGCGCGATCGCCACGCCGCCACCGGACCACGCCCGGCCCTGCACCATCACGCGCCCCGCCTGCATCCAGCGTTGCCGCGTCACCCAGTCCGGCACACCCGGTGGCTTCATCAGCGATTTGACCCGGATCGAGGTGATCGGCGTTCCGGGGTCGTCGTCGTTCGCGCGAAAGCGGTAGGTCTGTACCTGCTGGAAGCCCTGATAGCGCGTCGTCAGCGCCTCGATCGTCGTCAGCCATTTGACCGAGGCCATGCCGTACCACCCCGGCACGATGATGCGCAAAGGCGCACCGTGTTGCGGCAAAAGCGGTTGGCCGTTCATACCCCAGACCAGCATCACGTCGAGATCGGCGATCTGGTCCGGCGTCAGCGACCGTCCGAAGTGATGCGGCTGACCCTTGTCGAACCCGTAATCGGCCCCGAGAAAGGCGAAATCCTGCACGCCCGCCTGCGGTTTCGCCCGCTCCAGCAAGGGTGCCAGCGGCGTGCCGGTCCATTCCGACGTGCCGACGGCTTCATAGGCCCAGGGCATCGAGAAACAGCGCGGGCTGACTCCGATCCGCCCGTTACCCGCACATTCCAGCGTCACCGGGCGGGTGACGTCCGGCAGGGCGCGGATCTCGTCCATGGTCAGGCCGAAGGGTGCGTCGAACGCGCCCTCAAATCGCAGCACATGATCGCTCTCGAACAGGAGCGGCACGTCGAAATGGCTGAGCAGGTAATGCGTGCCTGTGGGCGTGATGTCCAAACCCAATGTCTCGAGCAACGCGCCGGAGTTGCGGTTGGCCAGCGCCACCTCTTCGCGCGAAAACACCCCCTCTGTCACCGGAGGGCGCTTTGCGTCGGGCGCAAACGGGTCGGTCATATCACCTCGTCGGAACGATCATCGCTTTCGCCATAGCGTTTCAGGACGGCGGGCCGGGTGCCCTCGTAGACCCGTTCGATATTCTGCGCGATCTTGGCGTTCTCGCGCTCAAACAGGCAATCGCCGTTGAGATCCGAAGCGACGATAAACGGCCCCATCTTGTTGCACTTGATGACCCACATCGCCTGCGCAAGACCCAGTTCTTCGTTCCAGTGCACCGCCTCCACATTCTCGACCCCGCGCCCCAGAAGCGCGCCGGTGCCGTAGCCGACGGTGGAGAGGTAGATTGCACCGTTGGGGACGAAATAACTCTTGTAGTCCTTCGACGTCATGCCGCCCTTGCCGATGATCAGCTTGGCGCCGGTCTTTTCCATCCACTCCGGCAACCATTTGGCAAAGCGGAACGACGCGGTTGCGGTGACCGCGCCCATCTCGAAACTGCCATCGGGGTTGATCCGCGCGGCGGGGGAGCAATGGAAATTGGCCGCGCTTTCGGACGGCAGTTCCATCGGGATATTGGCCTGTTCCTCAAGCGCGCGCATGTAGACGCCTTCGCGGGCGGTATACATCAACCCGTCGAGGTAGACGATATCGCCGAGGCGCAGCTTGGCGATGTCTTCGTCGGTGGGCGTGGTGGAAAGGCGGATTTCGCGTGGTTTCATAGGACGGCTCCTAGATACGTGACCGTGCGGGCCGGTGATCTTCGCGAAGCGAAGACACCCTTGCCCGCCAGATGATTTTCACGGTGAAAAATCATCTTCATTCCGCCGCCTCCATCACCGGTTCCCACTCAACGGTTTCGCGGCGCTGATAGGGGGTGAACCAGTCGGGATCGGTGCGGTACTCGACCCGCCCGTCCGGGAACACCCGGGCCACCGCGCGGCGCGAGGACAGGCAGAAGGCGTGCACCGACATGGGCATCCCGCCGGTGTGGCAATAGCCGACCTCGATGTTGCACTGCACCACCATGTTCTTGCCCACAAACCCCATCGCGCCCATGCCGATGGAGTTGCCCAGTTCCTTGAATTCGTCCTCCATCTCGGCGATGCGCGGGTCGGAATTGCGGCTGCCCACGGTGCGCAGGACCGAGGCGCGCTTGCCCAGCGTCATGCAGATATCCTTGGAGCCGCCAAGCCCGATGCCGATGATCGCCGGCTGGCAGGCCAGACCGCGCTTGCCGAAGGCCATCAGACTGTCGAGGTAAAAGCGCTTGATCCCCTGAATCCCGTCGCTGGGGAACAGCATCCGGTAATCGGTGCCGAACAGCCCGCCCTTGTGCACGGTGATCAGGTCGATCCAGTCGCCCTCGGGCTCGAACCCGTATTCGATCTCGGGCGCGCCGATGCCGACATTGTTGTTGTGATCGGTGCGCCAGAGCGGATGCACGCGGTTGGGGCGCAGCGGCACGCCGTTGGTCGCCGTCGCGGTGGCGCGTCTCAGCGCGGTTTCCAGCGCGCACATGCCGCCTTCCACGCTTGCCTCGTTGCCCATCTTGACGAACCAGCGCGGCACGCCGGTATCGCCGCACATGGCGCGGCGGTCTTCCTTGGCGGCTTCGTAGTTTTCCAGCATCGCCTTGAGAACGAAGGACGAGAGATCCCCGTCTTCGGTCTCGGCGGCCTGTTGCAGGCCGGTGAGGTAGTCCTCGGGAATGTCGATGGCCGCCTTGTCCATCAGGGTTTCGGCGGTGGATTGGATGAGGGATAGGGGGATCATTGCATCTGTCCTCCGAATGTCTTTTTGAGCGAAGCGCGCATCATTGCGCCGCCACCAGTGTCTCGGGCTCGCCTTCGGGCAAGACCGTTTCGCCGGGGCGCACGATGGTGAACTGCACATCCTCGCGGCCCACTTCGATCGCATCGCCCTTTTGCTGCGCGACGGTGAAATAGCTGTCCTCCATCGCGCCCGGCTCGGGGAAATCCTCGCGGTAATGCGCGCCGCGCGAGTTGTCGCGCTCCAGTGCGGCCTTGGTGATGACTTCGGAAATATCGCACAAGGACCGCAAGTTGAGCCAGTCATGCCATGTCAGATTGAACGCCAGATTGTCAGCTGACAATCCGGTTTCCATGAGCGATTCCGAGATGTTGGCGATGCGCTTTAATCCTCTGTTAAGGCCGGATTCGGTGCGCATCACACCCACCTCGTCCCACATCGCGTTCTGCAATTCCTTGCGCAGCGGCAGGATCAGGCCGGGATCGCGGGTCAGCGGATGGCACGCACGCGCCAGTTCGGCTTCAAGAACCGTCTCGTCCGCGTCGCGCAACGACCCCATGTTGCGAATATCCGCGCCCATCACGTCGCCCGCGATGCCGCCATAGACGGTGGAATTTGCCACCCCATTGCCGCCCAGTCGGTTCGAGCCATGCGCACCGCCTGCATCCTCTCCAGCGACGTAAAGCCCTTCCATCGCTGTCCGCGTGTCCACATCGACGACGACACCGCCCATGAAGTAATGCGCGGTCGGGACCACCTCGACCTTGCCAGCGGCCAGATCGAAGCCGCTGTCGGCGCAGCGCTTGACCATGCCCTTGAATTTTTCGCGCACATTGTCGGGGCCAAGATGGGCCATCGAGATGAAGACGCCCTCCTGCTCGGGATTGTTGTTCTTGCGCATCTCGGCATAGATGCCCCGGCTGACCACATCGCGCGTGGCGCGTTCGCCCTTGGGATCAACGTCGAACATGAAGCGCTGGCCGGAATGGTTCACCAACTGCCCGCCCGCGCCGCGCAGACCTTCCTCAAGCACCGTGCCGGTCATCCGCGTGTGATCGCCCGCAAGCAGACCGGTGGGATGAAACTGCACCATCTCCATATCGCGCAAGCTCAGCCCGACGCGCATCGCCATCGCCAGCCCGTCCATCGTCTTGTCACCCGAGGGCGTGTGGTACTTGTACATCGTCGGGCCGCCGCCCGTCGCCATCAGCACCGTCTTGGCACGCACGAAGCGGAACTTGCCGGTGCGCATGTCGATCATCAGCACACCCGCCAAGGCCGATCCGTCTTTCGTCGGGATCAGGCCAATCGCGCGGTGTTCCTGTAGCTTTTCGACATCGCGCGACAGAACCTGTTCCATCAGGCGGTTGATGATCTCGATTCCGGTCAGGTCGCCCTTGTGGACCGTGCGGTCGGCGGTCTGCCCGGCGAAGGCTTTCTGGTGCAATGACCCGTCGCAGTTGCGGTCAAAGAAACAGCCGATTTCGTTCTCCAGCTCGCGGATGCGCACCACCGCCTGTTCGCAGAGCCGCCACGCCATGTCCTGATTGGGCAGCCACTTGCCACCCTGGATCGTGTCCATGAAGTGCCGTTCGACTGAATCGCCGCCACCCAAAGCGACGTTGTAGCCGCCCTGCACCATGCGCGTGCAGCCGCATTTGCCGATCAGACCCTTGACCGCGATCGTCACCCTGGTGCCTTCGGGCGCTGCCTGTTTGGCGTGCAGCGCGGCGAATAGGCCCGCGCCCCCGGTTCCGAGGATCAGGATGTCGGTGTCGTGCCGGTCGATGTCTTTTGTGCTGAACATATCAGATCGCCCGCAAGAGGAAGGTTGTGGAGACAAGGAACGACCCCGCCACCGCCGCTGCCGCCCATGTCTTTTGCGGCGCGCTCCACGGCAGCCATTCCAGCGCCAGAAGCCGCAGCCCGCCAAAGAAGTGCACGGCCAGCAGGAAGACAAGGCCGAACTCGGCCAGTTTGACCAGCGGCATGTCTGTCAGGGTGAGGAAGGCATCGAGCCGCGCGGCATCGGTGACGGCCATCGACAACACCCAGAAATGCCACGGCAGGAACAGCGCCAGAGCAAGGCCCGAGAGGCGGTGCAGGATGTAGGCCAGCCACAGCGGATGTGCGCGCGCGACGATCATAGCGTCACCGCCCAGACCGCCTGCGCGCCAAGCGCGAAAAGGCCCAGTCCGATCACCGCCGCCACTGCGTTCAAAAGCGTGCCGCGCAGGCCCGCCCATTCAAGCAGGATGGTGCGCAAGCCGATGGCGGCATGGATCGACACGGCGATCACGAACATGCCGTAAAACGCGAACCACAGCGCAGATCCTTGCGTGCGCCCCAGGATTTCCGCCGCCGACAGCCCACCCTGAATGGCGTAGATCATCACGCCGATATGCACGAGCACGAAGGGTGCCATCACCAGCGCGCTCAGGCGTTGCGCCATATAAAGACGGAACTCCATCACTTCGCTCCTTTGAAAAACCGCTGTGTCGTGGCGCGTTTCAGCCCGAGGATCGCAGACAGCGGATCAAGGTCGTTGGGGCAGTATTGCGTGCACGATCCCATCGAGTGACAGGAATGACACCCGCCCTTGCCCGACACGGCATCGAGGATCGCCCCCTTGTTGGCGTCCTTTGCGTCGTTATAGACCGTCCAGGCGCGTTGCAGCGCGGCGGGGCCGAGGTAATCGGGGTTGCCCGCCACCGTGTCGCAGGCCGAATAGCAGATCGAACAGTTGATGCACTCGATCCCGGCGCTGGCGGTCTGGCGGTCGCTGGTGCCCGGATCAATCGCCTCGATGGCGTCGTCGCGGGTCAGGGTCGGGTGATGCCGGCCTTCGGCGGCAACCCATTTGTCAAAGAACGGGTCCATGTCGGCGGCCAGATCCTTGATCACCGGCAGGTTGCGCAGGGGCGCGATGTCAAGTGCGCCATTCTTCAGCACCTTGCTGACATGGGTGCGACAGGTCCAGCGCGGCACGCCGTTGACCATCATCGCGCAAGAGCCGCACATGCCGACGCGACAGGCGAAACGGTAGGTCAATGTCGGATCGGTGTTCTGCTGGATCCACGACACCACGTCGAGGACGGTCTGGTTCTCGTAGGCGGGCACATCGAACCGCTCGGCGCGCGGGGCGGAATGTGCGTCGCCTCTCTGCACCGTCACGCTCAGAACCGTGTCTTGCCCATCCATCGTTCACCTGCCACGCACGCTGTCAAAATCTATCTGGCAGGATGTTAACCTTCAGGTTTGATAACCAAAAGGCAAAAGTTATTACTATTTCTGTAAGCTTTGGTTACTGAACGGCTGAAAATCGCGGATGGGATTCAGGGTCGCGGCCGGCCTCGCCGTGGCGAGGCCGGGGAGCGTCGGTTTACTTGACTTGCGCAGGCGTGCCGTTTTGCGGCGGCTGCGTCGCGCCGACCGGCGCAGGGTTGCTGGTGCCGGCGCGGTAGTCGTCATCCTCGTAGTCCATCTCGACGATCCGAAGCGTCGCCGGATCGAGTTTGACTTCGATTTCCCGACCGGAGGCATCGCGGCCCTCGATCTCGTAGCAGCCATCGTCGATCTCGAAGGTTCGCACGGTCCAGCCGTTCGTTTCGGCCACTTGCATCGCGGCCTCGCGCGGCTGCCATTGGCTGCGTGGCACGGAGCAATCGTCATCATCGGCGAGCGCTGCGCCCGCGGGAAGCAAGGCAATCATGGAAAAGGCTATCAGGGTCTGTTTCATGGCAGGGTCTCCTTTTGTACATCTGCAAGGTCAATCTGGCGGTCAGACCTGAGGATTGCCTGACGGTGGCGCGAATTTCGCTTCAGCTTTCTGTCAGGAAACACACCCGTTTGCCCGGTGTCGCTCGTGCGGAACTGTCCTTGGGCTTTGTCCCGCATGTCGGTGGCGACGGGCGGGATCAGCGACGCGATTATACAAAAAAATCGCGCCCGAGATCGGACGCGATTTGCGATATTTAGGAACGAGTGCGGGTTGCCGTCGCTCGTTATGGGAAACAGAGCGAATGCTCAGGGATTCCCGACCGGGCGCGTTTGTCCCGAGCCGACAAGCAGGGCCGAAGGATAAAGAACCTCGATATCGCTGGTCTCGTGCCAGATCATGCGCTCGGCCATTCGCGCGATTTCGGAGTGACCGGCGTCTTCGGCCGCAGCGTAAAGCTCGACCAGTGCGGTCACGAGGTCAACGTCGCGGTCGTGAAGTTCCGACAGCTCCGCCTCAAGCTCCATCCGCTCGGGCAGGTTCGACACGACCGCCGCCTGTCCGCTGGCGGCGGCATCCAGGCCGCCGAGCAACGGCAGCACCAGCCGCTCCTGCGCCGCGCTGTGCGGGGCCATGAGTCCGGCGGCGGCCCGCGCGGCTGCGCCGATCGCGTCAGACCTCTCGGCGGTCCGGTCGAGTTGATCCTGAAAATCCGCGTGAACTGCACTCAGCGCGTAATGGGTGTCGTTCTGAGCCGCGATGACCGGCATGGCGAGAGCCGATAGGGCAACGGCGATGATGAGTTTGGTTTGCATGACAGTATCTCCTCTACTGATGATGACCACTCTGCGCGCGCGACCTGAATTGTTCCTGACGCTACGGCGATTCGCGCGTCAGCTTGCCGTCAGGAAGAAAACGGCCCCGCTGGTGAGAGCGGGGCCGGTCTGGTCGGATGGGGCGAACAGGGCTTGGCGGACCGGGCGCTCAGACGATGTCGCCGGGGCCGGGTGCGCGCTTCTTGCCGGTGAACATGGCCCGCGTCAGGTTCTCGTGGTGCCGGACGGAGGCGAGCGCGACACCGCCCACATGCAGCGCTGCAAGCACAAGCAACAGGTTGGCCAGTGCCTCGTGAACCTCCTCGAGGGTTTCGTCGATGTCGCCACGCGCATCAAAGGCGTCGCCGTCACCGTCGGCCCATGCGGGTGCCACGATGGCCGGCAGGGACGGCAGCATCGCGATGCGGTCGGGCTCTGCCATGAGCCAGCCGGTGACGGCAGTGCCCGAGAGGGTCACGAGCAGCGCCACGATCATGGCGGCGCCCGCCGGATTGTGCCCGAGATATCGCCGTTCCCTGCCCCGGCTCATGTCGCCGAGATAGGTGAGCGTCTTTCGCGGCCCCTTCACGAAGCGGCTGAAGCGCGCATGGCGACTGCCGATCAGCCCCCAGACGAGCCGCATGGCGACAAGCCCCGCGACACCATAGCCTGCGACTTCGTGAAGGGTATCAAGCTCGTCCGCGCTCAGCCAGGCCACGGCGAATGCGGCGACCAGCGACCAATGGACGATCCGAACCAGAGGGTCCCAGACCCGGACCGTGGCGGCCGTGCCTGCGCCTGTTTGCGGTGCTGTCTGCGCGTGCGTATCAGTCATCGTCGTCCTCCTCGTGATCCCGGTCCCGATCCTGTCCGCGGCGATCGTCGTCGTCATCGTCGTCGTCCTCGTCTTCGTATTCGAACTCGATCACCTGAAGCGTGGCCGGATGGACCGTGACCTCAATCCGGCGCCCCTCGGCGTCGCGACCGTCGATGTCATAGCAGCCGTCGTCGATCTTGATGCGGCGCACCGTCCAGTCGTTCACTTCGGCCAGCCGCGCGACGGCGGCGCGTGGTTGCCAATTGGCCATCGGCACGAAGCAGTCGTCATCCGCCAGCGCGACGCTGGCCGGGACGACCGCGAGAAAGCCGAGAATTGTCAATGTCTTCTTCATGGGTCAAACTGCCCTCCGGGGTCATCTTGATCCAATTCATGCGCGCCGAAGCTGACGGCAACCTGAAGCGGCTTGAGCCACCCGCTTCAGCTTTGTGTCAGCCAGTCGGATCATGCAGGGTCATCGGGAAAGGACAGGAACGACCATGCGCATCCTTCTGATCGAGGACGACACCACCTTCGGCGCCGCGGTCCGTGACCAGATCGCCGCCGATGGACAGTCGGTGGACTGGGTCACGCGGCTTGACGCCGCCGGCGACGCGCTGCGCGCCACCTCGTATGATCTGATCCTGCTCGACCTCATGCTGCCGGACGGGCGCGGCATCGGGTTCCTGAAGAGCCTGCGCACGCGCGGCGACGTGACGCCGGTGATTATCCTGACGGCGCTCGATCAGGTCTCGGACAGGATCGAAGGGCTGAACGCGGGTGCCGACGACTACCTCGTGAAGCCTGTCGATCTTGCCGAGTTGTCGGCCCGGATCGGCTCGGTCGCGCGGCGCTATAGCGGCAACCCCAACCCTATCGTCACTCACGGACCGCTGGACATCGACCTAGCGGCGCGCAGGGTTCTTCGCGACGGCAAGCCCGTCCCCCTGACAGCCCGGGAATGGGCGCTGTTTGAGGCGTTCCTCGCGCGTCCGGGGCACCTGCTGTCCAAGGCGCAGTTGGAGGAGAAGCTCTATGCCTTCGATGCGGAGGTGGAAAGCAACACGATCGAGGTTCATGTCAGCCGTCTGCGCAAGAAACTGGGCAGCGCTGTGATCGAGACCGAACGCGGCATGGGCTATAGGCTGGGCCGGCCATGAGTGTCCCGCGCAGCCTTCAGGCCCGGCTCGGTCTGTCGCTGGGCCTCGTGCTGGCCATCCTGTGGCTGCTGGCGGCGACGGTCACGTCCGTCATCGTGCGCGGCGAAATGGACGAGGTGTTCGACAGCGCCCTGCGCGAAACCGCGGAGCGCATCCTGCCGCTGGCCGTGATGGATATCGTCGGTCGGGAAGATCAGGGTGTAACGCAGCGGCTCGCTCCGATCCGGGAGCATGACGAATTCTTCACCTATCTCGTCCGCGATTCCGAGGGCCGCATCCTGCTGCAATCCCACGCGGCGGACCAATCCGTGTTTCCACCCTACGAGGGTCCAGGATTTTCACAGACAGCGACCCATCGCATTTACAGCGACGCGGTGCTTCAGGGAACGATCCGTATCACGGTGGCCGAACCGCTGGCACATCGCGCGTCGGTCGCGCGGGACATTCAGATGGGCCTGAGCCTGCCGCTGCTGATCGTGCTGCCGGTGGCGCTTGTGGCCATCATCCTGGCGGTTCGGTTCAGCCTCGCCCCGCTGCGCCGTTTCCGCGCGCGGCTCGAGGCGCGCGGCGCGCGCGATCTGTCCGAAGTGCCCGCACATGACTTGCCGGCAGAGATCGGCCCGCTGGCCGCGACACTCAACAGTCTTCTCACCAGGTTGCGCGAGGCGTTCGAGGCCGAGCGCAGCTTTGCCGCCAACGCGGCGCATGAGCTTCGGACCCCGCTTGCCGGTGCCATCGCGCAGGCGCAGCGCATCCGCTCGGAGACGCGTGATCAGGCCACCGAAGCCCGCGCTTCGGAGATCGAGGCGACGCTGAAGCGGCTGACGCGGCTGTCCGAGCGTCTCATGCAGCTGGCCCGCGCGGAAGGCGGGCGATTGCGGAACGACCAAAGCTCCGACCTGCGCGCCGTCGCGCGGGTTATTGCGGACGATATCGGGCGGACGGTTGCGCCGGGGCGGCTTGTGCTGACGCTGCCGGACGCCGCTGTCATGTCCGACCTCGACCCGGATGCCTTTGGCATCCTCTTCAGAAATCTCGTGGAAAACGCTTTGCGTCACGGCGCGCAGGATGCCTCGGTCGACGTGACGCTGACAGGTGACGGACAGCTCATCGTGGCAAATGACGGCCCCGTCCTGCCACGCGACACCCTTGATCGGCTGACCGCGCGGTTTGAGCGGGCGGATGCGCGCAGCGATGGCAGCGGGCTTGGCCTTGCCATCGTCGCCGCCATCGCGAACCGGATCGGAAGCCCGCTCATTCTGGAATCGCCGCGTCCGGGCACGGCGACGGGCTTTCAGGTTTCCATGAGGTTACCGACAGACGCCTAGGACGCCTTAACGGGCGCGCGATACGTGGACCGAAGGACGTCTCGGGGGGCAAAAAGAAACGGCCCGCCGAAAGGGCGGGCCGCATTGGATTTGATGGCCTGTACTCAGGCGGCTTGACGCGACCGGTTGCGGCGACGGCGGTTGCCGCTCGGCTTGGCCTTGGCGCTTTGTCCTGCGCCCTGACTACCGCCCTGCCCGCGTCCGCGACCGCGCGATTGCGGCTTGCGCGGCACCGGGCCTTCGGGGGCTTTGCCGCTGGCGACCGGCACGTCGATCTTCATCAGCTTTTCAATCTGGCGCAGCAGATCCGCCTCGTCGGGGGCGCAGAAGGCAATCGCTTCGCCTTCGCGACCTGCACGCGCTGTCCGGCCGATGCGGTGGACATAGTTGTCCGGCACATCCGGCAGATCGTAGTTCACGACGTAGGACACACCGGGAATGTCGATGCCGCGCGCGGCCACGTCGGTGGCGACCAGCACGGTGATCGTGCCATCGCGGAACGCCTTGATGGCGCGGTCACGCTGGCCCTGGCTCTTGTTGCCGTGAATGGACGCGGCGTTGTAGCCGTCGGCCACCAGCCCCTTCATCAGCTTTTCCGCGCCGTGCTTGGTGCGCGAAAACACCAGCGTCAGCGCGTCCATGTCACGCGACAGGATTTCGCGCAGCTTGCCGGGTTTTTCGGCTTTGCTTGGCAGGTGGTGCACCGATTGGCTGACCTTGTCGGCGGCTTTGCCCGGAGGCGAAACCTGCACCTTGGAGGGGTTGGTGAGGTAGGCTTTGCTCAAATCCTCCATCTGTTTCGGCATGGTGGCCGAGAACAGCATGGTCTGGCGCGGCGTGCCCAGCTTGGGCGCGATCCGGCGCAGCGCATGGATGAAACCCATGTCGAGCATCTGGTCGGCCTCGTCCAGCACAAGGTGCTGCACGGTGCGCAGGTCAACCGCGCGGCGGTCCATCAGGTCGATCAGGCGACCCGGTGTGGCGACCAGAATGTCGGTGCCCTTGAGAAGCTGGTGGATCTGCTTGTTGATGGACTGGCCACCAACAACCACGGTCACCCGCAGCTTGCTCTTGGCGGTCAGTTTGCGCAGATGCTCGGCGATCTGGTTCACCAGTTCGCGTGTCGGCGCGAGGATCAGCGATTTCGCGGTTTTCGCAGCCGGGCGTTCGGGCATGTCGAGCAGGTGATCGACCAGCGGCAGGCCAAAGGCCAGCGTCTTGCCGGTGCCGGTCTGGGCCAGGCCGAGAACGTCATTGCCTGCCAATGCCAGCGGTACGGCCTTGGCCTGGATCGGGGTCGGTGTCGTGAGGCCGGCATCTTTCAGCGCGGCGAGAAGTTCGGGCTTGAGGCCCAGTGTGTCAAAATCAGACAAAAGATATCCTTTATGGCCGCACGATATGTCGCACGGCAAAGTGTTCGACCGCATCAGCGCGGTCAACGAGGGTGTCGCAGAGCCTTAAGACATCACGGGAGAGCCCCGGTAAATCTGGCACTGCGTCAGGGACCCTGCGTGATGGGGAACTGAATTCTGTATCGCCGATGCGCCAAATATGACGGGCGCGGCAAGCTCACGCGGCTGCGCGGCGATGAGTGGCAAATGGGCGCTGGCGGCGCATATGTCAACCGTTAAAGCGATGTGGGTGGCGCGAGCCGGCAGTTAAGTGTCTCAAAATGGCGCGAAAAGCCGCGCGGTGGGCGCGACTTCACTTAGACGCTTACCGCCCGTAGCGGGCGGCGGTGAGGCCGTCGAAGGAGATCTCGGGTTCCTGGCCCAGCACCACATCCGCCACGGCGCGCCCCGATCCGCAGGCCATCGTCCAGCCCAGGGTGCCGTGGCCGGTGTTGAGGAACAGGTTGGGATATTGCGTCTCGCCCAGAACCGGTGTGCCGTCGGGTGTCATCGGGCGCAGGCCGGTCCAGCCTTCGGCGCGGGAAATGTCGCCGCCTTTGGGAAAGAGATCTCCGATGACGTGTTTCACGGTGTCGGTGGCGTGCGGGCCAAGGCGGTTGGAATAACCGGCGATCTCGGCGGTGCCCGCCACGCGGATGCGGTCGCCCAGACGGGTGATGGCGACCTTGTGGGTTTCGTCCATGATCGTGGATTGCGGCGCGAAGGCGTCATCGGTGACGGGCAAGGTGACGGAGTAGCCCTTGACCGGATAGACCGGCAGTTTGATGCCAATCGGGTTCAGCACGTTCACCGCATAGCTGCCCATTGCACAGACATAGGCATCCCCCGTGATGCGGCCCGACAATTCGGTGTCGATGCCTACCACCTTGCCGTCTTCGACCGCGATTGAGCGGATGGATTGACCGAATTTGAATTCGACCCCCATTTCGATACATTTTTCGGTCAGCGCGATGGTGAACATGCGGCAATCGCCGGTGCGATCCGCCGTCAGGCGCAGGCCGCCGACGAACTTGTTGCGCACTTCGGCAAGGGCCGGTTCGATGGCGATGCAGGCATCGCGTCCCAGCACCTCGTAGGGGGAATCGTATTCGGCCAGGATCTCCTGATCGGTCTTTGAGGCCTTCATCTGCTTGGCGGTGCGGAACAGTTGCAACGTGCCCTGCGCACGCCCGTCAAAGTCGATGCCGGTTTCGGCGATCAGGTCGGGCATGACATCGCGCGAATAGCTGGACACCCGCACCATGCGGCTTTTGTTGATGCGGTAGCTGTCCTCGTTGCAGTTGCGCACCATCTGCACGCCCCATTTCCACATCGTCGGGCTGATGAGCGGCCAGATAAACAGCGGTCGGCGCTTCATGAACATCCATTTGACGGCCTTCATCGGGATGCCGGGAGCGGCCCAGGGCGAGGACATGCCGTAACTCAGCTGCCCCGCATTGGCATAGCTGGTTTCCAGCCCCGGCCCTGTCTGGCGGTCGATCACCACCACGTCGGCCCCCTGCTTGGCGAGGTAGTATGCCGTGGTGACGCCGATCACGCCCGCACCCATGACGACAACTTTCATAGAACTGACCTTTCGCTCCGGTTCACCGGCAAGATGGGACAAGCGCGTGTCGGGCGCAAGGCGGCTGGCACGGTGTTTTGGAGCACCTGCACCAGCCCTCTGTTGGGCGACCGCTCAGCGACCGAAGGCGATGCCTTCGCGCCGTGGATCGGCGCCGCCCGACAGCCCGCCATCCAGCGCGATGGCGTGCAGCCCCGAGGTCAGCGCCCGCGCGTTCACCTCGTAACCAAGAGCCGTCAGCGGCTCTTGCAAGCTGCCCGCCGGTGTATCAGCCTCGATGTCATAGGTGCCGAACCGGTTGACCAGATGCGGCTGCGACACCGCCTCCTGCACGTTCATGCCCCAATCGAGATACGCGACGATCGCGTTGACGACATAGCCGATGATCCGGCTGCCGCCCGGACTGCCGACCACCATCACCGGAGCGTCGTCCTTCAACACGATGGTCGGAGACATCGAGGAGCGCGGCCGCTTGCCCGGCTCAACGCGGTTGGCGATGGGGATGCCGTCGGAATGGGTGCTGAAGGAAAAGTCGGTCAGTTCGTTGTTCAGCAGAAAGCCCCGCACGAACAGCCGCGAGCCGAAGCCGTTCTCGATGGTCGTCGTCATCGACAGCGCGTTGCCGTGGGAATCGACGATCGAGATATGCGAGGTCGAGGGCAGCTCGATGCTGTCATCGTCGGCCCAGAGGCCCGCGTGATCGAATTCGGGCGTGCCCGGCGCCACTTCGGGCAGCGCATCGTCGCCCGACAACAGCGCAGCCCGTCCATCGAGATACGCAGGCTCGAGCATGCCCTCGACCGGCACCGGCACGAAGTCGGAATCAGCGACATACCGGCCCCGATCCGCAAAGGCGAGCCGCGAAGCATCGCCGATCAGCCGCCAGGCTTCGGGCGAAGTTGCGCCAAGTGTCGCCAGATCATAGCGGTCCAGCATCCCGAGGATCTGCCCTACAGCCAGCGCACCGGACGATGGCGGCCCCATGCCGCACACATCATGCGCGCGGTATTCGACGCAGACCGCCGGGCGCTCGATCACCCGGTAGAGGCCCAGATCAGTTGTCGACAGCACACCGGGATTGCCGTCAGCGCCGCGCACCGTCGCCACGATGTCCTGCGCAATCGGGCCGGTATAGAACGCATCGCTGCCGTGCCGCGCCAACTGGCGCAGAGTGTCGGCATAGGCCGCGTTTGTCAGCGTATCGCCTTCAGCGATGGCGTTGCCACCCGGAAAGAAATAGGCCGCCGTCGGCTCAAAGCGCGCCAGCCGCTCGGCATCGCCCGCCACCAGTTCCGCCAGCCTTGGCGACACGGGAAAGCCGTTCTCGGCCAGCAAAATCGCGTCATCGAACAGCCCCGACCAATTGGCCTGTCCCCAGCGCCGGTGCGCCTCTTCCAGCAGGCGCGGTGTGCCCGGTGTGCCGACTGAGCGGCCACCGACCACCGCATCGTAGAATTGCAACGGCTCCCCCGCATCGTCCTGAAACAGCGTGGGCGTCGCGGCCAGCGGCGCGGTTTCGCGCCCGTCCAGAGTGGTGATCTCGCCGCTCGCACCGTCGAACCAGACCAGAAACGCGCCGCCGCCCAGACCCGAAGATTGCGGCTCGACCAGTCCAAGCATGGCCTGTACGGCAACCATTGCGTCCGCCGCCGTGCCGCCGTTTTCCAGGATCTTTGCCCCCGCCTGAACGGCGCGGGGGTTGGCTGCGGCGATCATCCACTCCTGTGCCTCGACAGGCTGACCGTTGCGCTTGGCCTCCAGCGCGGTTTGAATGTCGGGCGAGAGATCGTCGAAAACCGCGGTGGTCTGGCTTTCAGCCTCGGGCGCGACAGCGTCGGCGGCTTGCTGCGCCAGCGCCGGGCTGGCAATCAAGAGTGAAACCCATAGTGCGTTCAAAAATCTGGACATCGGTCTGATCCTCCCAAGTGTCATGCTGATCCGGGGCGAGTATGCCCGCAAATGCCACATCCACGAAGGACCTTTTTCATCCACCCCCTTTGTCTTGATGTAGCGACAGGTGAGGAACGCGCAGCGTTGCCGCTACGCGTCAGACCCGCTCGGGCGGTAGGGCGCGTCGGCGTTCTTGAACAACACGTAGATCGCCGGGATCGCAAGAACCGTCAGCAGCGTTGACGAGGCCAGCCCGAACAGCAGCGATATCGCCAGACCCTGAAAGATGGGATCGGTCAGGATGACTGACGCGCCGATCATCGCGGCAATGGCTGTCAGCAGGATCGGCTTGAAGCGGATCGCGCCCGCGCGCAGCAGGGTTTCGCGCAAGGGTTCATCCCCGACCGCGCCGTGGCGAATGAAATCGACCAGCAGGATCGAGTTGCGCACGATAATCCCCGCCAGCGCGATGAAGCCGATCATCGACGTGGCCGTAAAGGCCGCATCGAACAGCCAGTGCCCCAGCACGATGCCGATGAACGTCAGCGGGATCGGTGTCAGGATGATCAGCGGCACCCGGAAGGAGCCGAACTGCGCCACGACAAGCACATAGATGGCGAGGATCGCCACACCAAAGGCTGCGCCCATGTCGCGGAAGGTGACATAGGTGACTTCCCATTCGCCATCCCAAAGCAGCGTCGGGGTCGCATCGCTCGGCGGTTGGCCGTACAGGCTGATCTCGGGGCGCGGCACATCGGCCGACCACGGCCGGTCGTCCAGCGCATCCTGCACCGCAAGCATGCCGTAGATCGGCGCTTCGTATTCGCCGGCCAGTTCGGCCATGATCATTTCGGCAAACCGGCCATTGTGGCGGAAGATCGGATAGCTTCCGACCTCTTCGCTGACGGTGACCACATCGCCCAGTTCCACAACGCCGCGATCCCCCGGCAAAAGATTCGCAGGCACCGGCGTCGAGGCCATGCGCTCGGACCAGTTCAATTCGCCGCGCGGCAGGGCGACGCGAATTTCGGTCGGATCACGCCCCTCGCCGCGATGCGAATAGCCAACGGGAACGCCGTCGAACAACATGCGGATGGTGTCATAGACATCGCTTTGCCGTACCTTGAAGAATTCAAGGCTGGCCTGATCTATCGCCAGCCGCAGGCGCGGGCGCGGTTGGCCGAAACTGTCCTCGATATCAACGACGTAAGGCACAGCTGCAAACGCTTCGCGCACCTCGCGCGCGACCGCGCGGCGGGTGTCGGCGTCGGGGCCGTAGATCTCGGCCAGCAGCGTGGCAAGAACCGGCGGACCGGGCGGTATTTCGGCTACAGCGATCGAGCCGCCCTCCGGCAGGGCGATACCGGACAGCACCTCGCGCGCCTTCAGCGCGATGTCGTGGGAGGAACGCTCGCGGTCATGCTTGGGCAGCAGATTGACCTGCAAATCGCCCAGTTCGGGGCGGCTGCGCAGGTAGTAATGGCGCACCAGCCCGTTGAAGTTGAACGGCGCGGCGGTGCCTGCATGAAGCTGGATCGAGGTGGCCTCGGGCAGGCTCGCAAGCCGCTCAGCGGCATCGGTCAGCACCCGTTCGGTCTGTTCCAGACTGGTGCCCTCGGGCATGTCGAGGATGACCTGAAACTCCGACTTGTTGTCGAATGGCAGCAGTTTCACGACGACAGTGCGGTCAAAGAACAGCGTCATCGACCCGACGGTCAGTGCCAGCACCACGATCAGGAACCCACCGGCGCGCCAGCGGCTTGCGATCACCGGGGTAGCGACGCGCCGGAATAGGCGGCCCAGCACACCTTCGGAGTCGTGGTCATGTCCGCTTGCGCCCGCCCCGCCCCGCCCGGCGATCTTGAGCATCAGCCACGGGGTCAGGATCACTGCGACGAAGAACGAAAAGATCATCGCCGCCGACGCGTTGACCGGGATCGGCCCCATATACGGCCCCATGAGGCCCGACACGAACAGCATCGGCAAGAGCGCCGCCACGACCGTCAGGGTGGCGACAATCGTCGGGTTGCCCACCTCTGCCACCGCTTCGATGGCGGCAGTGACGCGGGGACGGTCATCGCGCATGGCCCAGTGCCGGGCGATGTTCTCGATCACCACGATGGCGTCATCGACAAGGATACCGATGGAGAAGATCAGCGCGAACAGCGACACGCGGTTGATCGTGTAACCCATCATGTTGGACGCGAAAAGCGTCAGCAAAATCGTCGTGGGAATGACGATGGCAACCACGATCCCCTCGCGCCAGCCGATCACCAGAGCGACCAGCAGCACGATGGAGACTGTGGCAAGGCCAAGGTGGAACAGCAGTTCGTCAGCCTTTTCGTCAGCGGATTCGCCGTAGTTACGGGTGATCTCGACGTTGATGTCGTCGGGAATCAGCGCCCCGCGCAGCAGCTCCATGCGTTCCAGCACATGTTCGGCAACCAGAACGGCATTGGCGCCTTCGCGCTTGGCAATGGCGAGCGTGACAGCCGGCAGTTGGGTCCAGCCCGCGTCGCCATCCGCGCGCGTGAGCGTCCATGTGCGGGACTCGACCGGCGCGCCGCCGACGACGATATCCGCGACATCGCGCACATAGACCGGACGGTCATCGCGGGTGGTCAGTTGCAGCAGGCCGATATCGCCGGGGCCGTGAAGGGTTTGCCCGGCAACCACGGAGAGGGTGCGGTCCATCGCGGTGACTTCGCCGGGTGAAAAGGTCTGGTTCGCCTCGGTGATGCGGGCGGTCAATTGCTGCAACGTCACCCCGTAAAGCGCCATCTGCTCGGGATCGGGTTCGATCCTGATCTGGTCGGTGCGGCCGCCAACGATATAGGTCAGGCCCACATCCTCGACCGACATCAACGACGCGCGCAGTTCCTCGACCAGCGAATAGAGCGCGCGGTCGTCCCAGTGTTCCGCCACTTCGGGGCTTGGCGACAGGGTGAGCGCGACAATCGCCACATCGTTGATGCCGCGCCCGATGATGAGCGGTTGCGGAATGCCCTGCGGGATACGGTCCATATTGGCCATGATCCGTTCATTGACCCGCAGAATCGCGGCATCGGGATCGGTGCCGACATCAAACCGCGCTGTGACCATCACCTGATCGTCTTCGGTCTGGGAATAGACATGCTCGACCGCATTGATCGAGCGCAGGATCGCTTCAAGCGGTTCGGTCACCAGCTCGACCGCATCGGGTGCGCGCAGCCCTTCGGTGCGCAGCATCACATCCACCATCGGAACCGAAATCTGCGGTTCCTCCTCGCGCGGGATGATCGCGAGCGCAATCAAGCCCATCGCCAGAGAGGCGAGCAGCAACAGCGGTGTCAGCGGCGAGCGTATGAATGCCTTGGTCAGCCGGCCCGAGATCCCGAGGTTCATGGCTGCACCAGCCTGTCGCCTGCCGACAGCCCTGCTAGCACCTCGACCCCTTCGGCGCTTTCTTCACCCAAGAGAACAACCACGTCGCGGGTGCCCGCTGCGGTTTCCAGTGAGACAAAATCATTGCCGTAACGCGTGGTGACATAGTCGCGCGGAATGATGATGACCTCGCGCGATTCGACGCTCACATTCACCCGCACCCGCTCGCCGACAAAAAAGCTGCCAAGGCCGTCAACCTCGGCGTCGGCGACGATGCGGCCATTCGCGATCAGCGGATAGACCTGCCGGATCACGCCGGTCGAGGCCACATCGCCGCCAAGGGCCGCGCCGACAACCTCGATCTCGTCGCCCTCGGCGATGGAGCGCGCGTGGCGTTCGGGCAGGTTCAGCCGCAACAGGTAATGATCCGAGGCGATGGTGGCGACCGGTTCTCCGGGCAACATGACGCTGCCCCTCGGGCTCTGCACATCCAGAACCCGCCCCGCCGCCGGAGCCAGCACCTCGCCTTCGCGTTGCTGTTGCACCAGAACGTCGCGCGATTGGTTGGCCGAGGCAAGCTGCCCCTCAAGCACCGCGACCGCCGTCTGCGCCTGATCGAGCCGGGTTTGTGGAACGATCCCGCGCTCCAGCAAACCTGCGGCCCGTTCCAGATCATCGCGCGCCTGTCGCAGCTGCGCCTCGAGCGACGCGGCCTGCGAGGTGGCCGCGGCAATCTGCGGTGCCATCTGTTCGTTGACCACCAGCGCCACGACATCGCCCGCCGCCACCATGTCGCCCTCATCGACCAGCAGATCGACGATGGTGCCGCCGATCCGTGTGCGTGCCGTCAGCGTATCCACGCTTTCGACGGTGGCGAACACGGCCTTGCGATCATCCGCCAGCGACGGTGTCACCTCAAAAGACTGGGACACCGCCGGAGAGGCGAGAAACAAGAACATCACGAGAGGCTTCAACATGGCAGCACCTTCGGCTTTGGCAGTTTGATGCGCAGCCGCAGGGGAAGCGAGATGCGCGCTTGACACAAGTATTAGATAAAACTAATTTAATAAATGCTAATTTATAGCAAACCTGAAATTGATGCGAGACAATGACGCAGCCCACACCCGATCCACTGGACGATCTGCAAGGCCGCGCCGAAGAGGTTGCGGGATTGCTCAAGCAACTGGCGAACACCCGCCGCCTGCTGATCCTGTGTCGTCTCGCATCAGGCAAGGCGACCGTATCGGAACTCTGCGTTGTGGCCGGTCTGTCACAATCCGCCATCTCGCAGCACTTGGCAAAGATGCGGTCGGACGGGTTGGTGCGCGGTGAAAAGGACGGGTTGCAAATCCACTATTCCATCGTCGATCCCCGCTGTCATGAACTGCTCAAACACCTGAGATCCAGCTTCTGCGACCCGATCGACAGCGCCGCCCCTGTCGAAGACCGAAATGGCGACACGAAATAGCGGCGTCTGCCGACGCGGCGCAGGAGAAACGGATATGACGGGAACATGGTGTCTGGCGGGGGAGTGACGCCGCAACGCCACCCCGAACACCACCTAAGGCTTTGGTACCCAAGGCCGGACTCGAACCGGCACGCCCGTTAGGGCGGGGGATTTTGAATCCCCTGCGTCTACCATTCCGCCACTTGGGCCACGCGGTGTTCCTACCCAAGCGCTCCGCGCACGTCCAGCGTAAAAACGCATCTTTTCGCGCCGCACTTGACCGAAAGTCGCGCCCATGCTCTTAGCCGGTCACACCCCGCCGGAGACCTCATGCTCAGAAACCTTTATGACTGGACGATGTCGCTGGCCGACCATCCGCGCGCGCTTTGGGCGCTGGCGGTGGTGGCGTTTGTCGAAAGCTCGGTGTTTCCGATTCCGCCCGATGTGCTGATGATCCCGATGATCCTGGCCCGCCCCTCGCGCGCCTGGCTGATCGCGCTGGTCGCAACGGTGGCCTCGGTTCTGGGCGGACTGCTGGGCTACGGAATCGGCTATTTCTTCTACGAAGCCATCGGTGAGCCGATCCTCAGTTCGCTCGGCAAGGCGCACGCGATGGAGGAATTCAACGTCCGGTTCAACGGCGTCGGCTTCTGGGCGGTTCTGATCGCCGGGGTGACGCCGTTTCCCTACAAGGTCATCACCATCATGTCGGGCTGGACGGCGATGCCGCTGGCCACCTTTGTCGTGACGTCGATCATTGCCCGCGCATTGCGGTTTTTCATCGTAGCCAGCCTCTTGCGGGCGTTCGGCACACCGGTTCGTGATTTCATCGAACGCCGTCTGGGGCTTGTGTTCACGGGCTTTATCGGATTGTTGATCGGTGGCTTTTATGTCGTGAGGTTCATGTGACACTGGGGCGCAAATCGCTGATGCTGCTGGCGGCGGCCGGATCACTGGCGCTGATGATCGGCGCGCTGGGGTTTCAGTATATTGGCGGTTTGCCACCCTGCGAAATGTGCATGTGGCAGCGCTATCCGCATGTTCTTGCGATCGCCATCGGGCTGATCGCCCTGCGGTTTCCCGCAGTCGCTCTGGCATGGTTGGGCGCGCTGGCAGCGTTCGCCACGGCTGCCGTCGGGGCCTTTCACACCGGGGTCGAGCGGGACTGGTGGGAGGGTCCGACCTCGTGCTCGTCCCAACCCATCGGCGGGCTGACCCCCGATGAGCTGTTCGACCAGATCATGACCGCCCCGGTGGTGCGCTGTGACGAGGTGCCGTGGGAGATGCTCGGGCTGTCGATGGCAAGCTGGAACATGATCGCATCGCTGGTTCTGATGGCGATCTGGATCGCGGCGGCGCGGCGGCCCGCCTAAAGCGCGCTCTTGCGCGTCGCCAGCAGCAGCGACGTTTCGGACTGCGTGACCCCGTCAATCTTGCGAATCCGCGACAACACGTCGTCCAGCGCCTCGAGCGTGTCAGTGCCGAGTTCCGCAATCACATCCCAGCGTCCGTTGGTCGAATGCAGCCCGCGCACCTGCGGCAACCCCGAGAGCAGGCGAATGACCCGGTCGGTGCCGCGCCCCTCGATGCCGATCATCATCAGCGCCCGCACCGGATCGCGGGCCGTGTCCTGCCTGAGGACAACCGTATAGCCCACCACCTCGCCGCTCTGGCGCAACCGGTCCAGCCGCGCCCGCACGGTTGCCCGCGAAAGGCTCAACAGCGTGGCAAGGTCCGATACGGACGCCCGCCCGTCATGTCGCAGCGCCGAGATCAACTGCCGGTCTGTTTCATCCACAATGATCGCTCCTGCTTGTCATTCTGATAAATTGTAGCCCCAACCGGACAATTTGGCCACTTAACGATGCATCATTCTGGTGAATAGATAAACGCAACGCGAAAGAACAGGGAATGGATGATGGGTCAGGATATCGTTTTGGTCGGCGCGCCGCTGGATTGCGGCAAGGCCCGCAAGGGCTGCCTCATGGGCCCCGACGCCTATCGCATCGCCGGACTGGCGCGCGCGCTCGCTGACCTTGGACATAATGTCAGCGACCTTGGCAACGTTGCGCCAGACGTCAATGCGATTCCCGACCGCGACGGGCTGATCGACCTGGGCGAGACAATCGGCTGGACCACCGCCCTGATGCGCGCCGCCGAGGATGCAATGGGACAGGGGTTGCCGATCTTCATGGGTGGCGACCACGCCCTGTCGCTTGGCACCGTGCCGGGCGTGGCCGCCCATGCCGCCAAGCGCAATCAGCCGCAATTTGTCCTCTGGCTCGACGCGCATAGCGACTTCAACACATTGACGACAACCACATCGGGCAACCTGCACGGCACGCCGCTGGCCTATGCCACCGGGCAAAGAGGGTTTGACGGATTTCCGTCCCCTGCGGCGACCGTACCAGCGGGGCAGACCTGCATCATCGGCCTGCGCTCGGTCGATCTTCCCGAACGCGCGCTGATGGCGGAGACCAAAATTCGCGGCTACGACATGCGCGCCATTGACGAATCCGGCGTCGCCGCGCTTTTGACGCCGTTCCTCAAGGACGTGGCCGCAGCCAACGGCGCGCTGCATGTCTCGCTCGATGTCGATTTCATCGACCCCACCCACGCCCCCGCCGTCGGTACCACCGTTCCCGGTGGCGCGACCGTGCGCGAGGCGCATCTGGTGATGGAACTGCTCTGCGACAGCGGGTTGATGACCTCGCTTGATCTGGTGGAACTGAACCCGATGCTGGATGAACGCGGACGCACCGCGCATCTGATGGTCGATCTCGCGGCGTCGGCACTCGGTCGTCGCATCTTTGACCGCCCGACCCCGCGCTTGATGTAGAAGGAGCGTCTCATGCATCCGTCAGACAAGGCTCTGGTTCCGTTCGTGTCGGTCGATCACATGATGCAGATCGTGCACCGCGTCGGCCTGCCGCAAATGATCACCCGCATCGCCGATGCCATCGAGGACGATTTCCGCCGCTGGGAAAGCTTCGACAAGACGCCGCGCGTTGCCGCCCACAGCCCCGTCGGCGTGATCGAGCTGATGCCGACGGCGAACGACACGCTCTATGCGTTCAAATACGTCAACGGCCACCCCAAGAACACCGCAGACGGCTTGCAGACCGTCACCGCGTTCGGGCTTCTGGCGGATGTGCAGACCGGCTATCCGGTGCTCCTGTCGGAGATGACGATGCTGACGGCGCTGCGAACGGCCGCGATGTCGGCGATGGTCGCAAAGCATCTCGCGCCCAAGGGGGCCGACACGATGGCGATGATCGGCAATGGCGCGCAGGCGGAATTTCAGAGCATCGCGATGCAGACCCTGTGCGGCATCACATCCGTGCGCCTCTATGACAAGGACCGCGCGGCCACCGCCAAATGCGCCAGAAACCTTGCCGGCACCGGATTGACCGTGGTGCCCTGCGACAGCGCCGAGGCGGCCATCGAAGGCGCGCAGATCCTCACCACCTGCACCGCCGACAAGCAATATGCGACGATCCTGACCGACAACATGGTTGGTGCCGGAGTCCATATCAACGCCATCGGCGGCGATTGCCCCGGCAAGACCGAACTGGCCGAGGCGATCCTGCACCGCGCGTCGATCTTTGTCGAATACCCGCCGCAAACCCGCGTCGAGGGCGAGATCCAGCAATTGCCCGACGACCACCCTGTGACCGAACTCTGGCAGGTCATCACCGGCGCGGCGCCGGGGCGCAAGGATGCGCGCGACATCACCCTGTTCGACAGCGTCGGCTTTGCCATCGAGGATTTCTCGGCCCTGCGCGTGGTGCACGACCTGACACTCGAAACCGGCCTAAACCTGCCGCTGGACTTGCTCGCCGACCCGGACGATCCGCGCGATTTGTACGGGATGCTGATGCGGGCAAGTTAGGGGCCAGCCGCGCGCCGATACCGCGTTCCTAGAACACCGACCATTTTGTGATATCTGACAGCATCGTTGCGGCGCGCGTGCCAGCGCGCGAATTTCCATAGCGGTTGAGTCCGGGCGACCATATTGCGATCGACGCCACATTCGGTGCGATCACCAGAAGGCCGCCGCCGACGCCGCTCTTGCCCGGCAATCCAACCCGAAATGCAAAGTCACCGGACCCATCGTAATGCCCACATGTCATCATCAACGCGTTGACGCGTCTGGCGCGTGGCAGGGACACGACTTTGGGAGCTTCCTTTAATCCCGCCAAAGACGCACCGGCCATTGCCAATTGATCGGTTGTCATCTCGATTGCGCATTGGTGAAAATAGGTGCCCAGCGTCAGCGCCGGGTCGTTCTCAAGATTTCCGTGCGACTGCAAATAATAGGCCAGCGCTTTGTTTCGCGCGCCGGTTTCCTGTTCTGATGCCGCCACGTCTTCATTGATATAAATGTCATCCGACCCGGACATATATTTGATAAGCTCAAGAATTTCCGAAAGCGCCATCTTCGGCTCTCGCCCCGACAATAGGGCGTCTGTGGTCACAATAGCGCCCGCATTCAGAAAGGGGTTCCGCGGGCGGCCCTTTTCCCTTTCGAGCAAGACGACTGAATCAAAAGACGCACCGGAAGGTTCCCGACCGACCCTGCTCCAAAGCTGGTCTCCGGTTCGTCCAAGTGCTGCGATAAGTGAAAATACCTTGGTGATGCTCTGAACGGAGAACGGCTTGGACGCTGCACCGGCGTTGACCAGTTTGCCGTCAGCCAGACAGACGCTGATTGCAAACTGCTTGGGATCGACGCAGGCAAGTTCGGGAATATACTGCGCCGTCTCGCCCCAGTCATCCTGATGAAAAATCGTTTCTTTTATAGAGTTAAGAATATCTTCCAATCTGACCATCCAAGTGAAACCGTCAATCAAGTGGCGTCTTATGAGAAAACAGTGGGATTTACAAAGTTCACAAAAGATGTGCTTCGCTGGCCAGTCATTCCAGTCGAAAACCGGCGTATCCGCAGCCATTGTCGCCCGCGCCGATGTGTTCGGCGCGCACTCGCTTCACCCTTGTGCAGCGCACACTCTGCACGCTGGAACCCAAGTTGACGCGTTTCAAGCGCTCAAAGATAATCCGACCGCTGCAACCCGTATTTCGCCATCTTCTCGTTCAACGTCCGGCGCGGCAGGCACAGTTCGTCCATCACCGCCGCGATCGAACCGCGATGGCGGCGCATCGTGTTGTCGATCAGCATCCGCTCGAACGCCTCGACATATTCCTTGAGCGGCTTGCCCTCGGTGGTCATCACCGGCTGCATCTCGTCGTGATCCGACATCAGCAGCGACGCGATGGTTCCCGTCCCGCGCCGCGATTGCAGCACCGCGCGTTCGGCCAGATTGATCAGCTGGCGCACATTCCCGGGCCACGGCGCTTGCAACAGCTGGGCCGCTTCCTGGGCGCTGACCTGCGGCGCGTCACAGCCGTATTCATCGGCGTATTGATCCGCCAATGCGGTGAACAGCGTCAGGATATCCTCCCCCCGGTTGCGCAACGGCGGCGTGGTGATCTTGAGCGCGGCCAGACGATAATAGAGATCGGAACGCAGCGCATCTTCGCAGGTGCGGCCCTCGTCCTGCAGATTGCAGATCGCCACGATCCGCGTTTCTGGCGGGGTGCCCTGGTCGTTGATCACAGTGAGCAGCCGCGCCTGCGCGCTGTCCGACAGCGCCTCTATGTCCTCCAGCACCAACGTGCCGCCGCGTGCCTCTTCGATGGCAGGCAAGCGATGATCATCGGGCAGCATCGGCCCGAACAGCCGCCGGATCAGGGTGTCCTCGTCCATCGCGGCGCAGGAGATGAGCACGAATTTCTTGCCCGCCCGGCTGCCAACCGCGTGCAGCGCATGCGCCACCAGCGTCTTGCCGGTGCCGGTTTCACCGTCGATCAGCACATGGCCGTCGGCCTGCCCCAGATCGAGGATGTCCTCGCGCAACCGTTCCATCGCTGGGCTCGCCCCGATCAGCTTGCGCATCATCTGGTTGCCGTCACCCAGTTCGCGCCGCAGTGCCCGGTTGTCGAGCGTCAACCGGCGCGCGTTGGTGGCTTTCTTGGCCAGATCCGACATGCGGTCGGGGTTGAACGGCTTCTCCAGAAAATCGAACGCCCCGATGCGCATCGCCTCGACCGCGATCGGCACGTCGCCGTGCCCTGTGATCATGATGACCGGCAATGCGCTGTCCGAACCCATCAGTTTGCGCAAGAGCTGGATCCCGTCCATGCCCGGCATCTTGATGTCCGAAATCACGATCCCCGGATAATCGGGGCCCAATGCGCCCAACGCCTCTTCGGCGCTGGAAAAGGTCTCGGTGTCATACCCCGACAAGGCCAGCCATTGGCTGATCGACTGGCGCATGTCCTTTTCGTCGTCAACTATCGCAATTTTCATGGCTTTTCCCATGGTTTCACTCCGCCGCCTGCGTTTGGTCGTTCAATATCGGCAACTGCACTTCGAACACAGCGCCGCCAATCTCTGCATTGCGCGCCAGAAGGCGGCCGCCTAGGTCGTTTACGATCCCCGAGGAAATGGCAAGGCCCAGGCCCACACCATCACCAGGTTGTTTGGTGGTGTAAAACGGCTCGAACAGCGCATCCAGGTCTTCGATGCCGTGGCCATTGTCCCGGATCGTCAGGGTCGCGGTCTCGCCGCTGGCAAGGATGATCTCGAGTTGCGGGTCGTCAACCGTCTTGGTGGCGTCCAGCGCATTGCGCAACAGGTTGATCATCACCTGTTCGATCCGCATCCTGTCGCCCATCACCAACACCTTTTCGTCGGGCAGGATCTTGGTGATCTTGACCTTGCGCGATTTCAGTTGCGGCTCCATCATCGTCAACGACGCCGCGAGCGCATCGCCCATATTCACAGGCGTAAATGCCTCTTGCCCCTTGCGCGCATAGCTCTTGAGCTGGCGCGTGATACCGCCCATCCGCTCGATCAGATCGTCGATCCGGCTGAAGGCGGAAAACGCCTCGTCCGGCCGGTTGCGCCGCATCAGCAGCTTGGCCCCGGCAAGGTAGGTCTTCATCGCCGCCAGAGGCTGGTTCAACTCGTGGCTCACCGCCGCCGACATCTCGCCCAGGGCGGCCAGCTTGGAGCTTTGCGCCAGCGTCTGTTCGGCCACGGCCAGGGTCTCCTGCACCCGCTCCCGCTCGGCGATTTCCCGCTGCAAACGCTGGTTCAATGCGCGAAGCTCTGCCGACTCGCGTTGAAACAGCGCCATGCGCAACGCCGCCTGTCGGCCAAGCGCATAGAACGCCAGCGCCAACAGAATCGCAAACCCCATGATCTCGAGCGCCAGCACCGCGTTGACCCGTTCGCGCACGCTGGAATAGGTGGTGAAGGTCGTCATGTTCCAGCCCCGGAACGGTATCCGCCCCTCGATCCGCATCACCGCCTCGCCCTGAAAATACGCATCCGCCGGCAGGACCGTCCAGTCCGCCGTCGCGCGGATCGCCCGCTCGATGGCGCTGTCAGCCGGTTCCCGCTGCAAGGCGGTCTCGACGGTTTGTCCGCGCCATCTCGGCTCGGTCGCCAGAATGATCTCGCCTTCGCTGTTGGTCACCAGCACCGCATCCGAAATGCCGGCCCAGGCTCGTTCGAACTTGGCCAGATCGACCTCGACGACGATCACCCCGATGGTCTGCGCCTGGCTTTCCATGCGCCGCGAATAGCTGAAGGAGTAACTGCCCACCTCTTCGCGCTGGGACGAAAACACCGTCGCATTCGAGCGCAGCGCTTCGACGAAATACGCGTCGTTGCGATGCTGCTCACCCAGCCGCTCGCGGTTGGTCGCCGCCACAGTGCGCCCGTCCCTGTCGAGCACCATCAGCGAGGCCGCGCCGATTTCATCGACAAACGAGATCAGGCGTTGCGAGCTTTGGCTGAAATCCCCTGAATTCAGCGCGCCGATCAAGGCCGGATCGCGCGCCAGAAGCTGCGGCACGATCGCGTTGCGGCGCAATTCCGACATCAGGTTGCCGGAATAAAGCGCCAGCCGCAACTCGGCGCGATTGCGCGTGGATTCGGTAAAGCGGTCGGTCAGGAAGTGGTTGGTGACAAACACCGTCGCCACGGCGACGATCACCAGAAGGCTCAGCGCCGCGCGCACGATCCAGGGCCGCGGCCCGGCCTGTCGTCCCTGTCTCAACGCTGGTAACCTGATCGCCATTTACGCACGATAAGCCCATCGCACGCCCCACTCAAGCAAAGCGCGCGCGGCGCAGTCCAAGGCAGGCGCTATGCCGCCGCCAGGGCGCTGGCAAGACTGGCAAACACCGCCTTGCCATCAGTACCGCCATGCGCGGCATCGGACGCGCGTTCGGGATGCGGCATCATCCCCAGAACCCGACGGTTCGCCGACAGGATACCCGCGATATCATCGACCGACCCGTTCAGATTGCGGCCATAGCGAAACGCCACCCGATCCTCGGCGCGCAACTCGGCCACGACATCGTCGGACGCGGTATAATTGCCGTCGTGATGCGCCACCGGAATGTCGATCTGCTGGCCGGTCTCGTAGCCGCTGGTATAGATGCTGTCACTCGTCCCCACGATCAAGGGCACGGTGCGGCAGATATACTTCAGCCCCGCATTGCGCAGCAGCGCTCCGGGCAAAAGACCGGTTTCCGTCAAGACCTGAAAGCCGTTGCAAATGCCCAGAACAAACCCGCCCCGCGTCGCGTGGGCCTTGACCTCGGCACAGATCGGCGAATTGGCGGCAATCGCGCCGCAGCGCAGGTAATCGCCGAATGAAAACCCGCCCGGAATGGCCACGAGATCGACGCCGTCGGGCAGCGCCGTGTCCTTGTGCCAGACCATGTCAACCCGGCACCCCGCCTCGCGCAGGGCGACGGCCAGATCCCGATCACAGTTCGAACCGGGAAAAACAATCACCGCCGCGCGCATCAGACCAACTCGATCCGGTAGCTTTCGATGACCGTATTGGCGAGCAGACGCTCGCACATCTCGCGCACCCGATCCTCTGTCGTGCCCTCGGCCAGATCAAGTTCGATCACCTTGCCTTGCCGCACCTTTTCGACACCGTCAAAGCCAAGCGATCCCAGCGCATGGCGCACCGCCTCGCCTTGCGGGTCCAGAACCCCGTCTTTCAGCATCACATGAACCCGTGCCTTCATTTCAAGCTCTCCGTCTGGGTCAGGGCTCGCGCCCTTGCGTCTTCTCTTTCAAAATACTCGACCGCGGCACGCGCCAAAGCGCGCCGCGCTCAGTTGATCAGCTTGGGCTTCTCGATCGGGGTGGCGTTCGCGGGCATCACGCCAAGCCGGCGCGCCACTTCGGTATAGGCATCCGCCAGATTGCCAAGATCGCGCCGGAACACGTCCTTGTCGAGCTTGCGGCCCGTCTCGATATCCCACAGGCGGCAGGAATCCGGGCTGATCTCGTCGGCCACGATCAGCCGCTGGAAATCGCCGTCATAGACACGGCCGACCTCGATCTTGAAATCCACCAGCTTGATACCGACGCCGTACATCAGCCCCGACATGAAGTCGTTGACGCGCAGCGCGAGGCTGAGGATGTCGTCCATGTCCTGCTGGCTGGCCCAACCGAAGGCGGCGATATGCTCCTCGGTGACCAGCGGGTCGCCCAGCTTGTCGTCCTTGTAGCAATATTCCACGATCGGGCGTGGCAGCGGCGTGCCTTCCTCGATTCCCAGACGCGTCGCCATCGTGCCCGCGGCAAAGTTGCGCACGATCACTTCCAGCGGAATGATCTCGCAGGCGCGGACAAGCTGTTCGCGCATGTTCAGCCGTTTCATGAAGTGGGTCGGCACGCCGATGGTGTTGAGACCCACCATGAAGAACTCGCTCAGACGGTTGTTGAGCGCGCCCTTGCCGTCGATCACGTCGCGTTTTTCGGCGTTGAAGGCGGTTGCATCGTCCTTGAAATACTGGATGATCGTTCCCGGCTCCGGGCCTTCATACAGGATTTTAGCCTTGCCTTCGTAAATCTTTTTGCCACGGGCCATGCGGGATCTTTCTGTCAAAGCGCGTAAAATGCGCAAACCACAAACACGCAATGCCGTCGGCATCGCCAATGGCGGCGATCAAACGGCTGCGCTTGGGTGCCTCTTAGTGCATGGGGGCGCACGGAGCAAGCGACGCGCGCACTTGATCCGGGCGGCGCGGCAGGCCATATCTGACGCAACGCCAATACATCCCCAGGAGAGTGTCCCATGTCGACCTTTGACGACCGCGAAAGTGCCTTCGAGAACAAATACGCCCATGACGCGGAAATGCAGTTCAAGGCCGAAGCGCGCCGCAACAAGCTTTTGGGTCTGTGGGCTGCCGATCTGCTGGGCAAAACCGGCGACGCCGCCAATGAATACGCCAAGGACGTCGTGAAGGCCGACTTCGAAGAGGCCGGCCACGAAGACGTGGTGCGCAAGGTCTCCGGCGATCTGGGCGGCAAGGCCAGCGATGACGAGATCCGCGCCAAGATGGCCGAGTTGATGGTCGTCGCCAAGGCACAGATTCTCGACGAAGTCTGACGGTCAACCGTTTTCCCTGCAACGCGCCCGCACCCGGCCGGGCGCGTTTTGCATTTTCCGTCCGTTCAACCATCTGCTTTGAGGGTCTATGTCGCATATCGTTCTGGTTCGTCACGGCCAAGCCAACACCGGTGCCAGGGATGACGCCGATTACGACCGGCTGAGCGATCTTGGCCATCGTCAGTCGGGTTGGCTGGGCGAGCACCTGCGCCACAAGGGCGACGTCTTTGCGCAGATCTGGACCGGCACCCTGCGCCGCCATGTGGAGACCGCAGACGCCATTGCCGCCGACACCGCCGGCCCCACCACCCGCGATGAGCGGCTGAACGAGCTTGAGTATTTCACGCTGGCGCAATTGCTCGCCGAACAACACGCGATTCCCCTGCCCGACACGCGCGAGGGCTTTGTGCGCCATTTGCCCAACCTGTTCCGGCACTGGCAGGAGGGCAAGCTGGAAGGTGCGTCGGAAAGTTTCGCGCAATTCGAGAGCCGGGTGCAGGATGCGCTGCACGAAATCGGCGCGCTGCCGGGGCGGTCGCTGGTGGTGACCTCGGGCGGGTTGATCGGCATGGCGATGCGCCTGACGCTCGGTCTGGACATGGGCGCGTTCTGCAATGTGTGCCTCTCGGTGCAGAACACATCGCTCAGCAGCTGGCTTCCCTTGGAAGGCCAACTCGCCCTCACCCAGTTCAACGCCCTGCCCCATCTCGACACGCCCGAACGGCTGTTTGCCCAGACCCATATCTGAAGAGACCCGCCGACATGGGTGCGCTGGTCGCGCACGCACGATATCTCGGCCTGTGGCCTCGGGATGCCTCCGGCGGAGGTATTTATCGCCCAAAGAAACCGGGTCGTCGGGGTTTTGTCCCGCGCTGGCTCTGGCTAGGGTGGCGCGAAATATCGAATTGGAGACGCCATGACCCACCTTTGGGTGCGCGCGGAGAGCCGCGACAATGAAGACCGCGTCGGCATTCTGCCCGACGGGGTCGCCGCGCTGATCGCGCAAGGGATGCAAGTGACGGTCGAGGAAAGCCCGACGCGCGTGATCCCGATTGACGAGTATCGCGCGGCCGGCGCAGAGATCGCCGCCGAGGGTGCCTGGGTTGACGCACCGGAGGCGGCGATCATTTTCGGGCTGAAGGAGTTGCCCGACGACGGCACGCCGCTGCGCCATCGCCACATCATGTTCGGCCATGCCTATAAGGGCCAACCCGACGGCCAGCGGCTGCTGGCGCGGTTCAAGGCGGGCGGTGGCGCGCTTTACGATCTCGAATATCTCGAAGATGCGGATGGCCGCCGCGTCGCCGCGTTCGGCTATTGGGCAGGCTATGCAGGCGCGGCTGTGTCGCTGTTGGCTTATGCCGCGCAACAGGACGGGCGCGAGTGCCCGCCGGTGACCACGTGGCAATCCTCGCAGGCGATGCGCGAGAAGGTGCGCGCGGCGCTTGCCGACAAGCGCCCGGATGCACTGGTCATCGGCGCTCTGGGCCGTGTCGGCACCGGCGCCAGCGATCTGTGCGAAGCGCTTGGTCTAACGGTCACCAAATGGGACATGGCCGAAACCGCAAGCGGTGGTCCGTTTCCCGAAGTGATGGACCATACGCTCTTCTTCAATTGCATCCTGGCGCGCCCCGGCACTCCGGTGTTTGTGCCGGAAACGACATGCAGCGATCCGCGCGCCTTGCGTGTGATCGGTGACATCGCCTGTGATCCCGACAGTGATTTTTCTCCGGTCAAGGTCTATGATCGCGCGACAAGCTGGGACGCGCCTGTGATCCGCGTTTGCGACGACCCGCCGCTCGACGTGATGGCGATCGACAACCTGCCGTCGCTTCTGCCGCGCGAATCCTCAACCGATTTCGCAGCTCAACTGCTGCCCCACCTCAAAACGCTGGAGACCCTTGACCAAGGCGTCTGGGGCCGTGCGAACACCCATTTCAAGACATATATCCAGAAGGTGACGACATGACGGTTCATTGGTGCGGCACGGGGCTTTCGACGGTTCCCGGTTTGCGGCGGTTGCTCAAGAACAAGACACCTGTGACGGTCTGGAACCGGACCGTGGAAAAAGCGCGGCAGGCGGTTGGCGATCTGACCGACGACATTCGTGCATTCGACGCCGACGCCCTGGCCCAAGCGACCGCCAAAGGCGATGTGATCGTGTCGATGTTACCGGGTGACTGGCACGTCCAACTGGCGCAGATCGCGATCGACAAGGGCGCGCATTTCGTCTCGTCCTCCTATATCGCACCGGAGATGCGCGCGCTGGACAGCGCCGCCAGACAGGCGGGAGTCGCGCTGGTCAACGAGGTCGGGCTCGATCCGGGAATCGATCATCTGATGGCCCATCATTTGGTGGCGGATTACCGCAAGAGTGCCGCGTATGACGTTGATAACACGATCTCTTTCAAATCCTACTGCGGCGGCATCCCGAAAGTCGCCAACGCTTTCCGCTACAAGTTCAGCTGGGCGCCCGTCGGCGTTCTGAAGGCGCTGCGCTCGCCGTCGAAATCCATCCGCCACTTCACCGAGTTGGACATCAAACACCCGTGGGACGCGATCAGCCGCTATGACGCGCCGCTGCCAACGCCTGAAACCTTCGAGGTCTACCCCAACCGCGACAGCCTGCCCTTCATGGCCGATTACGGGTTCGATCCGCGCTGGAAGGTCAAGGAATTCGTCCGCGGCACGCTGCGCCTGAACGGCTGGACCGAGGCATGGGCGGATATCTTTGCCGAAGTCGGCACCGCCAGCGACGCACGCCTGACCGAGATGGCAAACGACCTTCTGGAACAGAACGCTTACGACACCGACGAGCCGGACCGCGTCGTGCTCTGCGTCGATCTGCTGGCCGAGAAAGACGGCCGCGCGGTATGGCACAAGACCTATGTCATGGATGCCTGGGGCGACGCCCGAGGGTCTGCGATGGCACGGCTGGTGTCGGTTCCGGTGTCACTGGCCGTCGAGGCCGTGCTCAACCGCGAAATCGCACCGGGCGTCACACCGGCACCCAGCGATCCCCGGTTGGTCAACCGCTGGCTTGATGAGGTGCAGACATTGGCACAGCGCCTGATGGTGGTGGATCATCTGGCATGAGCGTATTGGGTCGGGCACAGCGCCCGACCCGCCGGATCAGTCGCCGAACACACGGGCGAAAATCGTGTCCACATGCTTGGTGTGGTAGCCAAGATCGAACTTCTCGTTGATCTCCTCTTCGGAAAGAGCGGCCCGCACCTCATCATCCGCCAGCAGTTCCTCGCGGAAATCGGTGCGGTTGTCCCAGACCTTCATCGCGTTGCGCTGCACCAGCCGGTAGGCGTCGTCGCGCGATACGCCGGCCTGCGTGAGCGCCAGAAGCACGCGCTGCGACATGACAAGGCCGGGAAACTTGTTCATGTTTGCCAGCATGTTCTCAGGGTAGACCAGCAGCTTGTCGATCACCCCGGTCAGCCGTGCAAGCGCGAAATCCAGCGTGATCGTCGCGTCCGGCCCGATCATCCGCTCGACCGAGGAATGCGAGATGTCGCGCTCGTGCCACAGCGCCACATTCTCCATCGCCGGGATCACCGCCATCCGGACGATCCGGGCAAGGCCGGTCAGGTTTTCTGTCAGAACGGGGTTCTTTTTGTGCGGCATCGCGCTCGAGCCCTTTTGCCCCATCGAGAAGAACTCCGCCGCTTCCAGCACTTCGGTGCGCTGCATATGGCGAATCTCGATGGCGATGTTTTCGACGGAGGAGGCGATCACGCCCAGCGTGGCAAAGAATGACGCGTGCCGGTCACGCGGGATGACCTGCGTGCTGATCGGTTCTGGCACGAGGCCCAGCTTGTCGCAGACATGCTCCTCGACCGCCGGGTCGATATTGGCGAACGTCCCGACAGCGCCCGAAATCGCGCCCGTTGCCACTTCGGCGCGGGCATCGCGCATCCTGCTGAGGTTGCGGTCCATCTCTGCGTAGAAACGGGCAAAGGTCAGGCCCATTGTCGTGGGTTCGGCATGGATACCGTGGGACCGCCCGATGCGTATCGTGTCCTTGTGCTCATAGGCGCGGCGTTTCAGGGCGGCCAGCAGGTCTTTGAGGTCCGCGATGAGGATATCGGCGGCGCGCACCAGTTGCACGTTGAAGGTGGTGTCGAGAACATCCGACGAGGTCATGCCCTGATGCACAAACCGCGCTTCATCGCTGCCGACATGCTCTGCCAGATGGGTCAGGAACGCGATCACATCATGCTTGGTCACCGCCTCGATCTCGTCGATCCGCGCCACGTCGAACTCCACGTCCTTGGCCTTCCACACGGCTTGGGCGTTTTCGCGCGGGATCACGCCCAGATCGGCCATCGCATCGCAGGCATGGGCCTCGATCTCGAACCAGATGCGGAACTTGGTGGCAGGGTCCCAGATGGACACCATCTCGGGGCGGGAATAGCGGGGGATCATGCGTGCGATCCTTTCTGTGCTGGCTTGCGGATGTTGCGCGCAGTCCTAAACTGCACATCCGCGACCGACAAGAGAGGCCACCACCCATGAGACGCTTTGCCCTGAACCCGCGCCCGTGAGCACCCCGCCGACGCTTGGCGATTTCACCGGCGCGTGGCAGCTCAGCCGGACGATCACCGACGATCACGCCGGATCGACCGGGCGCTTTGACGGCACGGCGCTGTTTGAGCCGGACGCGTCAGGCTTGCGCTATTTCGAGAGCGGCACGCTTTGCCTTGCCGGCCAAATGCCACTCCATGCCGAACGCCGCTATCACTGGGCAGACGATGGCGCGTCCATTGCCGTTTCCTTCGCCGATGGCACATTCTTTCATCGCTTCACCACGTCCGCCCCCGAAGCCACCCACTGGTGTGATCCCGACACTTATGCCGTGTCATATGACTTCACCGACTGGCCCCGCTGGCGCAGCACGTGGAGCGTCTCCGGCCCGCGAAAATCCTACCGGATGATCACTTTCTTCACACGCGCCTGACGTCATATCAGTTCCGGTTTTGCCAAATCGGAAAACCGTGCTAGATTTTGATACTCACAAACAGGAGAATGACTGATGACCATCAAGACACTTCTGACCACATCGGCCCTGCTGATCGCCAGCGCGACCGCCAGTTTCGCGGAGTGCAGCTGGGGCAAGGAGCACGTCACAATGACCTGTTCCGCCGGAACCGTGTTCGATGCCGACACCAACACATGCAAAGTCGTGAGCGGCTGACCAACCGGACCGGTTTGAAACTCATGAGGGCGGCCGATGGGCCGTCTTTTTTTCGCCATCTGCAAGCCGTACGGATCAATCGTACGGCTCGGGCGTACAAACCGTACATTTTGTGCCCGGCTTCATCAGAGCGCTGACGCTTTCTTAACTTCGATCTCCTATTCCGATGAGATCACGACGGAGTAAGCCCGATGTCACAACTCACCGCAATTCCCAGCCCGCGCCCGGACTCCGCTCCGGTCGTCCGGCTGTCGCGACGGGCCAAGGCCGCGATTGTCGTGCAGTTCATCCTCAAGGAAGGCGCCGATGTGCCACTGACCGCCTTGCCCGAGGATTTGCAGATGCAACTGACCCAGTTGTTGGGCGAGATGCGCTATATTGATCGAAACACGATGAATTCCGTTATTGAGGAATTCGCGCACGAGCTTGATTCAATTGGGCTTTCCTTTCCCGGCGATATTGCAGGCGCCTTGTCTGCGCTGGATGGCAAGATCAGCGATCAAACCGCGTCGCGCTTGCGCAAGGAGGCGGGTGTACGCCAGATCGGTGATCCGTGGAAGCGTATCGCCGCCTTGCCCAACGCCCGCCTGCAAGCGCTCGTCGGGTCCGAATCCATCCAGGTGGTCGCGGTGATGGTGTCCAAACTCGACGTCTCCAAAGCCGCCGACCTGCTGAGCAGCCTGCCCGGCGACGTTGCCCGCCGCATCACCTATGCCATGTCCATGACCGACGCCGTGACACCCGACGCGGTGGATCGGATCGGCATCAGCCTGGCCACGCAGATCGACGCCGAACCACCCAAGGCGTTTCGCTCGCAACCGTCCGAACGTGTCGGCGCGATCCTGAATTTTTCCCGCGCCGCCAAGCGGGATGAGCTGCTGACCGCGCTGGATGAAGAAGACAAGATGTTCGCCGAAGAGGTGCGCAAATCCATCTTCACCTTTGCCCACATCCCCGACCGGATGAGCCCCATCGACATTCCCAAACTCACCCGGGATGTCGATCAGGAGGTGTTCGCGCAAGCCATCTCCGGCGCCGTTTCCGAGACGGATGTCGCAACAATCGAATTTATATTATCCAACATTTCCAACCGAATGGCGGAATCTCTTCGTGAGGCGTCTGAAGATTTGGGAGACATCAAACCAAAGCAGGCCGAGGCCGCGATGGGGGACATTGTTCGTGCTGTTCGGGCGCTTGCGGACAGCGGCGAAATCACCCTGCGCACCAGCGCCGAGGAGGACGAGAGTTAACGCCGGATCACCGATCCGCTGTCCTTGCGAAACACGAAACACCGGTCACGCCGAACGGTCAGCCACATCACCGTTCCGGGGTTGGGCAGGAATACATTGGGCACCGTCGCGCGGATCAGACTTTGATCGTGGTCCATGCGGAATTCAACAAGGCTTTCCGACCCCATGAAACGCGCGCGTTCGACAACACCCCTGGCCGGTGCCCCCGCCAGCGGCGTCGGGTTCGGCCCGCGGCCATGACGGTCAAAGTCGATCCCCACATGCTGCGGGCGAAAAACGATCTCGACCTCGCCGCCATCGGGCACGCCGGGGGCGAGAAACTGACCAAACGGTGTGTCGGTCAGCGCCCCCTGCACCGTTCCCTCGACCAGATTGATATCCGAGAAAAATGACACCGCAGCCTTGTCGGCAGGTGCGTTGTAAATGTTGTAGGGCGCGCCGCGCTGCACGATCTTGCCGTCCCGCATCAGCGCAATCTCATCAGCCATACGCATCGCTTCTTCCGGCTCGTGCGTCACCAGAAGCACCGACGTGCCTTCCTCCTTCAAGAGCGCCAGCGTGTCGTCGCGGATACCATCGCGCAAGCGGTTGTCGAGGCCGGAAAACGGCTCGTCCATCAGCATGATGGAGGGTTTCGGCGCAATCGCGCGCGCCAGCGCCACGCGCTGCTGTTCACCGCCGGACAACTGATGCGGATATTCGTCGATATAATGCAGCAGCCCCACCCGATCGAGCAGCGCCGAGACACGCGGCAGCTTGTCTTTGCGCGAACCGGTCAGACCAAACCCGACATTGTCACCGACGCTAAGATGAGGAAAAAGCGCGAAATCCTGGAAGATCAGCCCGATAGAGCGACGTTCCGGCGGTACGCGAAACACCGTGTCGCAGACCAGATTGCCGTCCACATAGATCGACCCGCTGGTTTGCATGTCGACACCGGCGATGATCCGCAGGGTGGTTGACTTGCCACAGCCGGACGGCCCCAAAAGGCACGTCACATGGCCCGGCTCGATCGCCAGCGACACGTCATCGACCACGCGCCGGCCTTCAAAGTCGCGCACGATATTGCGAATTTCCAGCCGGGGATGGGTTCCGGTCAAGCCTGCCTCACGAGTTTTCCGAGTGAAATTATCGGATTAGCGTCAGTTAGCAGCGAAATCCGGCCACGACAACCCCTCAGGACCGCGTCGCACCGTCACCGGTGACCACATATTTGAAGCTGGTCAACTGCTCCGCACCAACTGGCCCCCGGGCGTGCAATTTGCCCGTTGCAATGCCGATCTCGGCGCCCATTCCGAACTCGCCTCCGTCCGCGAACTGGGTGGAGGCGTTGCGCATCACAATCGCGCTATCGACGCGTTCTATGAACCGCGCGGCGGTGGCGTCGTCCTCGGTCAGAATGCAATCGGTGTGGTGCGAACTGTGATCGCGGATATGGGCGATGGCCTCGTCCACATCCTCGACCACACGGGCGGCGATGATCCGGTCGAGATACTCGCAGCCCCAATCGGCCTCTGTCGCTTCGGTTGTGCCGTCGATCGCGCGCAGGGTTTCGTCGGCGCGCACCTCGATCCCCGCGTTGATCAGCGACCGGATCACGCCCTGCCCGATGGTGTCCACCACGTCGCGGTGGATCAAAAGACACTCCGCCGCGCCGCAGATGCCGGTGCGCCGGGTCTTGGCGTTCAGAATCACGTTCAGACTCTTGACCGGATCGGCATCTTTATCGACATAGATGTGCACGATTCCTTCGAGATGGGCAAAAACCGGCACGCGCGCTTCGCGTTGCACCAGGCCAACAAGACCCTTGCCACCGCGCGGAACAATCACATCGACATAGTCGGTCATGGTCAGCAATTCGCTCACCGCCGCGCGGTCGCGTGTGGGGACAAGCTGGATCGCATCTTCGGGCAGGTTCGCGGATTTCAACCCCTCGACAAGACAGGCGTAGATCGCCTTGGAGGAATGAAAACTCTCGGAACCGCCACGCAGGATGACGGCGTTGCCCGCCTTGAGGCAGAGCGCGCCGGCGTCGGCGGTGACGTTGGGGCGGGATTCGTAAATCACGCCGATCACACCGATGGGCGTGCGCACGCGTTGGATATGCAGGCCCGTGGGGCGGTCCCATTCTGCCATGACGGCACCGACAGGATCGGCCTGCTCGGCCACCGCGCGCAGGCTGTCGACGATGCCGCGCACCCGGTCCTCGGTCAGCAGGAGGCGATCCATCATCGCTTCGCTCAACCCTTTTTCACGTCCGAATTCAAGGTCTTGCGCGTTGGCCTTGATGATGGTTTCGCGGTTCTTCCAGACCGCATCCGCCGCCCCGATGAGCGCTGCGTGCTTGCGCTCGCCGGAGGCGAAGGCGAGTTCCGTGGCCGCGGCACGGGCGCGTTGGCCTATGTCGCGCATCATTTCGGGAATGTCGGTCATGTCTTTCATCTCGGCAGCCTTTTGGCAGGTTCACTAGCTTGCATGGTTTCAGAACACCAAAGGCGCATCAGATCGCCATATCGTCGCGGTGTATTACCACGGCACGGCCGGGATAGCCCAGAATTTCCTCGATCTCGGCCGAGTTGTGCCCTTTGATCGCGCGCGCCTCGGTCGCGGTGTAGCGGGTCAGGCCAAGACCAAGGTCGCGGCCCTCGGAGTCGCGGATCATCACCGGATCGCCGCGCCCGAAACTGCCGGTGACTTGGGTGATGCCGGGCGGCAGGAGCGACGTGCCTGCAGACAGTGCGCGCGCCGCACCTGCATCAACAGTCAGAGTGCCTTGCGGCTTCATCGCCGAAATCCAGCGCTTGCGCGCGGCGTGCGGGTCAAGCTGCGGCGTGAACCAGGTTGCGCGGCCGCCATTTTCAAGCGCCTGTAATGGGTTAAGCGGTGATCCTTCGGTGATCGCCATCGCGCAGCCCGACGCGGTCGCGGTTTTTGCCGCCATCAGTTTGGTTTTCATTCCACCTTTGGACAGGCCCGATCCGGCATCGCCGGCCATCGCCTCGATCTCGGGGGTGATGGCGTCGATCAGCGGAAAGTGGCGGGCGTTCGGGTCCTGCATCGGGTTGGCGCTATAGAACCCGTCCACATCCGAGAGCAGGATCAGTTGGTCGGCGCCGACGGTTGCAGCCACTTGCGCGGCAAGCCGGTCATTGTCGCCATAGCGGATTTCATCGGTCGCGACGGTGTCGTTTTCGTTGACGATCGGGATGACGCCGAACCCGACAAGCGTTTCCAGGGTTGCGCGGCTGTTGAGGTAGCGGCGGCGGTTGGAACTGTCTTCGAGGGTGACAAGCACCTGCGCGGTGTTCAACCCGTGCGGGGCCAATGCCTCCTCATAAGCGCGGGCCAGCCGAATCTGGCCGACCGCCGCGGCGGCTTGGGACTGTTCCAGCGGCAACACCGTGGGTGGCAGTTTCAGAACGCCGCGTCCCAGCGCAATGGAGCCGGAGGAGACCAGAATGACATCCGTCCCCCGCGCCTTGATCCGCGCCACATCCTGCGCCAGCGACAACAGCCAGTCGCGCCGGAGATCGCCGGTTGACCTGTCCACCAGAAGCGCCGAGCCGATCTTGACGACAAGCCGACGCGCATCGTTCAGGGCTGCCACGGCGCGGGCTCCTGTTCAGGTTCCTCGCGCTTACGGGTGGTCTTGACGTGCTTGCGCAAGGCACGAAGCACCTCGGTCAGCCCTTCCTTGGAGACACCGGACATGAGCATCACGTCCTGCCCCGATTTACGCTCCAGCTCTTCCTTGAGAAAGGCGCGCTCCTCGTCGTCCAGCGCGTCGATCTTGTTCAGCACGGTAATGCGCGGCTTGTCGGCCAGCCCTTCGCCGTAGGCTTCGATCTCGTCGATGATGGTTTGATAATCCTCCAGCAACGTGCCGGAGGTGCCGTCAATCAGATGCAAGAGCGCAGCCGAGCGTTCGACATGACCGAGGAACACATCGCCAAGGCCCCTGCCCTCGTGCGCGCCTTCGATGAGGCCCGGAATATCGGCCACGACAAATTCGGCATCATCAATGCCAACGACCCCGAGGTTGGGGTGCAGCGTGGTAAACGGGTAATCCGCCACCTTGGGCCGCGCGTTCGATGTGGCGGCGAGGAAGGTTGATTTGCCGGCGTTCGGCAATCCCAGAAGGCCCACATCGGCAATCAGCTTGAGCCGCAACCAGAGCGTACGCTCAACCCCTTCCTGCCCCGGATTGGAGCGGCGCGGAGCCTGATTTGTGGAGGTCTTGAAGCGCAGGTTGCCCCAGCCGCCATTGCCCCCGCGCGCCAGCAAGACACGCTGGCCGAGCTCTGCCAGATCGGCGATCACGGTCTCTTGGTCTTCCTCAAGGATTTCGGTGCCGACCGGCACCTTGAGGACAATGTCCTTGCCATCGGCGCCAGTGCGCTGACGGCCCGCGCCGGGGACGCCGTTGTCGGCAAAGAAGTGCTGCTGGTAGCGGAAATCGATCAAGGTGTTCAGCCCGTCAACCGCTTCGGCCCAGACATCGCCACCGTCACCGCCATCGCCACCATCCGGCCCGCCGAATTCGATGTACTTCTCTCGTCGGAAGCTGATGCACCCGTTGCCGCCCGAGCCGGAGCGGATATAGACCTTGCAGAGATCGAGGAACTTCATGTGGTATGCCTTTGATCGGGCTGGTTCGCGCAAGGTTTAGCGGGTTTGCAACGGCGCGTCAGCCCATGCGTTTGAGGTAGGTCCAGGTTTGAACCGTGGCGTTTCGGGCGACGGAGAACGATTCGGCGTCACCGATATATTCAAAGCCGCAATGCGTCAGGACACGTGCCGAAGCCGGGTTGTCCTGAAACACGCTGGCGAAAATCGTCTGGTTGCCGAACGGATTGGCTTCGACCAACGCCTTGACCGCGTCGGACGCGAGCCCTGTGTTCCAGAACGGCGGGGCGACCCAATACCCGATCTCGGACTGGTTGCGATCCATCCGCTTGAGCGAGATCACCCCCATCAATTCGGGCGCGCGGTCGGCCGTGCCGTCCATCGCCCAGGCATCCTCATCGCGATCGGGCGCCGACACACGCTCGACGAATGCCTCTGCTGCGCCCGGCGGATACGGGTGCGGAATGGTCGAGGTCATCGTTGATACGCGTTTCTCGCGCAGATAATGCTCGATCAGGCCCACATCGGAGGGTCGCAGTGGACGCAGGGCAAAACGATCATTTGCGACGACGGGTTGCGCCGCACTTATGGTGTTAAGGTTCATCTGCTCTCTCCTCATAGCAGAGATAGGGGTAGCCCGCCCCCCAAACAAGAAAAGGGACCGGCGGTTCTGCCGATCCCCTTGTTTTGATCAAAACCCTTAAGGTCGGCTTACTCGGCGGCGTCGGCCACTGGCAGCACGGAAATAAAGGTGCGGCCCTTGAGGCCCTTGTGGAACGTCACGTTGCCATCGACGGTGGAAAAGATCGTGTGATCCTTGCCCATGCCAACACCCTCGCCCGGCCAGAACTTTGTGCCGCGCTGGCGCACGATGATGTTTCCGGGAATCGCCGACTGGCCACCGTAGAGTTTGACGCCAAGACGGCGTCCGGCAGAGTCGCGACCGTTGCGGGATGAACCGCCTGCTTTTTTATGTGCCATTGGTCAGTCTCCTTACTTCGATGCCAGTTCTTTGGCTTGTTCGATCCAGCCTTCACGCTCGATCCGGCCTTTGAACGACAGCTTCTCGCCGAATTCCTCGACGTCGGCGTCTGTCCAGGCTGCGATCTGGGCAAACGAGGTGATGCCTTCGGCGTGCAGCTTTTTCTCAAGCGCCGGGCCTACGCCGGACAGTTGCTTGAGATCGTCGCCACCAGAGGCGGCTTTTGACTTCTTGGCGGGCTTTGCCTTGGCTTCGTCATTCGCGACGCGGGCCTTCATCTCGGACTGCTCGGTCCGGTTCTTGGCAAACCGCTCATCGCGGGGGACGCGCGGCAGGATGCTTGCGCCGACGGCTTCCTTGACGCCCGACTTGTCAGCGCCGGACGACAGAATGTCGGTGACGCGCAGCAACGTCAGTTGCTGGCGGTGGCCGACAGTCCGCTTGGAGCTGTGCTTGCGGCGACGCTTGACGAAGTTGATGACCTTCTCGCCCTTGATCTGGTCGATCACTTCGGCCTGAACGGCGGCGCCGTCAACCGTGGGAACGCCCACGACGACCTTGTCACCACCCAGCATCAGAATTTCATTGAACTGGACTTTCTCGCCTGCATCGGCTGCCAGCTTTTCGACCCGCAGAGTATCGCCCGATTGGACCTTATACTGCTTGCCGCCGGTTTTCATGACCGCGAACATCTGTCTTTTCCTTTGTCTCCCGCGTTCTGTGGCCCCGGAGGTTCCGGTGTTTCGGGATCAAGCCCCGCCTCGAACAGCGCGCCCCGTCAGGAGCGAAATTGTCTACCAAAACAAAAGGCGGGACCGAAGCCCCGTCTTGTGTGGGCGGCTTATGCGGCCAAGAGGGCACGTTGTCAACGCCAATGCGGCATTAAAAATGCCGGCTCACAGCTCTTGAACCTGCATCTGCCGCGCCACGGCGAGTCCAAGCGCATAGGAGATATCATCATACATCTTGTTGAACCCGGCAAACAGCGCGCGATTGAGCGCACGGCCCGGATCGGTTTTGGACAGCTCGGTGTAGTCGTCGATCACACCCTCGGGCAGCGGCCGGTACGCCATCAGCAAAAACGCATAAACCCATTCCCGCGTATCGGTGCGGGTTTCATCCTCGGACGACCAGACCTCGGTCAGGATATCGGCCTCGGACATCTCAAGCCCGCCCCCATCGACCAGCCCCAGGTAGAACATGAAATTTGCATTGAGCGAGCCGACGAGGTTGGCCTCGATCAGATCGTTGGTTGCGACAAAATCGGTGATCGACTCAAGCGTGTCCGATTGCACGTCCTCCACGTCCCGAAAGGCTGCACGCGCCGCGTCCTCGACTTCCTGATCGCGCATGGCATTGCGCGCACTCAATTCGAGACGCACGATCTGCTGCCCTGCCCCGGTGTCGAAAAACGCAATCAAAGGCGTCGCGTCGGCCTCACCGAATTCTTCGGCAAAGGTCGCGCGCACCGTTTCGTACATGCGATCTTCGTCGTAAATCCGCTCAACCGTCGCCTCCCAGCCCTCGGTGGAGCCGCCGGCAATCATGTCATCCGCCAGCTCGACTCCGTATTCGAGCCCTTCCTGCCGCATGATCCCCACAAGCTCGGGAACATCCAGCGCATCGAGCAGATCGTCCACCGGAGCGGCTGACGCCACACCGCCCCAAGCCATCAAAACCAGCCCCGCCACGGCCGACGCCATCACATTGCGGATCATCGCGCTACTCCAGAATTGCCCTGCCCCGTTACCTATGATGCATGGGGCAGGATGCCAAGCCGAACCATTCCTGTCGGCAGGATGGCGCAAGGCGCAAATATGGGTTGCACAGCCCCGACCTAAAAGCTAAACGCCCCCCCACCAGACCCCCGCGGAGAGGTGCCGGAGTGGTCGAACGGGGCGGTCTCGAAAACCGTTGACCCTGCAAGGGGTCCCAGGGTTCGAATCCCTGTCTCTCCGCCATTATCCCCATTGCGAACCAGTGACACCGCCCTGACGGGCACGGATTTTTCCGTTTTATCAAAGGGGTTTGCGGAAATCGACCGAACC
>NZ_JBISBV010000013.1:0-41893 GCF_046592965.1 Marivita sp. S2033
TAGCTCGGGTCCTTGTAGGCCGGATCGGACGATGTATCGCCGTCCTCGATCTTCTCGAAACCGTAGCCGGTCGCGTCGAGCGCGGGCCGCACTTTCGGCAGATCGCCGTCCGCGATCCGCAATGTCATGATGTGGGTGGCGGCGGACACTTTCACGTCGCCTTCGGCCACGCCCGCAGAACGGGCCGCGCGCTCGATCTCGGCGGCATCTTTCGCGCAGTCCATGCCTTGCACCCGCATTCGGATCGGGGAGGAGGCTGTCGCCAACTTGCTGTTATCGGGCTGGCTCATGTGCGATCCTTTTTGTGGTGGCGGGCGAAAAGGTACGCTGCTAACGTATCAGTGGATAATGATATGACAGCGCAAAACATTCAAGACGATTTTTCGGCACCCGATACACTGGAACTGCGGGCAAAGCTCTTCCGGGGCCTAAGCGATCCCAGCCGTCTGACGATCCTCGATGCGCTGGTGTCGGACGAACGCAACGTGCAGGAAATCGTCGGGCATACGGGTTTGGGTCAGCCCAACGTCTCGAACCATCTGCGCTGTCTGCTGGAATGCGGGCTGGTCAGTCGCCGCAGCAAAGGCCGCTTCGTTCGGTATCGTCTGGCGGACAGGCGGGTCGCCGATCTCATCCGTGATGCAGATCAGCTACTTGCCTCGACAGCCAACGGAGTTGATGCCTGCCAAAGCTATACGGACTAACCGGCGCGACCTGCTGCAATGTCCTATCGGTGCGCCAAACCTGAAGCAGCCATCTGCGCATCCGCAGCGAATGCACCCTTTGTCCGCATCTTATCAGTTCGTACACGATGCAGCGAACGGCAGGTGTACGGATAGGGAGGGACTTCTGAGAATTTCATCGTACCAGCCATATGACACACCAATGTCGCCTATTTCACTTGGCCCAAGTATGACGGCGATTGAAACGCATAATGCCCCCTTACTGGCAGCCTTAGCGTGGGATTCCGCTCCTTCAGGCATTCGACCCCACTTACCGATCGGGCGCCGCTTCAAGGGAAGTTTCGAACCGCTTGCCCGCCGCTGCAGCTTCTTTCAAGAGCGCGTCGAAATTGTCAGGTGGGTTGCCATCTTCCAGCATCCCTTTGAACGTCGCATAGGCATCCGTCTTGCTGCCATAGGCGCGCAGGGTCTTGTCGTCGTTCACCCAGGCCACCACGATGACCTTCGCATCGCTGTTGAACCGATAGAACAACCGGTACTGCTGGAAGAATTTCGCCCGGAACCAGTGCTTGCGGTGATCGCCGAGTGTGCCGCCTTGCCGGAAGGCGGCGGCACCCGGATCTGCCGGTATGGCCTCGGTCACCAGCTTGAAGATGGCGGCCAGCCGTTTCGCGGAATTTTTCTTGCGCCAGGTCTTGGGATCGCGTGCCTTACGCGCCTCGACCTCCAGGGTCAGCCCTTCGAGCTGGTCCAGAAAGAGCGGATGCGCATAAATCGACCATCCGTTTACGACAAGGGGCGCTTGAGCGGGCACGCTATCGCCGCTCATTCATCCTCGAGCGATAGCGGCGCATCGAGATCGACATCAACGTCTCCGACCAGTGCTGCAAGACGGTCATGCAAAGCCCCATCGAACGCCCGAATGCGGTCCGGATGCGCCTTGATATCGGCCTCGACAAAATCGAGAAAGGCGCCGAGCACAGGATCTTCCTCGTCGCTGCGCACGGGCTCAATATAGACCCTGCCACTCGGCTCGGTGCAGTAGCGAATCTGGTCGCCCTTGCCCAGCTTGAGCTGCTTGCGCACACCCGCCGGCACGGTCGTCTGATACCGATCCGTGAGTTTCGAGACATCTTGTGCGAGGGCTGTCATGGCAGTCTCCTGAAGAAAAGGGTCTTTGCTGCTTGCGATAGGTAATGCATTTGCATTGCCATGTCAAGATAAGCCGCAGGATCTGCTGTCGCCGGGCAGGCCGATGAACCGTCCGGCGCAGGACCTAATGTCGCCCCGCGAGATACTCCGCCAGCACCGGGCTAGCCGCACCTTTCGCGGAGCTGAGCAGCTCCGAGCCCGCAAGCGAGGCCTTCGACAGGCGTACGAGCCCACCGGTTTCCTCGATGCGGTAGCAGCGGCGCTTTTGCCGCCCGCGCCTGTAGTGGGTCGCGGTGACAATCTGGCAGGTACTGCCATCGGTGAGCGTCACAGGTGCTGCGAGCTTGATCTTGTCGCCTTCCTCGTAGTCCGGGATCGCAGCCCAGTCCTGGCAGCGCTGGCGCCAGGCATGAGCATAGCTGTCTGGGTCTTTCAGCTCGGACAGCAGGGCCAACAGGCTCAGTGGCGCGCGGGATTCGACCGGTCCCGCGCTTTCCTCCATGTCCTTGTAGCCCCAGCAGCCGTCATCGTATCGGGTGAGGAAGACAGCCCCGAACGTGATGGAGCCATCCACATCGGTCACATAGGTCGCGTCTTCGATAGCGGTGCCGTCGAGATTGGTGACCCTTGCCGCCGCATACCAGGTGGAGCCGACCTTGCAGGCTTTGACCAGTTCGGTTTTGCGCGTGTCGCCCTCGAAAGTGCAGAGCCGGGCGATTTCCGCTTTCTCATCCGCGTAGGTTTTGACGCGGCGGTCGGTGTAGAAGAGCCATCCCATCAGGCCGCCCTCCGATCATTGAGTTCCATCAGCGCATCGAGCGGCACGCGGTAGGGCTGCATGGCGTCGAAATCCTCGCAGCGTTTATGGGAATAAGCTGAAGCACCAATACCCTGCCGCGCTTCGCGCTCTCGGGACATTGGCGCTGCATCATCTTCTTCGAATTCCCAAAACGCCGAATTGCCGCAGTTCTGCACGATCGCGAAGGTGTCGCAGGCATCCTTGAGGATGACCCTGAAGGTGCCACCGAGGCCCGAGGGCACTTCGTAGGTCCCGCCGATGAGATAATCCGAGGCCCGGCGCGCGAAGACACGGATGCTGTGGCCATCGGTGGCGAGCCGGATCGCCCCCTGCCCCCGGTCGATGAGCACCTGCACATCGTCGAGGATGTCGGTGTAGAACTGGCCGGTCAGATCGCGGAACGCAATGCGGCGCTGCGCCATCCAGTCGGTGTCCCGAAACGGGTTCATGCCGTCGGCGAAGGCGAAGGAGGGATCGGCCTTTTCGGTGGTGACGATACGGGTGGTCGTGCCATCGATGCCGTTCGAGCGCAGATGCACGCCATTGCCGACGATGAGGATCAGGGCCGGCCTGTCCACGGGACCGTTCCAGTTGGGCAGGAAGGTTTTGCAGGCGCGCGCATGGGCGATCTGCGCCGCGACAGCGGACGCAGAGAACTTGAGAATAGCCATGAGGATGTCTTTCGGTTGGGTATGGGAGGGTCGACCCGCGCGGGGAATGCCTCGCGCGGGTCGCGTGAGGACTCAGGCCGCTTGCGCGACCTCGCTGTCAGGCTCGGGGGTTTCCGCAGCGGGCTCCGCCTCATCACAGGCGATACCGGCGGTCTGCATCATCGGCGGGCACCAGGCGGCCACGGCAGCGCGCTGCGCGTCCGTGAGTGTGGCGAAGGGTTCGGCGAAGAGCTTGTCGCAGAAGGCGACGATCTCTTTCTTGCTCGACGAGGCGAGCGTCACCGCCTCCTGGGCGAGACCCAGATCCTCGCCGAGGATCTTCAGAAGCCAAGCCTTCTTGAAGCGGTTGAAGAGCGCCGCATTCGGCGTCCAGTGGGCGCGGATGTCGGGCATGATCTCGATCTCGAACGCATGCATCAGGCTGTCGCGCTGGCGGTCCCGCGCGAAGCAGGACTGCGTGGTGCTGGCCGTGGCATAGGCCACGAGCTTGGCCTTCTCGCCGACCTCCAGCGCGCGAAACGCCGCGAACTGATCGGCGGGCGCGCGGGTGTCATCGAGCCACGAAAGGTCAAGCGCATCATGCGCCGCCGCCACCTGCTCGAGCGAGGTCTCGTCGATCTCGTCCATCTTGGCATGGCTGCGGTATTCCTTGCGGGCATCGATCTTGATCGCCTGCGTGACACTCATGCCGCTGGCCAGAACGTCACTGACCAGCTTGAAGAGCGTCAGATCGAGCGTGGCTTCCGGATGCAGCGCCATCGCGGCCCCAAGCGCCATGGCTCGCTCGGTCTTGAGGTCCTCAGCCAGTGAGGCTGGATAAGTGATTTCGCCCGGGTCCGGGGCCTCCTCCCCGGTCGGGCTAGCCGAGGAGCCGCGCGCGCCCTCCTCTTTGATGGTGTCTTCCGGGCGGACGAGACCAACATGGAGCGTGATCTGCCCACCCTGCCACGAGGCGATCACCCCAGACCGTGCGAGGTCCTCGGCGCTGTAGGCCTCCTGCAGGTCGCGGGCTTCCTCTTCCAAGGCGTCCACGCGCTCGTAAAGCGCGTTGTAGGCACCGTCCTCGAGCCCCTCATCCTCCATCTCGAGCTGCAGTTTCTCGAGTTCGGCGGTGATCTCATCGATGCGCTTTTGCGCAGCCTCATCAGGCTCGATCGGGCCGGGATAAACGCGGCCGTAGTCGGCCATGGTCGCGTAATCATAGCGGACCATCGCATCGGCCCAGGCAAAGCCCAGCTTTATGCGGGCCTCTTCGGCAGCGGCACCGAGCTTCTCGAGCAAGATGGTCTCGACCAGCGCCGCATCCTCAAGCACGGAATGCTCTTCAAGAAGGTCAGCCGCGACAGCACCGCCACGCGCCTCGTAGTCTTCGCGCACGAAAGCCCCAATATCATCTTTGACTTGCACCCCGCGGGATTTGAGCGCCTGCCGGACGGTATAGGCCTGCAGATAGCCGCCGTCCTTCGTGAGCGCCTCGAAGACCTCGCGCTGCGCCTCCTGGCTCGGATGCTCGGCAAAGGCCTTCATCGTGTCGAGCGTGATCACCTTGCCCCGGGCCGCGGCGCGGATGTCGGGGTGGATCAGGCCATAGCGCAACCGGCCTTTCACGGCCGCCACCGTGGTGCCGAAGGTCTTTGCGATCGTCTCGGGCGTCTGGCCGTCGACCTCCATCATCCGGGCGAAGGCCTCGAACTCGTCGATGGCATTCATCGGCGCTTGGGTGATGTTCTCGGCGAGCGACAGCGCCGTGGTGACGTCGCAGTCTTCCGGCACGAGGCGGCAGTCGACATTGGTCTTCGCCGTGAACTCCTTGGTGGCCTTGTCCGCGACCAGCTCCTTCAGCGCGGCATGGCGTCGGCCACCGGCGAGCACTGCGTATTTGCCGTCGAGCTTCTGGACCAGGAGAGGCTGCAGGAGACCCAGAACGGCGATGCTGGCCTTCAGATGGGCGATGTTCTCGGGATCATAGGTTTCCGGCGCGTTGCTGCGTACATTGGCGGGATGCGGGACGAGATCGCCGATAGCAACGGTAAGGGGAGCAAAGCTTGTGGTCATGGGATATCCTTCCAGGAGGGTGAGGTGTGGCCCGCGCGCTTGCGCGTGACCAATCCCCGGCTTCAGGGATCACCACGACAAAAGGCCCACTTTGCCTTTTTGAGGGGCAGCGGGCCTTCATCGTCTCAGATGTCAGGGGAGGAGTCCCCTGCCCTACCAGTCGCGCGCCAGCATGATGGTCAGCACGCGGACGGTGGTGGCAGGATTGTCCGGGGTCTCAGCCCCGTAGCGGAAATCCGAGTCTGCTTCATAGAGATCGATTTTCCAGAACACGGTCTCGCCCCGGATCTCGACCGCGCCAAAATCGTGCCAGCCTTCAGGGTCATTCTCGGGCTCGAATGTATCGAACGCACCGGTGGCCTTCACCGCCTCGGCCATGAAGCCGTCATCGGCTTCCATAAGCGCGCGAGTGACATGCATGCGGCCCTGAATGGGCTGCACGGGCGGCACCCCAAGGCACGCGAGCTTGCGAAACGCGTCGTTTTGCGCCGCGATCACGGTCGGATCTGGACGGTCTGGCTGGGGTTGAACGGTCATGGACATGGGGATCTCCTTTGAGAAGTTGAAACACCCTTCCCAAAGCCCGCTTTCACTTTTCTGCTTGGCGAAAGGATCGAAGCAGAAGGCGCCTTACCCGAACAGCCCTCTGGCTCTGTAGTTCGGGTTGGGGATGGTTTCGATCCAGCCGCCTTGGTGCTTGATGCTCTCGAGCGCTGCCGAGAGCGGATAAGCGCCCTCGGACGGGCTCCACCAATAGGCACCGCGCTTGAAGACGATGATCTTGCGGCGGCCGTCGTTGAAGCAGGCCACCCGCAGCGTCTTGGGTTCCTTACGTGACATGCGAGTCTCCGTTCTCTGTGTGGTCAGGCGGCCTCGGCACTGCGCCCTGCCCTGCCCGTCTCCGATCTGGCGATCAGATAGTCGCAGGCGCGCTGCGCATCTGCGGCGTGCTTGAAGATCGCACCCTTGTCCGACCGAAGAACGCGCAACCAGTTGTGGAGATAGGCGGCATTCATCTCGAGCGTATGCGCCGTGAAGCCAAGCGTTTGACCCAGGAACACCGAGGTCAATTCTGCGACGATCTCTTCGCGCGCGTAAGAGGTGTTGCCGAATTTCGAGAGACCGAAATCTCGGTTCAGTCGATGCGGGGCTTTCGTGGCATGGGCCAGCTCATGGGCCCAGACCCCGTAGAAATTGCGCGGGTCCTGGAACCGCGTGATGGACGGCATGTAAACCTTGTCCACGGGCGGCAGGTAGTACGCTTCCGTTCCTGTGAAGACGGTCGTGATGTCGATGGCATCGAAAAACGCCTGCATGTGCGGGATGGGCTCGGACGGCGGATGCTCGGGCACGGGCTCCGGGTCAGGGTAGAAGCTGTCGGGCAAGCCCTCGATCTGGCAGGCATTGAACACACGGTAGGATTTCTGGAAGCGGAAGATACGGGCTTCCTCGGAGTGATCATCCCCGTCGCTGTGATCATGCTCATCGCCGGCGTCTCTCCGGCTTTGACCGTAGTAAACGACGACAGAGGACTTCTCGCCCTTGCGGACCTTTGCGTCCAACGCATTGGCCTGCGGCAGCGTCATCCAGAAGGGAGAGCTGTGGCCCGCCATCACGGTCCGCATCGTCAGCAGAAAGTTGTTCACCCCCTGGTAGGGTTCACCGCCCACGCGCAGGGGACGAGAGCTGCCACCTGCGGTCCAAGGCTTGCGCCACGGCAGGACGCCGCGCTCAATAATACGGATGATTTCGTTTGTGATGACCTCGGAGGCATCGAATTTGGGCGTGCGGGATCGGGCCATGGCTGGCGTCCTTTCGAGTTTTGGTAAGAGGGAGTGGTGACTAGGTTGACCGACAGGGCCGCGGATCGTTGGTGATGCTCGCGCCGAGCTGTTCGACCATGTCGATGTAGGTGGTCAGCGACACGGACCTGCCGGGACCCGAAGGTTCAGGGTCGTCCGATCCGTCCCGCGTCACCCGCGGCAGGTTCGCGAAGGCAATCACATCGGTGACGGGTCGGATATCGATAAACGGGGTCCCTCGTGCTACCGCAAGAGTGGCCAAGGGAAAGCGCTCGATTGGCGCGAAGGTTGAAACGGTGGTCCAACCGAGATGGAGGAATGTCCCACCCTCTCCGCAGATCACATGCGCGTTAGGCAACAGCGCCGCCTGCTTCAGATAACCGAGATCACGTAGGACGGTCTCGCGCTCGCGCCGTTGTGCCTGCCCCGTCTGGCCGGTTCGGCGTAGTTCCTTGTGTCGCCACCACGAGGCAGCGGTCGCGCGCAATACGCGCAAGACACCTGTTTGCATGAGAATGCCCTTCATCAGGAACGGCAGACCGGAATCCGGCCCGGACCCATCCGAGGGACCCCAAAGGCCCTCATCCGTCAGTCACAAAACCCGAAGGACACTTTCACTCTTTGGGGAACTGATGCCGGAGAATGTTGAATGCAAAGCTCATGAGAACCTAGGATCCTGCACTTTCCGGCATCAGACCCCATTGAAGAACAGGGGCAGGCCCGGACACGCTCTTTCGGGCACCTCAAAGGCCTGATCCTCCCCGACCCTCCTCTTCCTCTCAAACCCCATGATTTGCGCAGGCGGCTTGCTTTTGTTCCTGTTATGTTCTATTCTGAAACCAAGCTATGAAGGGAGAGCCCCGATGGAAAGCACCACTTACGCCCTGCCCGCGACGCCAAAGCAGATCGCCTATGCGCGCGCGCTGGCACTGCGCAACCAGACGCTTTTGCCGTGGGAGGTTCAGCAGGACCGCCGGTCCCTGAGCGCCTGGATCGACGCACAAGCCAAGCTCACATCCGCGACAGCGCTGAACAGCCTGCCCTCGTCCAAACAGGTCGCCTTCGCCGAACGCCTCGCCCGGATCAAACGCCGCGCCGTGCCGGATGAGTGTTTCCGCGACAAGGGGCTGATGTCGAAGTGGATCGACGGGAACAAATGAAGCTGGGCTGACCCTGCGGTGATCGAGACTACTTCAGCCGATCAACAACCGATGCCCCGCCCGACTTGGCAAGCGCGATCAGGCTGGACTGGATCCTGGATGTGAAGGCGGAACTGAACGTGCCGATGGGCGTGCGGTCCTCCCAGACATAGGACCGCTCCAGAATATCGGTGTTGATCTCGTCCAGCATGACCCATTTGCGGACATGGGTTTCTAACCCCACGCGCTGCGACTCGATCTTTGGCACCTCGATGATCAGCACGATGTTGACGAGCGTTGCCGCAACAAGCAGCCGGAGCGGGGTTCGGGTACACCCCATTGACTCTAGCCTACGGCGACCCCGAACAGCGCACCGACCCCGGCTGTCGCGGCCATGGCAAGCGCGCCCCATAGCGTGACCCTTGCGGCCCCACGAACGATGCCTGCGCCGCCGGCGGAAGCACCCAATCCGCCAAGAACCGCAAGGCCAAGGATCGTCGATCCCGCCACCAGGGGAGCGATCTGCGCCTCCGGGACCAGCATTACGACGATCAGGGGCAGCACCGCCCCAACGGCGAAGGTCAGTGCGGACACCAGAGCGGCCTGAATAGGGCGGGCGGCAACGGTTTCCGAAATGCCAAGTTCGTCGCGCGCATGCGATCCGAGCGCGTCACGTTCAGTCAGTTGCACGGCAACCTTTTCCGCCAGGTCGCGGTCCAGCCCCCTTTCAACATAAATCCGGGTTAGTTCCTCGAGCTCGGCCTCGGGCGTTTCCTCGAGCTCACGGCTCTCTCGGGCGAGGTCCGCCTGTTCGGCGTCAGTTTGCGAGCTGACCGAGACATACTCCCCCGCCGCCATGGACATCGCGCCAGCCATAAGCCCGGCCAGCCCGGCGATCATGACCTCGGGCTTGCCGGAGCCTGCGGCCGCGACGCCGACGACGAGGCTCGCAGTCGAGACAAGACCATCATTGGCCCCGAGAACGGCGGCCCGCAGCCAGCCGATGCGATGCACCATATGGATTTCAGAATGTGATAGACGGCTCATGGCGTGGCTCCTTGAACGATGTCAGCTTGCTCTGACATGATGGCCTGTGGTTTGCCCGTAGCTGGCTCCTGTGGCGCGATGCGCAGCGCGCGCAGGGCGTTCAGGATAACAGCGACGTCGATGACCTCTTGCAGAAGCGCCCCCTGCACCGGGGTGAGATACCCGAAAGCGGCGGCAATCATGCCGAGAACCGACAGACCGATACCCGCGACCACGCTTTCGACAGCGATCCGGCGCGACGCCCGCGCGATCTCGATCCCGGGCCCAAGCCGGTCGATCCGGTCGACGAGCAGCACCACGTCCGCCGCCTCGGCCGAGGCCGCGGCGCCCCGTGCCCCCATTGCCACGCCTACATCGGCTGCGGCCAGGGCGGGCGCGTCGTTGACACCATCACCCACCATCATCACCGGCCCGTGTTTACGCTCGGAAAGCACCAGTAACACCTTTTGATCCGGCGTCAGACCGGCCCGCAGCCCGTCGAGGCCCAGCCCCTCGGTCACGCGCTCGGCCACGTCCGCGCGGTCGCCAGTAGCCAGAAGGATGCGCGCGATCCCTTGACGGCGCAGACCGTCCAGCATGGTGCCCGCCCCCTCGCGCAGCGGGTCGGACATGACGAGGTGCCCGGCCATGTGACCGTCAACTGCCACTGCGACAAGGACCGATCCGGCGCCCTTGGCGGGGTGATCGCCCACCATCCGCCCGACACGGGACGCCACGAAGCCGTCGCCGCCGACGATCACCTCGCGGTCCTCCACACGACCCAAGACCCCTTCGCCCGGGATCTCAGCCACTTCTGTCGGAACGGGCAGTGTGAAGCCCCGCGCCTTTGCGGCAGCGACGATGGCCTGCGCCACGGGGTGTTTCGATGCCTGATCGAGCGCGGCGGCGAGGCGGAGGATGTCGTCCTCGGTCATGCCATCGTGGCTGTCGATCGAGACGATCTGTGGACGGCCATCCGTCAGCGTCCCCGTTTTGTCGAGGATCAGCGTGCGGATCCGCGCCATCGTCTCGAGCGGCCCTGCGCCCTTGATCAGCACGCCAAAATGCGCCGCACGCGACAGGCCGGCGACCAGTGCGACCGGCACAGCAAGGATCAGCGGACAGGGCGTGGCGACGACCAGAACGGCAACCGCGCGGATCGGATCACCGGTGAACCACCACGCCACGAAGGCGATACTGACGGTGACGACCAGAAAGCCCAGCGACCAGCGGTCGGCCAGCCGGGACATCGGCGCTTTGGACGCCTGCGCCTCCTCCACCAGGCGAACGATCCCGGCATAGGTGCTGTCCTTGGCTTCGCGCGTCGCCGTCAGGTCGAAGGCCTCGCCCGCATTGGTCGAGCCGCTCATGGCGTCGGCCCCGCGCGCCAGCCGGACTGGCAGGGACTCGCCGGTCAGCGCCGAGGTGTCGAGGAAGGCCGTGTCGGAGGCCACTGTGCCGTCTACCGGCACCACGTCGCCCTGCCGGATCAGCAGGCGATCACCGGGGGCGAGTTCGTCGAGCGGCACCTCCTCCAGCGCACCGTTGCGGTGCCGGGTCGCGGTCCGGGGCACGCGGGACAGGAGGTCCTGCATCGACCGACGGGCGCGCGGCCCTCTGCGAAGGCTTCGAGGAAGGTGCCGCCCGAATACATCACCGCAACGACCGCCGCTGCGAGCGTCTCGCCGAAGACGAGCGCCGCGGTCATGGAGAGCGCGGCGACGATATCGAGGCCCACCTCGCCGCGCCCAATGCTCCGGACGATTTCGACCACAAGCGCTGCGAGCGCGGGAACAACTCCTGCAATCCAGATCAGGTTCGCGATCTCTGGTTGGCCCGCAAGGTAGAATGCGAGTCCCACGATCAGCCCGGTTGCGGCCATCAGCAGGAGTGCGGTCTTGAAGCGATCGGTACGGGTCTGTTCCATGCGGCTCATCTTCCCCCGGCTGAGGCGATTGCCGCTGGTTCTTCGGAAAAAAGACGCCCGACTCCCACGCCCATTGCATTGCCTTCATCATCGCACAGAAGAAACAGGGCGTCGAGTCCACGTTGTCTCGCGAGGTCCGCACCCCTCTCCGCACCGAGCACCATGAGCGCCGTCGCCCAAGCATCGGCCTCGGCACAGGTGCGGGCCACCACGGTGACGGAGGCCGGCGAGGCGATCAGCGGCGCGCCACGTCTCGGATCCATGGTATGCGACAGGCGGCGCCCCTGAACCTCGACCCAATGGCGGTAGTCACCGGAGGTCGCCACGGCGGCGTCCTGCAGCGCCAGAACCGAATGCGGCGTCCGGCGATCAGGGTCCGGCGCTTCTACCGCGATGATCCATGCCTCGCCATCGGGGCGCAGGCCCATGGCACGCATCTCACCGTCGATGCCGACAAGGGCGTCGGCAATCCCATGATCGCGCAAGGTCTCGGCGAGCCGGTCGACGCCATAGCCCTTGGCGATGCCGTTCAAATCCAGCGCAATGGGCGCGGTCTTGCGCAACTGCATCCCCTCGATCTCCAGCACCTCCTGCGCCGGGCGGCGGGGGGCGTCCATCACGGCGCGGATACCCTCGGGCGCGGCGGCCCCGGGCCCGAAACCCCAGGCCGTCACCGCATCGCCCATGCCGATATCGAAGGCCCCGCCCGAGGCGCGCCCGATCTCGAGCCCGAGGCGCAGGACCGCCCGCAGTTGCTCCGGCACCACCACCCAATCGTCCACCGGCGCCGCATTGATCCGCATGAGCGCGCTCTCCGCGTTCCACGTCGACATCTGCTTGTCCACCTCGTCGACAGCCGCCTGAAGGGCGGCACGGATTGCATCCGTGTCGCGGCCCCGATCCGCGAAGAACAGCGCCGACCAGCGCGTGCCCATGGTGGGGCCGTTCAGGGCGATGCGCGCGCGCTCAGTAGACATCTTCGACATACCGCCCCTCTGCCTTTAGGACTGCGGGCGTAAGCCCGGCAGGTGCGAGGATCTCGGCCAACGCATCGCTCACGCCCGTGGCCATGTCGCGCCCGCCGCAGACCATCACACGCGCCCCGTCGCAGATAAGCCGGGCCACCTGCGCCGCGTCGGCGCGCAAGGCGTCCTGCACATAACTGCGCCGCGCGCCGCGCGAGACGGCGGTGACAAGCCGGGTCAACCGCCCCTCAGCCTGCCAGCCGGGCATCTCTTCGCCATAGAAGAAATCGCTGTCCGCATGCCGCATCCCGAAAAACAGGTGCACGGGCCTGTGCCGCGCATTGCCGCGGATGAAGCCCGCCAGCGGCCCGATGCCGGTGCCCGCCCCGATCAGGATCAGCGGGGTGCGACCGCGGTCGGCGTGAAAGCCGGGATTGCGGCGCAGGAAGGCCCGGACCGTATCGCCCGGTTCCAGCGCGGTCAGCTGGCCCGAGGCCAGACCGCCCGGATGCTTGCGCACCACGATCTCGACGAACCCGTCGCGCCGGCCCGAGGCAAGCGAGTAGAGACGTGGCACGGCGCTGCCCTGCGGCAGGACGCCGATCAGGTCGCCCGCCTGGAACCGTGCGAAGCCCGCGCCCGTCAGCCGCTGCCACGGCGTTGCGCTCGGCAGGGCAAAGCGCAGGATCGCGGCCCCCGCCTGCATCTCAGCCCCGTAGTTGCGCCGCGAGACGAGGGTCAATTGTTCGGTGCGCGGCAAGACGGGTTGGTGCGCAAGGTCAAGGGGTATGCCAAGCATCTCGCCAAGCGCGCGGCCCCAGCGCGCGAAATCCTGTGGCGATTGCCGGTCGATCGTGTCGAGCGGCAGAAGCTCGGGCCAACCTTTCGCCTTTGCCGCTGCCGTGACGTCCTTGGCGAAAGCGCAATAGGCCGGAAAACTCCGGTCGCCGAAGCCGAGAACGGCAATCGGAAAGTCGGGCGCTCGGTCTGTGGCGTTCAGCCGGTCGAGAAAGCCCTTCGCCGAGGCCGGAGCGGCACCATCGCCATAGGTCGCGGCGAGCAGGATGATGCGCTCGGCACGGGCGTAGCGCTCTGGCGCGAAGCCCGACATCGGGCCAACATGGACGCCCTGCCCCGCTGCCGTCAGCGCGGCATGCAGGGTCGCGGCGAAGCCCCAGGTGCTGCCACCCTCGCTGCCGACAAGAATGATCGTCTCGGCACGGCCCGCGGGCTGGTTGCCCCGGATGCGCGGCCGCCCGCGCCGCCCGGCAAGCCAGATCAAGACGCCGGTAACGCCCATCGCCGGCACTCCGAGCGCCATCATCCCGAGCACAAGGCCGAGCGTCGCGGCCCCCTGCCCCGTGTGCAGCATGTAAATGGTTTCCGAGACGCGCTCCCACCCGGTCAGGTCGGCCCATGCCACGAGCGCGCCGGTTCCCTGGTCAAGATAGCCGGTGCCCCAGTCGGTCTTCAGTGTGAACACGTCCGTCGCGTCGCCGGGATAGGGAAAGCTCAGTTCGCGCAGCTCGGCGACGGGGGTCTGCAGCAGCGTGGCCATCTGATCGAGAGCGAACCCAATTTCTCCGCTCACTTCGGTGGGATCAGCCGGCAGGACGCTACCGTCCGGCAGAAGATCGAAGGTGGAGGCTGTCATCCAGAGGGCGGTGGTGGAGGACAGAACGAGGCCGATGACGGCGATCCGGGCGATCTCGACATGCAGCCTGCCCGCGAACGGACCGCGCAAGGACGCGAACCAGTGCCGCCATCCGCCCGCCCGTCGCGCGACCAGCATAGCACCCGAGAGCGAGAGGACCAGCATCGCCGCGGCCCCGGCGGCCATGGCGATGCGCCCGCCATCCCCGAGGAAGAGCGAGCGATGAAAGTTGGTGAGCCAGCGAAGGGCCTGGTTCGGGTCGGCCGAGGCCACGCCCGCGCCCGTCGCCGGGTCGATCACGGCAGCACCCGGCGCGCCCTGATCGAACCAATAGGCGGTGATCCGACCGGAGGGCGACCGCCGGATCTGCTCGACGCCCGGATAGACGACCTGGATGCGGTCCGCGAGGGTGGCGACTGTCAGGCCAGTCTCCACCTGCGGCGCGGTGATGCGCTCGACTGTCGGAAAGACCGAGAGCGCGGCGCCGCTCAGGCTCAGGATCGTGACGAGCGCGAGTGCCAGAAGACCCGGCCAGCGATGGAGTGTACGGATCATGGCCCTGCCCCTCACATGTCGTAGGAGAAGTTGGAGATGTAGCGCCGCCCGCTCACCGGCGTGCCCGCGCCCGCCGTCGTCAGCGGCACGGCCACCTCGTTCGGGCTGTCGCGCATATCCTCGACCGCCGCGTCGATGTGCAGCGTGTAGCCCGTATCGAACAGCGCGTCGGCCAGATCGAGCGTGATCTCGAGACTGCGGCCCGCGCCGACGCTGGCGCCGGTGATACCGTTTACCTGCGCGGTATCGCCGCCCGTGGCACGGTACCAGTCGCTCAGATGCTCGTAGTACTTGGACTTGCCACCAGCCATCCAGAGACTGCCGACATAGGCGCCCGAGGCGTCGGTAACGTAAAGCGCGAGGTAAGCGCCGTCGCCACCATAGTTGTTAAGGGTGGTTGTGAGCGTCACGGGCCGTGCCATAGCGAGGCCGGGAAGCGTGAGTGCGGTGGTAAGCGCGAGCGTTGCGAGAAGTGATTTCATGGGAATGATCCTTGTTCAGGGTGCTTCGGAGCTGTTCAGTTCACCTGAACCTGCGGAGGGGCGCCGTTTCCGAAGAGGCCGTTCTGCGGAGGAGCGACCGTTCCAGCGGGCGCGGGATTGCGGGCGCCACCGCGGTCGTCGTCATCATCCTCGTAGTCCATCTCGACGATCTGCAGCGTCGCCGGATCGAGCTTCACCTCGATCTCGCGGCCATCCTGGTCTCGGCCTTCGATTTCGTAGCAGCCGTCGTCGATCTCGAAGTCGCGCACCGTCCAACCGTTCTGTTCGGCCATCTGCATGGCGGCCTCGCGCGGCTGCCACTGGTCACGGGGCGCATTGCAATCATCGTCGTCGGCCAGCGCAGCGCCGGCGGGCAAGAGTGCGATCAGGGCAAGGGCGGTCAGGGTCTTTTTCATGGCAAGGGGTCCTTTCGTTTGATGAGACCAATCTGGCACCCCGACCTGAGGGCATCCTGACGCCCCAGCGATTCCTGCTTCAGCTTGCCGTCAGGAAAATGGCCCCGCCGATGATGGCGGGGCCAAAAAGATGCGAGCGCAGGCTACAGGGCTGGCATGGCTATGCGCCCTGCCCCGCGTTCAGGCGAATTCGAACAGCTCGAAGCGGACACGGCGAGGCGTTTGGCCTTGTGCTTTCAAGCCCTTGAGAACCCCGTCCTTCAGACCGGTTGGGCCGCAGAACCACAGATCGGCTTGCCGGATCGCGAAAGGGACCGCGCCAATCAGGCGCTCGGCCGTGAGCCTGCCATCGCGCGTCGTGACGACCACCTCGAAACTGAACCTCGGGTTGCGGGCAGCCGCAGCGCGCAGCGTCTCTACCCCAATCGCCTCTTCTTGTGTCGGAACGCAGTAGATGAGGTGAATGTCGCGACTCTCCGCCTCTGTCAGGCTTTCCGCCCAGGCGAGGAACGGCGTGATACCGATGCCGCCGGCAAGCCATATTTGGCGCGCACCGCCCTTGCGGAAATTGAACCGTCCATATGGCCCTTCGACCTGCACGCGCGTTCCGGTCCGCAAGATGGCGGGCAGGCTTCGTGTCCAGCAACCCAACCCCCGGATGGAGAACGTCAGGGTGCCGTCAGGGCGCGGGGCGCTGGCGATCGTGAAGGGGTGCGGCTCGGACAGTCCTGCCTCTGGCGCGCGGAAGAAGGCGAATTGCCCCGGCCGCCACCGCATGGCCCGCCTCTCGGCGCGGAGGGTTAGCGTGGTGGTGTCCTTGGTCTGGCTGATCTCTGTGACGGTGAATTCTCTACGCCGCAGGTATGGGGCGACCAGCTCGGTGAATATCCACGCGATCACTCCGGCGATGCCGAATGTGTTCAGAAGCACCGAGAGCGATGGATCTACCTCTGTCGGCATGTCGACGAAGAACTGGTGAAAGACCACGATTGCAAAAAGGGCCCCCATGAAACGATGGCTGAACCGCCAGATCTGATAGGGGATTTCCAGCCCGATGAAGGGCAATCTCCGGAACCAGCTGACAGCAACCAGGGCGAGAAGCGCATTGAAGGCAAGTTCGCCCGCCTCTTCACCAAGTTCTCCAAGGGAGGTTTCACGCACCATACGCTCGAAATCCGGCTCGATCTGCTGGTGCAGGATCATCAGGACCATTGCGGAAATGCCGAGCCACTTGTGGACCCGGTACATGCGATCGAGACCGCCGAACAATGGTTCCACTAGTGGCGGCCGTGCGGCGAGGATCAGGGTCTGTGCCATCGCGACAACTGCCGCCGCCCCGACGGCAATGCCAAGTGCTGCATCCGCGCCATAAGGCGCATAGGTGTTGAACCCGAGCAGTGCCGCCAGCAGGCATGGCAGCGCCACCAGAACCGGGCCCGTCAGGGCTAGAGGAGAGTTGAGGGAAAGCCGGTGGAGTGACGGAAAGCCCGGCACCGGGACATTACCGTCGCGACGCGCTGCATCAGTCATCGTCGCGTCTCTCGTGATCCCGCTCGCGGCGATCATCCTCGTCGTCCTCGTATTCGAACTCGATTACCTCCAGCGTGGCCGGGTGGACAGTCACCTCGATCGCACGCCCCTCGGCATCCCTCCCGTCGATCTCGTAGCAGCCGTCATCAATCTTGATCCGGCGCACCGTCCAACCATTTTCTTCGGCCAGCATGGCAACAGCATCGCGCGGCTGCCAGTCGGCCATCGGCACGAAGCAATCGTCGTCAGCCAGCGCCGCGCCGACCGGAAAGACCGCGAGAAAGCCGATAATTGTCAATGTCTTCTTCATGGGGCACACTCCTAGTGGCTCGCCTCTTGATGCCATTCATGCGCCGCGAAGCTGACGGCAGCCTGAAGGGGCTCGACCCACAAGCTTCAGCTTCGTGTCAGCCAGACGGATCATGGAGGGACATCAGGAAAGGACGGGTACGACCATGCGCATATTGCTGATCGAGGACGACACGACTCTTGGCGCTGCCGTGCGCGACCAGATCGCAGCTGATGGCCAGTCAGTAGACTGGGTCACGCGGCTAGACGCGGCGGCAGACGCGATGAGCACAACCTCCTACGACCTGCTCCTGCTCGACCTCATGCTGCCAGACGGACGTGGTATCGGGTTCCTCAAGGGCCTCAGGACGCGTGGAGACGTGACGCCGGTCATCATCCTGACGGCGCTCGACCAGGTGTCCGATAGGATCGAAGGGCTCAATGCGGGCGCTGACGACTATCTTGTGAAGCCCTTCGACCTGTCGGAACTGTCGGCACGGATCGGATCGGTCGCGCGGCGCTACAGCGGCAACCCCAACCCGATCCTGACCCACGGACCGCTCGACATCGACCTTGCCGCGCGCAGCGTCCATCGGGATGGCAGACATGTGCCGCTGACGGCGCGGGAATGGGCGCTCTTCGAGGCCTTCCTGGCGCGTCCCGGGCAGCTCCTATCCAAGGCGCAGTTGGAGGAGAAGCTCTACGCTTTCGACGCCGAAGTCGAGAGCAACACCATCGAGGTGCACGTAAGCCGCCTGCGCAAGAAACTGGGGAGCGCCATCATCGAGACCGAGCGCGGCATGGGTTACCGGCTGGGCAAGCCATGATGTGGCCATCCAGCCTTCAGGTACGGCTCGGCTTGTCACTCGGCCTTGTGCTGACGATTCTCTGGCTCGCCGCCGCCACGGTTACCGCGGTGATCGTTCGGGGCGAGATGGATGAGGTCTTCGACAGCGCCCTGCGCGAAACCGCCGAGCGCATCCTGCCGCTGGCCGTGACCGACATCGTCGGGCGGGAAGATCAGGGTATGACGCAGCGTCTCGCGCCGATCCGTGAGCATGACGAGTTCTTCACCTACATCGTACGCGATGCCGAGGGACGCATTTTGCTGCAATCCCATGCGGCGGACCCTGCCGTGTTCCCTCCATACGATGGTCCGGGATTTGGGCAGAACGCCACACATCGCCTCTACAGCGACGCGGTGCTCCAGGGGACGATCAGCATCACCGTGGCCGAACCGTTGGCGCATCGCGCTTCGGTTGCTCGGGAAATCCAGATGGGCCTCGGCCTGCCGCTGCTGGTTGTGCTGCCGTTGGCGCTCGCGTCGATTATTCTCGCTGTGCGCTTCAGCCTCGCCCCTCTCCATCGGTTCCGTACGCGGCTTGAAGCGCGCGGCGTGCGCGACCTGTCAGAAGTACCCGCGGCCGACCTGCCGACGGAAATCGGCCCGCTGGCCGCAACCTTGAACAGCCTTTTGGCTCGGCTGCGCGACGCGTTCGAGGCTGAGCGAAGTTTTGCAGCCAATGCGGCTCATGAACTAAGGACACCATTGGCGGGCGCTATCGCCCAGGCGCAGCGACTGCGGTCAGAGACCAAAGATCCGACCATCGACGCGCGCGCCGCCGAGATCGAGGCGACGCTCAAGCGTCTCACTCGGCTGTCCGAGCGTCTCCTGCAGCTTGCGCGGGCCGAAGGCGGTAGACTTCGGATGGACCAGAGCTCTGATGTCAGAACGATCACTCGGGTCGTGGTGGAAGATATTGCGCGCAGCACAGAGAACGGGCGCCTTATGTTGAACTTGCCGGACACGCCTGTCTTGTCTGATATCGACCCCGACGCATTGGGAATTCTGTGCCGGAATCTGGTGGAAAACGCCCTACGCCACGGGGCGCAGAATGCCCCAGTCGAGGTTACACTCACGAGCGACGGGCAGTTGATCGTGGCGAACGAGGGCCCCGCGGTAGCAACCGAAACACTCGAACGCCTGACAGGGCGCTTCGAGAGGGCAGATGCAAAAACTGATGGTAGCGGGCTTGGCCTCGCTATCGTTGCAGCAATCGCAGAACGGATCGAAACCTCTCTCTTGCTCCAGTCACCACGTCCCGGTGAAACTTCTGGATTTCAGGCATCCGTCAGATTGCCAACTGATGCTCCAAATGCCCATGTGAAAGATCGGGAGCACTGACCTTGAAGTCTCACGTCGCAGCGCCCCGAAGGGCGCGGTGTCGATGATGGTTGTAGCAGACATGATTCCTCATTCCGAATGTGAGTAATCGCACTCATCTTATTGATATTGTTATATTATAGGGTGATTGGGGGCGGAATGCCCGCCCCCCTGTTGGAACACGTTACTCTGCGGCCAGCATCGACGCGCCTTGAGCAGGCAGGTCATCCGTCAGGAATGCGGGAACGTCAGCTTCACTGACGCTGTCGGCCAGTTCGGCATCGACATCTGGCCCCTGCCCTTCAGCAAGCGCTCGGCCTCACTGGCCATCTCGCCCTTTTTCAGGTGGTCGAGAAGCTGGGCAGTCCCCTCCCCTTTCGCCTCGCGCACCGCCTCGAGGATGCGGACCTTGGGCACGCGGTTGAGATAGGTGTCGACCGTCGGCTCCCAGCCCGCCTCGACCATGTCGAGATCAACGGCTTGCCCCACGATATCCGCCTGCGCCATGCGCCGGGTCAGACCACCTGCAGAGATGCCTGCCCCGTAAGGGTTCACCTTCTCGTGCAGCGCGTTGACGCCGAAGCTGAGGCAATGCGCCAGCAAGGCCAGCCGACTGCCCTGATCGAGGACCGTCAGATAGTCCCAGAGCGCTGCATCATCGCCAAGCGGCAGATCGGCTTCCCATTCCGCGTGACGCTCGTCGACCAGCTTGGCGACCACGCTGTCCTTCAGATCGGGCGCTTGCGCTGACATGTAGACCTGACGCACTGAGGCCTCGAGACAGCTGCCCGAAGCAGAGGAGGTGCGGAAGGTGTCCGTCACCAGCTTCAGGAGCAGCAGCGTCAGCGCGACATCCGGCGAGCGCCCGATCGCTTCACGCAAAGCCAGCGTCCGGTGGGCCGTCAACTCCATGACCAACCGCTCGGGCAGTGGCCTCAGCGCTCCGTCATCCTCATCCTCCGGTAGGTCGCCGCCAATCGGCTGGCCACCCGACGTGATGACGGTTCCGCCATGAGCGGCACTGCCATGGCCATCGGTGAGATCACGATAATACCCCTGCCCCGCCACCGCAGGATCCGTACCATCCTGGACCGCGGTCTCGTCAACGGGCTCATCCTCTGGACGCACATAGCCACGATAGACTGCCAGAGCGCCGTAGCGGTCGAGCGTGACGAACGCACCTGCCCGTCCGATCTCTGTCTGATGATAGATCAACGGCCAGGTCTCGATCTTTTTCATCACCGTTTCCAATACGCCAAGCCGCGTGTCGATCTCGTGGGGGATGTCATCCTGCCCCGCGTATTCGTCTTCCAGCGCCCGATACTCGGCGAGCAGCTTTGCATCGGCCGCACCTTCGTCATCCGTCATCGGTGCCGGATCACCGGACAGGGAACGCAGGCCGTGGCTGTAGCCGTAAGGCAGGTCTTGTGCGACCTCGATCCACTTCCAGCCCTCAACCGCAACCGTCTCAGCCTCGGCCTGGAGTTTTTCTGTCACCAGCCGATCGAGCAGGGCAGGGTCTTCGAGCCAACCACCGTCATCGCCTTGGAACAGTTCATGCAGCATCGTGCCGCCCGCCGCTTCATAGGCCTCAATACCCACAAAGACCGCACGCCGGTCTGACGCCCGGACCGAGGTCTCGGTCAGCATGCGCCGGATCTGGAATGGCTCCTTGTTCCAGGAAGAATGGATCACATCCCAGACCTGAACCTGACGCGCGTGATCGGGGTTCACGGTGAAGGCCATGAGCTGCTCCAGCGTCATGCCATCCTCGGCATAAATCTCAAGCAGGGCAGGGGCGACGGAGGCAAGTTTGAGGCGCTGCTTCACAATCTGCGGCGTCACGAAGAAGGCGGCAGCTATCTCTGCATCGCTCTGATCCTTGTCCCGCAGCGCCACAAACGCGCGGAACTGGTCGAGCGGGTGCAGGGCGACGCGCTGCATGTTTTCTGCAAGGGAATCGTCCTCGGCGAGGATGTGGGACGCTGCATCGCGGACGATGCAGGGAATGGGCGTGGTCTTTGCCAAACGCTTCTGCTTCACCAGCAGCGACAGCGCTTGGAACCGGCGGCCACCGGCGGGGATCTCGAACTTGCCGGTCTCGGTGCCATCGTCAGCCAAGACGGGCCGCACGCTCAGGCTCTGCAAGAGGCCGCGGCGGGCGATGTCTTCGGCCAGTTCCTCAACGGACACGCCAGCCTTGATGCGCCGCACGTTGGCCTTTCTCAGCACCAGCTTGTCGAAAGGGATATCCCGCGACGGCGACAGGATGATTTTCTGGACAGCTTTCGTCATCAGATCTTCTCCACGACGGGCGTCGGAAGCCACTCTCCCGATCTCACTTCCCGTCACCTTCAAACCAACACTCCTTTCGCTCTCACGGTGGTTCTTGACCGCGGTCAAGAAGCTCATGTGGGAGCAAGGTGTGTGCGTAGGACCCTTTCGAAATAGGCGTCGGGGTGTCTGATCGTGTCTGCTCTTGCTATCAGGTAGTCGAAGACGAGAAGCAGTTTTCCTGCGCCAGCTTTCTGGATGCCATGCCGCAGTTCGTCTTGGCTTATTCTAAGCAATCGACCGAGGTCGTATAGAATGCGGGTAAGGGCTTCTCCAGTGCGCGGTGGTTCTGGGAAAAATCCCGCAACATGGGTGAAGTCTTCCCATGCCATGCGTGCTGGGTCTCGGTTCATCGTGGGTTTGCATTTTGTGGTTTGTTCACAGCGATTGACCGTAGAGCGAGTAGTCTTTTTAGTATCTTTTTTTATAGACTCTATGTGCCGGACATTTTGTCCGTTTGTGGCGGGCAGATCGTTGGAATCTAGTGCATGAGGTCGGTGCTCGACAGCTTGTAGATTATCTTCGGAACCAGCTTTTGCTGCGGCATGGTGTTCACCGTAGCTTGCGTCGGTATCGGCTCCGAGGGCTCTAAGTTCCGAGATAACGCTCAGGACTGCATCAACGGTTAATGTTGCTCGACGTAGGACATTTCTGATCATGTTGAGGCTAGAGAGCTTTGCTTCATCGAAGCGTGTCTGTTGGAGTAGCGAAGCACGTAGGGCCAACGCCTCAGCCTTCAGTGAGCGCAAGCGCTCGCGTTCTTCGGTGAGTCGCAAGGCTTGTGTCGCGAGCGAGCCGTACCTCTGTATCAAGGGCATCAGGTCGATACCGAAGGCATCTCTGATAACGCCTCCATACCTCAGCGGAAAGCGTTTGCCATTTGCTGAGTTCTTGCGTTCGATCAGTTCAGCATCTGAGAGGCGTCCCAGGCTGCGTCGAAGTGTTCTCTCATCGAGTCCATTGGCGCGCTCTGACAGAGACGCGTTCGATGGGAACACGACAGTGAGCGTAAGTCGCTGGCTGTCCTGAATCTCACGTTCTTTGCGGGGTAGGAAGCTAATGAGCGCGGTCAGAACGGCGAGGTCATTGGTTGTGAGACCCAGCTCCTTCCTCAGTATGCGAACCGGGCCCAGAAGCTCATAGGGGGTCGGGCAGGGCAAAGATGTCCGTTCCGCCAGGGCGGTTGTTGTTTCAGTTGCATGTCTCATGGTGTTTCGGAAGAAAAAGCTTCCCCGTTCACCGCGAGCGGTGTTGAAATCGATTCGTTTTGGGGGTATCAATCAGGTGTCGAGACTGATTGAGGCCCTTCGGAAGCACCGCTTTCGGGGGGTCTTTCTTTTTCTAGCCGGTCCTCCTTTCGTTTTCTGCTCGTTGCTTTTGATGTCTTGACCGCGGTCAAGACACGGGGTCGTCACTCTGGCCCGTCTTGACCGCGGTCAAGAAGCTCAGTGACCAGCTTCCGGACTGCCTCCTCAACACGAGGGACAAGATCGGCGTCCACATCGATGGTTATGCGGTTGCCCTTTCTGCCGATCTTCACGCGCTCACTCGGATGTGTCTTCTGCGTCGATGGTTTGGTGGCTGTCAGCAAGGCAACCGCCGCTTCGAGACGGTCGGGGCCCGGTATGTTGCGAGGGATTTCGCCGGCAACTTCTCGGGCTCTCGCGACGTCTTTCTCGCACAGCCTGAAAAGCTTTTCCCAAACCCGTCGGCCAACGCCGTGTGCAGGTCCGATAGCCTGGATCAGTTCCATCGGGATGCCCGTAGCGATACGGTTCATCCGCGAGACGAGCGACTCATCGATCTGAAGTGCCCGATACGCGATCGTTTGAGCGTTCTTGCGCGTTTCGTCGGTTTTCCCAAGTTCTCGAATGATCCCGGCGACAAACAGAGCCCTTTCGATGAACGATGGGTCTTGGCGCGCATTATTCTCTACGCCTTGGGCAATGAGAGCTTCCTCGTCGGTCATCTCCATGACCGTGGCGCGCACTTTCTGACCAAGTTGGCGACAAGCGAGAAGCCGACGGCGTCCATAGACGATCTCAAGCGCACCGTCCTGGGTTCGGCGAACCAGCACTGGAACCTTTTGACCGTGCTCGCGGATCGACGAGACAAGTTCATCCAGACCATCGCTTGGATCGATGCGGTCCATGACCGCGGACATCCGTATGGCGGTCGGGTCGATCAGCCGCGTGGCGTGTTTATCCTCTTCGAGCACGGATGCTTGTGCGCGAGCTACGGTAGGGCTCGTTCGCTTCACATCCAGATCCTCGTCCGAAGGCGGCGTTTTGCCCATCGCGTTCTTGAGTGAGTCCCCGAAGACTTTACGCGCCATGGCTACGCCCCCATGCTTTCAGGATTTCGCATTCGACTTCGTCGGTCACGCGCGAGACGGACTCGATCGCGCGCTCGTAAGTTCTGCGATTCACGTCGCGAGGTTCGACCTCGAAGATGCTCTGCTGGGTGTTCGCAGCATCACCCACGGCTGTTGATTTCAGAAACTCGGCAGACAGCACGGCATCCCCGAGGACTGTCCGAAGCAGAGACGAAATCTGCACCTGCGGACCATCCGTATTTTCGTAGCGGGTGATCAGAACTCGCACGAAGTTCAGTCCATGTTCCGGGGCGTGTGCCTCGACGACGCCCATTAGGTTGCTGGCCATGCCCAGAAAGCTCGCCAGCGACATGACATCGAGCATCGACGCGTTGAGCGGGATCAGGACCCCGGTCGATGCAAAGAGGGCAGAGATTACCGAGAAGTTCAGCTGCGGCGGGGTGTCAAATATCACCACATCATATCGGTTGAGGACGGGCTCAAGCGCTTCCCGGATGCGGCTATGGAACGTGGTGGCGCCGTGTCTGAAGCTCAGGGCTACCTCGAACTCGTACTCCATGATGTCCATGGATGCCGGGATCAGATCCACGGTCGGGAAGTTCGTTCTGCGAATTATCTCTGCTGCGGGCAGTGGATCATCGGATCGGATAAGATCGTATGAAGTCGGCATATCCGGATCGAGCTCGGGAGTAACCCCGAACAGGTTTGTCAGACTTGCCTGGCTGTCGAGGTCGATCAGCAAGACCCGGTAGCCGCGGAGACCCAGTAGTTGTCCCACATGGGCAACAGATGACGTCTTTGCCGAACCACCCTTCAGGTTGAAGATCGTCAAGACCTGACAAGCCTCTCCCTGTCTTCTGTGCGGGTGTTCTTCTGGCTTGATCCTTCCAGTCTCGAGAAGTACGCGTTGTGCCTCGACCATCTCCTCTGCAGAGAAGCTACGGCGGTTGCCGCCCTCCAGAACACCTTCGGGGAAGCCTTCGAGGTTTGACACATGATGGCGGAAGGTGTTCTGATTAATGCGAAGAAGTTCAGCCGCTTCCCGCATGGCGAAGCGGCGGAGGCCCTTCTGAGCGTCCGGTGGGAAGGTTTCCTGCGCATGTTCGCGCAACCGACTACCAAGCCGCTTGGACATGACTTCAAATCTCTGGGAGGCCCGTATCCCGTTCATCACTGCCCTCAAGTCTTTATTGTTTTGCAAAGCTTAACAGATATTGTGGATAAATCCAGACCAAACCGTTGAGCGGCCTGAGCGCGTTGAAGGCGCTGATTTCTGTCGACGGTAAACTGTTAAAAATCAGCGTCTTGGGCGACTGCGCTCTCACTCTACTTCAACACCTCGTTGCCAGCTACGAAGCGACCACAAGATGTATTGTGAGTGCGTACAGAAATCAGTCGGCAGAATCGGATGGACGATTCTCGGGGATCTCAGTCGAGCAACCCCAGCCTCTCGGCCCGCTCCAGCAGCATCTTCACCGACGAAGGCTGCCAGCTTGTCCGCCCGCGGGGCGTGCGCTCGCGCATCGCTTCGAGCCGGGTGCAGATCGCCTGAAGCGTGGTGTCGGGATCCGCGCCCTTGATCGCGGCAACGATGGCAGGCAGGCGGTCGTCGGTTTCGCGGCGCCCGGCGCGGGCCAGCACCTCGGCAGGCAGGAACCCATCGCGAACATAGGCCTTCACGGCGCGCAAAAGACGGCTTTGTGTCCAGCGACGCGCCTCGGGCAAGGGGCCGTTGATGATGCGCACCACGTCTTCCCAGGCCAAGTCGGGCCGCAGGTGGCGGACATGGGGCACCCAGTCTTGGGCCGTCTCGTTCAGACGCTCCATGTAGCCGTCCTGTCTTGCCAGCCGCACCTTGCGAAGAGCAGCAGGGTCTTTGGCACGCAGCCCAGGGTTCCCGCCCACGCGGCCCTTTGTGCGCGCGCTGGCGAGGCCGGCCTTGGTGCGTTCCCGGATCAGGGCGCGCTCGAACTCGGCCGCAGCGCCCAGGACCTGCAGCGTGAACTTGCCTTGCGGGGATCCGGTGTCGATGGGGTCCTGGATCGAGCGAAAGAACGCCCCCTTGGCCTCCAGCCGCTCGATCACCTCCAGCAGATGCGACAGCGACCGCGCCAGTCGGTCGATCCGAACGACGACCAGCGTGTCGCCCTTGCTGATCCGTTCAAGCACCCGCGCCAGCACCGGCCGCGCACGATTGCCGCCCGAGGCCTGTTCTTCGTGGATTTCGGCGCAACCCGCAGATTTCAGAGCCTGCGACTGGGGCAGGGGGGTCTGATCCTCGGTAGATACACGAGCATAACCGATCAGGGGCATCCAAACAGTCTTTTTGCAGTTTCATGTATCGCCAATAAACGACCGTTTGTAAACGAATGCAACCGCTCTCTCTGTGGTGCTGCTCATCAAAAACCCCTTGGATTCCATACGCTGAGCGTGATCAGAGAGATCTCGCAGACCACCGCGCGCACGTGCTATATAAGGTGTGTGGGCGCACCCTGACAAAACACTTGGGTAAAATGCAAAAGTGCCGTATTTTGCACATATGAAGCCTCAAGTATCTACACATTATGATAGTTTTGACGATCCTCTAGTGGATTCGGAGGGGCTTGAAGAGACGTCTGAGGACGACCTGTGGTTCCTGCCCGGTCCGATGGAAGTGGAGCCGGATTATCTGCCGCCCGGACCGAGAGCAGAGCTGCGTGAAACCGCAGTCCTCGACGATTGGCGGAAGGCAGAGGCGGTTAATGCCGCGCGTCTCGCCCGTGTGGCTGGTCGGATCGGCGCGTTGGATGACCGGCTGCGCCGTGGCCCGAAAGGCTGGCGGCACAGGCTCGCGCTGATGGAGGCGGCAGACCTCAGCTGGTTTGTGGGTGACCGTATTGGCCCGGATCGGCTGGCGCTCTGGATATCCATGCGCCTGTCCGGCGTGCAGGACAACACTGCAGCGCTCGCGCGTGTCGGATGGGCAGTGCGGCGTCTAACAGGCGGTCCCGGCCCAGAGGTGGACCTGTCCGCCTTCCTCGATCGCCGTGACCCCGAAAACATAGCAGGTGAAGCCGAAACCTTTGCGGATCGCGCGGGCGGTTGGCTTGACCTGATGGCGCAAGCCGTCGACCTGCACCCGATCACACGCGCCTGCATGGGGCTTCACCTCTGGAGCCTTGCGGGCCTCGGGCAACAGGGCGACCGGATGGAAGCGGCGGTTACCGCCGCACGCATTGCCGCCAGCGAAGGCCCGAATTCGAATGGAGGGGCCATCTTTGCGCCTCTGGCTATGCGCGGGGCAGGGGGGCTGCGCGCCAGTGGCCCACCAGCTGAGCGCTTGGAGCGTTGGCTCGAGGGAATGGAAACAGCATGCCTGACCGCGATGCGGCACCTCGACGATATCCAGGCATGGTCAGCGCGGGCGGAAACCATGATGGCCCCGCTCTCTGGCAAGACACCACCAGCATTGCGCGCCGTGCTGGCCGAATGGCCCCTCGTCTCCGCCCCAATGGCCGAGACCCTGACCGGTGCCAGCCGCGCCGCCGTCCAGCGCAACCTCGTCTGGATGGAAGCGCGGGGTTTGATCTGCGAAGTGACCGGGCAGGGCCGGTTCCGGATGTGGCGCACCACGACCTAAGAGATGAGCGTCATCGCTCGGTATCCTGACGGGTGCGTGCCAGTCGGCCAAAGTTCCGGTAGGAGGAGGCAAAGCCCGCCGGAACCTTGGCAATCAAGGTGCTCGAATTTGGAGATACTCCTCGCCAGTGCGCAAGGCCGCTGTGGCCGGCGCTTCCGTGCGGTTGTGCCTTCACCATCTATGATGACTGGTGAAGGCGGCGAGCAAGACGCCCGGTATTTTGGACACTGCGCGGCCCTGTTTGTCGTTGCTGCTTTGCCTGCCCCCGTCACCGTGCAAGTCAAAGTTCACCACACTGCCGTTCGCTGCTCAGGCGAAGCGGGCGATATGGCCTTCCTCCATAGCCAGCTTCGACAGGATCTGACTCTGCAGCAACCGTGGTCTCGGGAACAGGCCGGGTCAGGCTGGGCGGCGCGCCGATCTTTTCGTAGTAGCGGATGGTAAATTGCGGATCACAAGGATCGTGTGTTTTCACGAAAATATGTCCTTGAACCTCTAGCCACTAGAAGTCCTATCTAATCAAAGTGAACAGATACCGTTCTTGCCATAGATTCTGGTGGGAACCGAAAGGGTAAGACATGCTGACAAGACGACACTTCATTCAAACAACAACGGCGCTATTCTCCGCGTCTGTTTCCAGCCCCCTGTTGGCCGATACCTGGCCCGCCGAGGCACAGAAGGCTGAATGGGACGCGCAAGTCACGCCGCCCGGATTCGATCCGGCCACGTCAAACCCTTGGGGCCTACACCCGCGCTTTTTGCCCCAGCGCGTGGTCGCGAAACCCGGACTCGTGCCAGGAGACATCCATGTCGATGCGGTCGCGCGGTATCTCTATCATATCGAGGAGAGCGGGACCGCAATGCGCTACGGTGTGGCCATTGCCCGGGGCAACCTATACGAGCCTGGGGTCTACACGATCAAACGCAAGGTGAGGTGGCCGCATTGGACACCGACCCAGAACATGATCGAGCGGGATCCGGAAAACGCACGATGGGCCGACGGGATGGAACCCGGCCCCGAAAACGCTTTGGGATCACGAGCCATCTATCTGTACGTCGGAGACCGCGACACTTATCTTCGAATACACGGCACGCCCTATCCGAGAAGTATCGGCGGTCGAGCCAGTTCGGGTTGCGTGCGGATGGTCATGGCTCACATTAACGAACTTTATCCCAACGTTGAGATCGAATCGACGGCACATTTGTACTCGGCGGAGGACAGTGTCACCGCGCGAAGTTGAGTGTGGTGCGTAGGTCTGAGGCGCGTTGATCCAACGTGTGGCGCGTCCTCAAGCTTCGCGTGCCACGCAGATCGGATTACCGTTCGCCGTGCGCAACGGCAGCAGCGTCGTTTCGACCGGCCCGCTGTGTTCGTACCAATAGCAGCCGTCTTCCGGCACGAGGCGCGCGGTTGCAACATCCTGATCCGGAGCAGCCATCGCAACCACGGCTTCGGGAACGTTGCCCGTCTGGTCTGCCGTGTCGTTCGGCCCTGTCGGCTGGATGGCGCATCCTGTCGTGAGCAAAAGCGCCACCGCAACCATCATTTTTTGCTTCAGCATCAAAACCTGCATCGAGTTTCCTTTCTTTTCTGTTTTCTTAGTATCGGCTTTTTATGCCTCACGCCGTGATTGAGGCTGTCGTCGGACCGTCTAGCAAGAAAACAAACGGAAATACCACCGAACTTTTCTCTTGAAGCTCTAGCTACTGTAGGGGCTATGTCATTACAAAGCACCCGAATCCAGAGGTCCGTTCATGCCGTCCGACACCCACCGCCACGATCACGATCACGCCGAAGATGCCCAGGCAAGCGGCGGCAGTTGCTGTGGTAGCGCCGGAACGTGCGGCGACATCGCACCGACGACGCCCGCCCCAACCGGCGGGCGCAGTTTTCAGGTGTCCGGCCTCGATTGCGCCGAGGAGGTCGCGATCTTGAATAAGGTAATCGGCCCGCAGATCGGCGGGGCCGAGCATCTCGCGTTCGATGTGATCAACGGGAGGATGACCATTCTCGACAGCGCAAAGAGTGTATCGGACGACGAAGTTGCGGAACTTGTCGCGAGCACCGGCATGACCGCGAAGCCGTGGAATGCCGAGAACGCGTCGGTCGACCAAGCGGCCCATCTTGCACGACAGCGGCTGTTTACGGCTCTCAGCGGCGGCTTCTGGGCGGCGGGTTTTCTCTGGCACATCGTCGAGACAGGTATGGGCGGGGCGCTCGGCCTCTTCGCGGGGCACGGCGAAGCGCCGATGCCGCTGGCCGAGGCAGGGCTTTTTGCAGTTGCTATCCTATTCGGCGTTTGGCTTGTGGCACCGAAGGCATGGTCGTCCGCACGTCGGCTGTCGCCCGACATGAACCTGCTGATGGTTGTCGCAGTCGCCGGAGCCATCGGGCTCGGTGAATTCTTCGAGGCAGCGACAGTGGCTTTTTTCTTTTCGCTGTCCCTCTTTCTCGAAAGCTGGAGCGTTGGGCGCGCGCGGAACGCGGTGTCGGCGCTCCTGGATCTTGCGCCACCCACCGCGCGCGTGATCCGCGATGACGGAAGCGAGACCGACATGCCGGCGGCGCAAGTCGCCGTAGGCTCAAGCTTTATTGTACGCGGTGGCGACCGTATCCCGCTCGACGGCCTGGTGACGGGTGGCGCGGGCGCGGTCGACCAGGCGCCGATCACAGGCGAAAGTGCTTTGATACCCAAAGAGGCCGGAGACGAGGTCTATGCGGGCACGATCAACGGCGAAGGTACACTAACGGTGCGCGCCACGAAGGCCGCCTCGGATACCGTCTTGGCCAAGATCATCCGCATGGTCGGCGACGCTCATGCCCGCCGCGCGCCCGTGGAACAGTGGGTGGCAAAGTTCGCCCGCATCTACACGCCTATCGTCATGGCTCTCGCCGTCGCAATTGCGCTACTGCCGCCGCTTATCTTCGGCGGAGCCTGGGATTACTGGTTCTACAATGCCCTCGTGCTGCTGGTGATCGCTTGCCCATGTGCTCTGGTCATCTCGACCCCTGTCTCCATCGTCGCAGCGCTCACCGCTTCGGCGCGGGCGGGCGTCCTCATCAAGGGCGGTGCCTATGTAGAGGCGCCGGGCAGGACGACGGCGCTGGCCATGGACAAGACCGGCACAATCACCATGGGCCAGCCGGAAGTGGCGGCGGTGCACCCGCTGGGCGGGGCTTCAGCGCAAGATCTGATGACCCTCGCCGCAGGACTGGAGGCACGTTCGTCGCACCCTTTGGCGCGTGCCATTCTCGCGCGGGCGGAGGCCGACGGCGTCAAGGTGTCCGCCGCAGAGGATACCCGCACCATTCCCGGCAGAGGACTTGAAGGACGCACTGACGGACGGTCGATCTGGCTGGGGTCGGACCGGTTTGCCGAGGAGAAGGGTTTCGGCGACGCCATTCCGAAGGATCTGCGGGAGCGGATCGAAGGCGCCGGCAGCACCCTTGTCGCTGTCGGCGATGAATCCGGTGTGACGGGCATTCTTGAACTGCGCGATCGCATCCGCCCTGATGCCAAGGGCATCGTGGCGCAACTTCACGCGCAGGGCGTGAAGACCATCGTCATGCTGACCGGTGACAACGAGCGAACAGCGCGCGCCGTTGCCGCCGAGGTCGGTATCGACGAGGTGCGCGCTGAGCTTCTGCCCGAAGACAAGGTGACAGCCATCGAAGAACTGGTCAAAACTCATGACATGGTTGCCATGATCGGCGACGGGGTGAACGATGCTCCCGCAATGGCGCGCGCGCATTATGCCATCGCGATGGGTGCGGTTGGTTCTGACGCGGCAATCGAGACGGCGGACATTGCCCTCATGACCGACGACCTCGGCAAGGTGCCTTGGCTGATCGGTCATTCGCGCCGGACAATGTCGATTATCCATCAGAACATCGGTATTTCCTTGGCGACCAAGGGAGTTTTCGTTGTCGCTACCGCGTTCGGAATGGCATCGATGTGGGGCGCTATTGCAGCCGACGTGGGTGTGTCATTGCTGGTGGTGGCGAACGCCCTGCGCCTGCTTAACAGCCAAGAGGCCAAGGCACCGCCGTCCGGTGGCGAGCAGGTTGGGCCACAGATGGCAAAGGCCGCGCTTGCCCACGGACATTGATCACGCAGCATTTGCAAGGTAACATAATGTCCATATCAGACCTCACGAAAGAGGCATCGAGCAGTGAAAACCATCCGATTTCCCCGCCGCGCCGTCCTGTTGGGTGGCTTAGCGGCCTTTTTGTCGGGCTGTGCCGGCAAGTTCCGCAGCTATGACGGACCCGAAGTGACGCGACTTCGGCTCTACAAGGGACAGCGTTTGCTTTTTCTCGACGGATCCGATCGCGTGCTGCAAACCTATCCGATCGGGCTGGGCTTCGCTCCTCAGGGTCACAAGCAATTCGAGGGAGACGGTCGGACCCCGGAGGGCACCTACATAGTCGATAAGCGCAACCCTGAAAGTACGTATCATCTTTCAGTTGGCATCTCTTATCCAAATGAGGCCGACATCGCCTTTGCCGCAGCGCAGGGCCTTTCCCCCGGCGGCGACATCTTCATCCATGGTGGTCCACGCCCCGGCATCGACCCGACGGACATCCGCGACTGGACAGCTGGCTGCATCGCAGTCACAGATCGGCAGATCGAGGACATCTATGCAATGGTGAAGGACGGAACGCCTATCCACATCTTTGCATGACGGTCTTTCTCATGCGGCGGTAGTTAGCCGTCGCATTGGCCGCCAGAGCCCAGCTCCACGAAGCCAAGATGAGCGCCAGCAACATCCAGTCCCCGAAAAGCGCATATGGCGTAGGCGGCTGCGCTGAGGGAAGATCAGCGTCGATGATGCCCCTTTCCCCGGTATCGAGCCGCGCAATGATCTCTCCGTTCGCGTCGATGACCGCAGAGATGCCCGTATTCGCGGCTCGGATGACAGGAAGGCCTTCCTCTACGGCGCGCATACGTGCGGAAGCCAGATGCTGCTCGGGTCCGATGCTGGTTCCAAACCAGGAATCGTTCGTCGCGTTAAAAATCCAGTCGGGTCGGAACATGTCGTCGACCACATGGCCCGGGAAAATGATCTCATAGCAGATCGCCACGGCGACCAGGGGCATACCCGGAAGCGCAAGGGTGCGCGGACCCGGTCCGGGCGTAAAATCGCCCAGCCCCGCCGTCAGCCGCTCGATCGGCAACCAGCCGCGGAATGGCACGTATTCGCCAAAGGGCACGAGATGGTGTTTCGCGTATCCGGTCAGGATCTCATTGGTATCGTCAAAAGCCTGGACGGTGTTGAAATATCGGGTGTCATCCTCGCTCAGTACACGGTCCGGCACTCCGGTTAGCAGCACGCTGCCGTCCGGTAGCGCAGCGGCAATGCGGGATCGCGCCTGGGCATCCTCATCGAGGAACCCGGGAAAGGCGGTTTCCGGCCAGAGAAGAACGTCGAAATCGCCGGGCTGGGTTGAAAGCTCGAGATAGAGCGCGAAGGTCGCCTCGCGGTTCTCGGGCGCCCATTTCTCCTCTTGGGGAACGTTGCCCTGAACGATGCGCAGGTCGACATCCGGTGGCTGTGGTGCATCCGACTGGAGGCGAAGCGTGCCGACGGCCCACATCGTCACGATGCCGGCCAGCGGCATGAGCGAGATGATCAATCGTTGTCGCCCGACCGCCATGAGAGCCGCGCCGGGGAGTGCCGCTACGAACACGGTGAGAAAGCTTAGCCCATAACTTCCCACCCAGGCGGCGGGCTGGCGAAGGGCGGCGTAATCGACAAGAGCGTAGCCGGCGAGGTTCCACGGAAAACCTGTCAGAACGTGACCGCGCAACCACTCGGCCGCGGTCCAGGAGGTCGCGAACAGGAGACAGGCCAGGAGACTGCCCATGGCTCCGCGCCGCGCGATTTCGACGAAGAGCACGGCGGCAATGGCCGGGAAAATCGCGAGACCTGCGGACAATCCCGCGACGGCCGGGATCGCCAGCGCCCCGAAACGCTCGGGTTCGACGTAGAAACTTTCCGCGATCCACGAAATCCCGAAACCGAACTGGCCGAGACCAAACGCCCAGCCGACGAGAAAAGCACGCCCGAAGGAGAGGTCGCGAAGACCGACAAACAACGCAGAATAGGCAACGGGAACAAGAAGGAGAATCGAGAAAGGCGGGAAGGTTAGAACGGTCAGCGCCCCGGCGGCGAAACCAAGCGTCATCCGCGAGAGCAGACGTTTGCGCAGAGCGAAGCAGTTCAGAATTACCGGCTTCACGACTTGATCGGACGCCGCGCACTGACCCAGGGTGCGGCGAGCAAGAGCCCCACGCCACTGACGACAAACACATCGGCCATGTTGAAGGCAGGCCAATGCGTTGAGTTGATGTAGAAATCCAGGAAGTCCGTTACAGCCCGATACCGCACACGATCAATGACATTGCCCAAGGCTCCACCGATGATCGCTCCGTAAGCGAGCGTTTCAACCGCATTTTCGGCGCGAAACAGCATAACCCCCAGCCAGCCGCAGATGGCAAGAGCGAGAGCTATGAGGCTCCACCATGGTGCGCCGCCAAGTAATCCGAAAGTGACGCCATCATTGCGATAAAAGACAAGGTTAAAACCTGGAAACACGGCGATTCCAGTGCTTAAGGAGGCCGCATTCGCCACAACAATGGCTTTTGTGATCTGATCGATTACGAAAGCGGTAAGCGCCGCAAAAATGCCGATCACCGGAGATAGTTTATGCACTGGCATTGCGTCACCCCAACCAAACATCGAGAAAAAGCATCAAAACGAGCCCGACGGCCAAGCCGAGCGTTGCCTTGTTCTGATGGCCGCTTCGATGGGTTTCGGGGATGATTTCGTGGCTGATGACATAGAGCATGGCGCCTGCGGCAAAGGCCAAGCCCCATGGCAGCAGCGGTTCCGACAGTGTGATGATGCCCGCCCCGAGCAAACCGCCAATCGGCTCGACCATGCCCGTTAGCGCGGCGATGCCCCATGCGCGCAGCTTCGGATATCCTTCGCCCAACAGGGATACCGCGACGGCCAGCCCTTCAGGCGCATTCTGAAGCCCGATGCCGATAGCGAGTGGCAGACCGCCCTCCATACCTCCGGAACCGAAGCCAACTCCGACCGCGAGGCCTTCGGGGAAGTTGTGGATCGTGATCGCGATGATGAACAGCCAGACCCGCCGTAAGGACGCCGCTTCGGGCCCTTCGCGTCCCGTTCTGAAATGCTCGTGCGGCAGCCTTTCATTCATCAATGCAACGGCCCCCATGCCCAAAAGGATCGAGACGCAAACGATGACCGCAGGCATCGCGCCGTTTTCGAACATCGGCTCCGCCGCATCCAATGCCGGGATGATCAGAGAAAAGAACGAGGCTGAGAGCATGACGCCGGCAGCGAAGCCGAGCGACAGATCGCGCGTCGCCCGCGACGGGATGCGCCCGAACAGCACGGGAATTGCTCCGACTGCCGTGAGCGATCCGGCGGCAAGGCTTCCGAGAAAGCCGAGCATTATCGGAGACAGGTTTTCCATAAGCGGGCCAGATTATCCTTCGGCGTAGCTTGAAAAGACTTCGGTCGACCCGTCCTCGCGGATGAGGAAGACATCATAAGCTTCACGGTTTTCTTCCGGCCCCATGCCGGGCGAGCCATAGGGCATTCCCGGAACGGCGAGGCCGACGGCGTCCGGGCGTTCCTCAAGAAGGCGGCGGATATCAGCGGCCGGGACATGGCCTTCAATCACGTAGCCCTCTATGAGCGCGGTATGGCAGGAGACCATGCGCTGCGGCACGCCGTTGTCGAGCTTGAAACGAACCAGCGACCCGCCAAACATGTTCTCGCCCGTCGGCGCGAATCCGTTTTCCTCGAGATGGTTCATCCAGGACAGGCAGCAGCCGCATCCGTTGGTCTTGCGGACGTCTATCGCTGTTGCCTCTGCGAGGGCCTGGGCCGCCGGGAACAGGGCGAGCGCGATGGTCAGAGCTTGGGTCATGCGTTTCATGGGTCAGAGCCTTTCGGTTGTCGTCTGGGCAATTTCGCTGTCAAGGTTTTCAGTCAGAAGCGCGCGCGCCTCGGTCAGACGCAACAGCGCGGCGGTATCATCCACCTCTTTCTCTGCGGCTTCTGCGAGCCGGTCGTCAGAGAGAGGGTCAGTCGGACGCCCATCTACGAGGACTTCGTAGTGCAGGTTGGGACCTGTCGCTGTGCCGGTTGCGCCAACGCGGCCGATCACATCTCCCGCCGCCACGCGTTGGCCCTGTGATAGGCCCTCCGGCACGGCGCTGAGATGCGCGTAGCGCGTCATGGTCTCGGAGCCGTGGGAGATTTCGACCACGCGTCCATAGCCGCCTCGCCAGCCGATGAAGCTGACCCGGCCCGGTGCCGTCGTCCGTACCGGCGTCCCGCTTGCCGCGGCAAAATCGACGCCGGTGTGCATCCGGACGTTTCCGTAGACCGGATGTGTGCGGCGCCCGAACACCGAGCTGAGGCGCGCGCCCTCGACCGGCTGTGCAAAGACGCGAAGCACCTCGCCATCGACGTAGATCGTCGCCTGACCGCTGCCGTCGTCCGGCCAAACGATCTCGTAAAGCGAATCGCCGATTTCCAGTGCGGCGAAGGCGAGGTCCGGCTGTCCGATCTTGTCATCGCCGACGCGCGTCTCGCGCCAGAGAAGCCTTAGTGTCTCGCCTCCAGCCATCTCACGGCGGAAATCCACGGTTCCACCCAGCATTTGCGCAAGGTCCACGGCAAATCGGGCGGGGATGCCGGCATTGTCGAGTGCCGCGAAGATCGAGGTGTCGATCACGGCCTCCCCAGCAAGGGTTACGACCTCCGGATCCGGCGCCACGACCTGCGTGGACACCTGCTCGCCAAAAAGCACCTCGATCCGCACCCCGTCCTCGACGGCGAGCGAGACGGTGCGGGGGCTGCCATCCATAGTCGAAACAACAGTGACCGAATTCCCCGGCCGCAACCGTCGCAGATCGTATTCCGCGCCAAGCGCAAGGGCGACTTCCGCCCGGTCGGCTCCCGCAAGACCGGCTTCGGAAAGCAAGGAGTCGAGCGTTTCACCAGAAGATATGTCGCGAGACCAAGTCAACAGGGGCGGTTCGATCGCCTGCATCGGCCTGTCAACAACAGCGGCCTGCAGCAGGGGGAAGGGGCCGAGGCGGGGTGTATCTTCCGCCCACGCCGTAGCTGGCAGCGACAACGGAATGTCCAGGCTCCGGGGAGCTTCAGGACGCTGGGGCATCCAGCTACCTGCCTGGGCAAGTTCTGGCGGCACGGATTCTTTCGACAGAACATCGAAGAAGGCGATAGCCGCCCCCGAAACGGTCCCCGCAAGCGCGACACCTGCCGCAAAAGTTCTGAGCCTCATGTCGCCCCCTCCGTTTCTTCTTCCAACGCGCGGCGGATCTTCGGTACCGCGAATTCCCTCGGTTCATGATAGTCAATCATGGTGACGAACCGTCCAGCAGCACCGAACAGGAAGACGCTGGCCGTGTGGTTCATCGTGTAGTCGCCGCCTTCCGTGGGCACCCGCTCGTAGGCAGCGCGGAAGCCGTCCGCGATGCGCGCAATCTGCCCCTCCGGTCCCGTCCAGCCGCGGATCGCTGGGTGGAAATAACTGACATATTCTGCCATCGCCTCGACGGTATCGCGCTCGGGATCGACCGTGATGAAAACCACGTTCAGCTGTTTGGCTTCGTCTCCTAAATCGTCGAGCCAACCTGAAATGTCCGAGAGCGTGGTCGGGCAGACATCGGGGCAGTAAGTGAAACCGAAGAACGCCATCGTCGGTCGCCCGATCAGGGTTTCCGGCCCGACCTCGTTGCCTTCATGGTCAGTCAGGCGGAAATCCATCTCGGTCAGAGCCATAGGCCGCTGCTCGATAGGTTCGGGCGCACCGGGTCCGTCGACCCGCCACCAACCGACGAAGAGCGTCAAGGCAATTGCACCGGCACCGGCCGCGCCGTATCCTGCGATCGTCCTTCGTCGCATTAGTCTTCCGGTCCGCGTGCGGCGATGCCAAGGATCGGCACCTCGACTGTCACCTCGCCCCCGTCGACAAAAAGTAGGGTCAGCGGAAAGGTTTCCCCTTCCGTCATGGGTTGTTGTAGCCGCATCAACATCGCGTGGAGGCCGCCCGGCTCAAGCGCGACGCTCTCGCCCGGGGCGATCGCGATCTCACCTGCCGCGCTCATGGAACTCACACCTTCGGCATTGGTCTTCGTCTCGTGGATCTCGGGCATCATCGCGAGGGGTGTTGAAAGACCAATCAGCGTCACCGGCTCGTCGCCAGTGTTGCGGATCGTCATGTAGACGGCCCCGGGGCGGTTCATCCCTATGGAGGCGCGGGACCAGGCGCTTTCGACGACGACATCCACGGGTCCGGCTAGTGCGGGTACTGAGAGCCCTCCAAAGGTCAAGAGCGCGGCCAGTGTGCCCGTCATAATAATCTTTTTCATCGTTTTGGTCCTGCCTTTTCCATTCAGCTTTGCACGGCGGCAACTTCCGCGGCCACTAATCGACGCAGTTCTGCCTCCCCGAATGGATCGAGCGACTTGCCGTTTACAAAGAAAGTAGGAGTCTGGCGAACTCCCACGGTTTCGACGTCCGCACGATCCTGATTCAGGATCGCAACGACATCCGGTGCCAGCATTTGCGTGCGCGCGGCCTCTGCATCGAGTCCGGCAGTGGCGGCGATCTGGAGGATCAGACCGGGCTCAGGCGCGCCGTGCGACGCCCATCTCGGCTGATCCCGCAGAACGGCTTCGAGCACCGGCTCGTAAACGCCTTGCATGCGTGCTGCCTCGAGCACGCGGATCGCTTCCTCGGATGCCTCGCCATGAAACGCGGTGTAGCGGACAACGACGCGGACGGCATCTCCATGCTGTGCCATGATGTCCTTCACGATCGGATGGAAGGCGCGGCAAGCCTCGCAGGCCGGGTCAAAGAATTCGACAATCGTGACGGGCGCGTCGGCAGGTCCGAGGATGGGCGAGTAAGAGCGGATCATCGCGTCCGCGAGTTCCGGCGCAACGGTTTTTGCTTCGGCCGCGGGGCCGGGGCGAGTCGCGTACCAAGTGGCTCCGCCGAAACCGGCAACGCCGAGGGCGAGAACGGACAGGATTAAGCCGCGTCGATTCATGTTTGTGTTTCCTTCAATGAAAGTGCCGACAGGAACCCGATCAGTGCGAAGGCGACCAGCGCCATCAGCGGGATCGGAATGCCGAAGACCAATTGGTTATCATCGGTGCAAGAGGGGCCGGTGGCCGTGCAGGGCTGGATGCGTTCGGGGATCAGGCCCGCGTAGAGGCCCATGTGCCACAGGGCGACCACGCCACCACCAAGCGCCAGAGCGATGCCATAGCGCCCGACGCTGCCGTCTCGCCACCAAAGGCCGAGGCCGAGAATGATCGCGAGCGGGAACATGAAGGCGCGCTGGAACCAGCACAGCACGCAGGGTGTCTGCCCCATCACTTCGCCGATGAAAAGTACAGCAAGCGAGGCGACGAGGGCAACGATCCATGCCAGCCCGAGGGCGGTTTCTGCGGGTACGCGGTTCATGTCGGTCAGATCCTCTCTTCCAGATCGGCGAGAATCTCTTCAGCGGACGTGCCATAGGGCCATGAGTCTGCAAAGCCTGCCTCGGGATCGAATAGAAACAGATGTGACGTGTGGCCCATTGTGTAGCCATCCGGAGCTGTAGCCTCTTCGATGCGTTCAAAGAAGATCGGAAACGTTTCGGATGTAGCGGCGATCTGTTCGGGCGTACCTGTCAGCCCGATGATGTTCGCATCGAACAGCGGAACGAATTCGGCGAGTGCCATGGGCGTGTCCCGTTCGGGGTCGATGGTTATGAAAATCGGCTGGACCCTCGCGGCATTGTCGCCCAGACCGTCCATCACCGCCGCGACCTCAGACAGTGTCGTCGGGCAGACATCGGGGCAGTTGCTGAAGCCGAAAAATACCAACATCCAACGCCCCGAAAAGTCTTCTTCCGTGCGAACCACACCTTGGTGGTCCGTCAATTCGAATGCAGCGACAAACGCTGGATCGTTGTCGGTTCGGGCGCGGTCAGCGCGATAGTCCGACCAGAGCAAAAGCCATACGAAGGCAAGCGACGCGACGCCTGCCAAAACCCAAAGAAATTTCTGTGCCGATGTGAGGGACAATCCTGTGCGCCTGATTTTGATTCTTGATTATTGCCGCGTTTACATCCTCTAGCTACTAGAGGTTCAAGCGCGAAATCACGTTGTGGCTTAAACTCACGCGTCTGTGAATCCGGCACTTGTCTATTGGGGCGGCAAAACCTACAAAGACTGTAACTTTTCATGGAGGCGAAGATGCTCACGATCGGCACTCTGTCAAAGAAGACCGGCACAAAGGTGCAGACCATTCGGTACTACGAGCAGATCGGGCTCATGCCCGAACCCGGCCGGACTGAAGGCGGACAGAGGCGCTATGACAATGCACAGCTCGACCGACTGTCCTTTATCCGCCATTCGCGACAACTCGGCTTCTCGCTTGATGCGATCCGCGAGCTGCTCGACCTCAGCGACCAGCCCAATCGGCCCTGCGAAGAAGCCGACGCGATTGCGCGTCGCCAGCTAAAGCAGGTGGAGCAGCGCATGGCCCGTCTGAAGGCGCTGCGCACCGAACTGAAACGCATGGTTCACGAATGCAGCGGTGGACGTACCGCCGATTGCAAGGTGCTTGAGGTGTTGCGGGATCATTCCGAATGTTTGACCGAACACGACGAGATCGGTGCCTGAGATGCCTGCCGCGCTTGCCTATCCGCTTGCGGCCTTGGCCGAGATCGCCGGGTGTTTCGCGATCTGGAGCTGGTGGCGCCTCGGCGCATCCGCGGCTTGGCTCGTACCCGGTATTGTAGCCTTGGTGGTATTCGGGTGGCTTCTGGCGCAAGTCGAAACGGTTGCTGCGGGCCGCGCCTTTGCCGCCTATGGCGGAGTCTACATTGCGGCTTCGGTACTGTGGATGTGGCTTGCAGAGGGTCACAGACCGGACAGGTGGGATACGCTTGGCACAGCCGTTTGCTTGCTCGGCGCAGCTATAATACTGGCCGCGCCACGAACCAATTGAACTTTATGGTTTGAACTTGAAACCGTCTCAAATCGCGATCTCATCGCCCCATAAAAAGGGCTATACTCTACTTTGGTTGAGACGCCTGACTGACAGCTCCCGGCGGTCGTACATGGAACTGACCATTATTAATCAATCCGGAACTCTGATCTGCCCGAGAGGTTGAAGGATCATAGTCGACCAAGCGGAATGGGAAGTATGACTGCAGGAAAAGGAGCAAGCGAAAGACGCACCCTTTGGATTGTTCTCGGTCTAAACGTGGGTCTTGCCATGGCCTTTTTTGCGACCGGGGCCTTCGGGGATTCCAGTGCCCTGATCGCAAACGGGCTCGACAACCTTTCAGACAGCTTGGTCTACGCAATCAGTCTGTTTGCATTGTCGCGGTCTGCGAAATGGAAACGTGGTGCGGCGAATGTCTCGGGCTGCTTGCTGATCGTGTTCGCCATCGGGATCCTTTACGATGCTTGGCGCCGCTATGTCGGTGGGTCGGATCCCCTTGGCACCGTTATGATCGTCATGGCGCTGAGCGCGGCGGCCATCAACTCAGTTTGTGTCTGGTTGCTCGCTCGGCTCAAAGATCCGGACGTCAACATCCGCGCGGCCAATACTTTCAGCTGGAACGACTTTGCGGCAAACCTCGGAATCGTGGTCGCAGGTGGCCTCGTTGCCTGGCTGGGAACGAACTGGCCCGACCTAGTCGTCGGTGTGATTATCGCCGGGATCGCGGCCTGGGGCGGTGTCAATATCCTACGCGACGCACACGGTGAACACCACAAAGCAGTTCACACGGACAAGTAGTTGCGAGAGATCGTTTCTAAAAGAAGGGGTTGAAGCTACAGTAACTATAGAGACTAGTCTGTTCCAAGACGATTCGAGGAGCGACTCCGTTGCAGATAACCAACCCCCTACTTGCACCCACCAAACTACTGGATTTTGATGCCGCGCCTCTTGCGCATCTAATAGAGAGCCGCAGCTGGCGCGACTTATCCGAATACGATCGGATCGGAGCTGCCTATGATTTCGTTCGAAATGAAATCTCGTTCGGATACAATCGAGCTGACGACATCCCCGCATCCGAGGTACTTTCCGACGGCTACGGGCAGTGCAATACGAAAGGCACGCTGTGAACCGGCATGCAAGATTGACCCCTGTATTGGGGTAATCGGCGTCCAAAAGTGACCCCCCTGATATTTCTGTTCAGAAGCTTCCTCGAC
>NZ_JBISBV010000014.1:0-41346 GCF_046592965.1 Marivita sp. S2033
CGTCGAGGAAGCTTCTGAACAGAAATATCAGGGGGGTCACTTTTGGACGCCGATTACCCCAATACAGGGGTCAATCTTGCATGCCGGTTCACACCGGCTCCTCGAGAATCTGCCGGTCCGCGGTGCGTTCCATGTCGAGATAGACGGCGTCGCGCGCCTCTGCGATATCCTGTGCCAGCGTGGTCTTGCCCACCTGGCGCGGCCCAAGGAGGACCACCCCGGCTTGCGCATCCAGGGCTTGAGTGAGCCGCTCAAGGTGAGTTCGGGTGATCATACCTTGCATTTATGCCATCCAATGGAAGATTTGCAAGGTTAACGTCATGTCCTACGCGCCTGCTCCGCTCAAACGCCCATAGAAACTGCGATCAAGGTGCAGCTCACCGATCTGCGCGCGTTCAACGAGCCCGCGGAGGTATCCACCGGGCGATTTGACCTCGCCGTCGGTCGATTTGTCGAGGATCAGGGCAATCGACGCGGCGGCCACAGCCGGCCCAAGCACCTTGTTGGCCACGTTCCAGGCGTCCTCGGAGATCCCGACGATCGGTCTCAGGGCTGCCGCAGCCCGGTGCACATCGTTCCAATCCCGCATGTAACCTTGGGTGCTGCGCGCCATCTCGGCAAAATGCGGGCAGGAGGCCATCAACATCGGGATATCGACATCGGACCCGCGTTTTTGGCCATGTGTGCTCCAGCTGATATCGAGATCGACCTCTTCCGGGCTTTCAACCGGCGCCCTCCCCTGCTCTTCTGGCGCAGCGCCTGCTGCGTGCTTTGTTTCAAAGCGATTACTTTTTACAGGATCAGGTTCATTTGTAGTTCGTATGTGGGTCTCATTTTCGAGACTCGAGGGTGTCATATTTGGAATATTGTGTTGGTTGTTTTCTCCGTTAGAGGTCTGCATCACATCAGATCTGTCTGGCCAATCGAAAGCCGCCTCGAAGGATGTCTCCACGGACGCCAGGAGTGCCTTGATGCGGGCCAGAAAGCGCTCGAGCCGCCCTGCCCCCTCGGACCGCGCGGGAAGGCCCTCCAGAAGCCCGCAATAGGCGTCCTGCAGCTTGCGCCAGGGCCCACGAAGACCGGCCTCCAGCGCCTTTTCGATCTTCGCGCGGATCATGCGACGTGTCACGGTGATGGCGTTGCGCAAGCGCGCACAGGCAGCCCTCTCGGCCTTGAGATGCGCATAAAGCGCCTCGAACTCCTCCGCACGGGCCGCAAGCGGCGCGAGATCGAAGCCGTAGGCCTCGACAATCACGCCATCCGCGTCCCTGCGGCCCCACCGCTTGCCATTGGGGCTGTCCTTCATCGCAATCACCCCAACCTCACAGAGCCGCCTTACATGGCGTCTGAGCGTGGCGAGCGAGAACCCGGTCTGCTCCATCAGGAAATGGTTCGACGCCCAGACGATGGGCCGCCTGCCCGGCTCCCAATCCTGGGGCTGTGTGACCGCCCCGAAGGTATCGAGAAGAAGCAGGTCCTGGGATTTCAGGCCAATGGCTGCCGCGACTTTCTTCACCGCGACGATGGCCTGGGATTTGGGTACAGATAAGTGTTCGCCGACTTCCGCAAACCGTTCGGCCTGTAGAAGTCCCGGCGTCGGTTTGCGCCAACCGCTCTGTGTCATGCCTGTATTTCACCTCCGTGGTTTAGGGAGGCAAAAGGATCCCGTTCGCCAAAACGACGTCTCTTGTTGACAGTGATTCGCGGGAGCGGTATCCAGTAGGTGTCTAATCTAATCGGATAAGCTCTCGGGCCGGATCGGCTTGGGGGCTTTTCTTTTGCCTCAGGTCATGATGTCGATGTCTCCTCGGATTGAGCGAGATACTCCGCGTAGAGCTGATCGAGGTTCTCCGAGAGAAACTCGCCAAACCCTGCAGAATCCTTGGCCGTCAGCGAGATGGTATAGGCCCGGCCGGACCGTCCGATCACACCCTTGATCCGGCCTTCTCCGGCCGTCCAGGTGCGCTTGGCCGGGGCTGCCTTGGCCGCACGACGCTTGGGTGCCCTGCCCGCCTCCATCACCTTGCTGTGCAGAATTTCGAACTTGGTGTCGCTGTCGAGCTGATCGAAGCCCTCTGTGTCCAGGATGCGATCGGCCACTGTGAGGTTGCTCTTCACCGCCATCAGCTTCTTGAAGTCTTCCCAGCGATCCCGCCCGATCTGTTTGGCCGGCCCGATCGCTGCAATGACATGGGTCGGCACGCTGCTGGCGACGGAGAGCATGCGCGACAAGAGCGTGCCGTCGATGGTCAAAGCCTGCTGGATCACCTCCTTGGCCTGGCCGAGATCGGCAAGGTTCTTGGCAAAGAGCGCCTTCTCGATGAAGGACAGGTCCGCCCGGGCGGTGTTTTCCTGGCCCTGCGCCAGCACATGGGCGACATCGTCCATCTCCTTGACCACAGCCCGGACGGGACGCCCGAGGGCGCGCGCGGCGCGCACCCGACGGTGCCCGAAGACCACCATGTACCGGTCCGCGGCTTCGGGATGCGGTCGCAACAGGACCGGCGTGTCCTGTCCGCTGGAAGCAATCGAGGCTTTCAGCTCTTCGAAGGCCTCGTCATCACCGCTCAGGCGGTCATTGACGAAAGAGGCGTCGATCAGACCGGGATCGATCTCGATGATGGTTTCACCTTCGAGCAGGCGTTTTGAGTTTTCGGCCAAGCTGTCGATCGAGACCTTCATGGATTTCGAGGCCCCGCGCATGGCATAGCTCGAACGGCCCCCATCGACGGGCGTGTCGGTCGGTTGCCCGATCACGGATTTCAGCAGGTCTTTTCTGGCCATGTCGCCCTCCTTTCCGAGGTGTGAACCGCCCCGTCTGCACGGCTGTCAAAACGCATCTGCACGGCTGTCAAACTCATGGGAGGTCACGCCCCCAGGCCTGATGCACGAGACCGGCGATTTCGTCGTTCACCGCGTTGAGCGAGGTGATCGCCCGGTCATAGGTGGAGCGCACGAATTGCGCCCGCTCGACCTCGTAAAGCGTCTGCTTGGTGATCCCTGCATCGGAGATCGCGGTGGACTTCACCATCTGCGCTTCCAGCATCTGGTTGGGAAACATCGCCTGCAGGAACCCGACCATCTGCTTTTGCGGCCCGTCGGTGGGCTCAAAGCGGGTCACAAGGTAGCGGAACCATTTCAGCCGCATCTCGGCCCCGGCTTCCCGGATGGTGCGCAGGATGCCACCGAGCATCAGGAGGAACTGGCTCATCGACATCACATCCAGCATCTGGGGATGCACGGTGATCAGCACGGAACTCGACGCTGTGAGGGCGGTTAGGGTCAAATAGCCAAGCTGCGGCGGGCAATCGATCACCACCACATCGTACTGTTCCTCAACCTCAGCGAGCGCTGTCGAGATGCGGGTGAAGAAGGCCCGACCTTCGGACGGGTCGCGGCTGGTGAGTGCGACCGGCGTGTCATACTCGTATTCCTGCAGATCGAGGCTGGCCGGGACGATATCGAGGTTCGGAAAATTCGTGGGCCGGATCACCGCGCTGATCGGCTGGCGCTCGGCGTCATAGCGCAGCGTCTCGTAGAGCGAAGAAACAGAATCTAATTCGGGCTGAATCCCGTGCAGCGCGGTGAGCGAGGCTTGCGGATCGAGATCAATCGCGAGCACGCGATGGCCCTTGAGGGCCAGGTGTTGCGCAAGATGGGCTGCCGTCGTCGTCTTGCCGCTGCCGCCTTTGAAGTTCACCACCGAGATGACGTGCAACTCTTCGCCTTCGGTGCGGTGCGGCAGGTAGCGGCGCTTGCCGGGACGGCCGTGGGCATCGAGATAGGCGCGCAGTTCGAGCATCTGCGCCGCCGAATAGGACCGCCGCCCGGAGGCGGAGGTTTCGGGGTCCGGGCCCTTGCCCTCGAGATGCAGCTTCTTGATCGTGGATTGGGTGACCCCGAGGAAATAGGCCACCTCGGCCAGCGAGAACTGCCGCAGGCCCTTCTGGGCATCCGGGGGGTATTGTTCCTGACGCAAGATATTGAGCCGATCCGAAATCAGTTCTCCCTGCTGGAGAATGATTTCATCGAAGGCCAAATCGCCTGCAGTCTGCTGGAATGGTACTTTGTCCATCCTGCCGCCTCGCCTAATATCGCTTTTATCGCGATTTCTTTCGTTAAACTGTGACTACAGCGGAAGCGGGTTATCCACAACGATTTTTTCAGCACGCGGCAAGGCGTTGCCGGATCATGGCAGAAATCTGCACGACCACAAGACCGCGCGGCTTCCATAAAAGGCACCCCAATATCTGGTGTGAAAGCACGCGATGCACGAAACTTGAACATAATGGAAATCACACGCATACCCCGCTATCACTCTATTTTCATTTCTTTTTATGCGATCTGCACGGCTGTCAAACCGTGTCACGGCCTTGGCACGGTCCCAATCTGGCCGCTGCGGGCAAGTCGGCCCCAGGGCGCATCGCCACGGTCAAGAGCGACGCCAGCGCTCAGCCCCGCCGACACCTATGTCTTTGCCGGCTTTCGGAGTGTCCTCGGCCCCGAAACACGCCCAAAGCCGGAGAATCGGGTAATCGATTCTCCGGCGCGGCGCGAAAAGGTTGACCGGGTTTCCGGCCAACCCCCGCCTCAGGCGGACTCTTTCGGTCCCCAGGGGATCACGGCCTGCAGGGTCGGATCGTCCTGATGCGCGGCCTGGCCGAGATTGGCGTTGAACCCGTAGTCGCGGATGGTCAGCGTGAAGTAATCCGCGCCGGTCTCGCGGTTCTGTTTGCGCCAGATGCCGCCGCATTCGACGAGACGGCCCCGCGGCGAGCGCCCTAGAACGCGATGTGTGGGCGCCATCGGGTTGTCGCTTGTCACGGGCTCGACCGAGATGTCGAGATCGAAGGTCAGTGTGGAGATCGATCCGGTCCCCTTGGCCGTACCGATATCGGCGGCGTCGAACTTGATGCAGTTGGTGGTCATTGCGTGTCTCCTTGTCTGGTGTTGCAATGCCGGTGACCCCGCAGGCCGGCGCGGGACCGCACCGCAGGCGCAGCGCAGCGGAGAAGGGCAGGGGGCCGCTCTTTTTGCGCCGCGCGGAATGCCCGGCACGGGCAGGGGAAAAAGACGGGTCCCCACCTTTGCGGTCCCGGAACGACCTGCCACCGGCCCTGGGCAGCAACACCTGCCGGAGACCGGACCGACCCGCTCAGATCGCTCCTGCGCCAAAATCGGCGCGCCAAACAGACCGCGTCTGAAATGCCGCTCGCTGACCTGATCGGGAGCGCGCCGCCCCCAGTGACATGTTGGACGTCCCATTTACGCCGTCTCAACCCGGAGGCTCCGCAATGCACGTCAGACGTCATCATGCGGCAGCGCGGCAGTCCGACCCCGAACACAAACCAACCCGGCGGCGCAGGCCTCGGGGCACAGGTCAGCCGAGAATCCGGGCTGCCTGCAAATCCGGCCAAGCGCGACCCGGGCCTCTTCAGACCCGTGAGCACCCACAGTCAAAAGACTACCAAGGCACTCGGCAATGAGGCGTGTCACCCGATGTCGTACAATCTGCGCGGCCGTGTCCCTGCGTCGATGTCTGAGCGCGCGGGGCGTTGGGCTGAGGTTTGATCCAGCAGCGTCGCCGATGCGGCGACCCCCGCGCGGGCAGCGCCGGTCCGGCGGCGGGGCAGGGGGCCTGTCCTCTGCCCCGCCGCCGGACAATTTTGAGCCCCTACCAGTCCCGCGCCCGCACCCTGACAAAAAAAGACCCCGCACGCGGCGAGGCCAGGTGGTCTTCCCACGAAGGAAGGCTCAGAGGCAGTCCGGGACCCAGACCGCCAGGTTTTCTTTCTGCTCGGAGGTTAGCCCCATGAGTTTTTGCGTGACCGGATCGGTGATCAGCTTCTCCATCTTTTCGGCTTTCTCCGCCTTCTTGAGTTTGCCGAAGGCCATGATCCGTTCGTCGCGGGCATCGCAGTCGAGGAAGGCGCAGAGCAATTCCGTCAGATGGTCTGCCGACACCCGCGCGAAGAAATTCTCCGCCGTGGGGGTCCAGTGCTTGCGGATATCCGCCCTGGCCTCCGCCGCGATCTGGTCGAAGAACGCGTCCCCTCCCGCCTGATAAGGCAGGCTGCGGGCGATGGCCTCGGTAATATGAGCGTTCCGCGCCTTCTTTCCCTCCGCGCGAAACGCGTTGAAGGTCTCCGTGAGGTCCTCGACCCGCGTGCCCTCCGACCAATAGGCCGTCGCATCGATCCCGTGATCGAGACGCGGCTCACGGGCAAACCCGTCCTCCACACTCGGCACATTGCTTGGACGCTCCAGCCGCAGACCGAAGACGGTCTCGAAGCTGCCCGACGCCTCGGACACACCGAACCCCAGAAGGTCGAGGACCAATTCGGGTTTGGCCAAGAGCGCGGCCTGTACCGCCGCCAACCGGATCGCCTGCATATCGGCGGTCAGTTTCTGCGAATAGGGCGATTTCGGCGCGGGGGCCGGGCGCGCCGGGGCTGTCAGAACCCCGGCTTCGATCGCAGCGGTTTTGTCCTCGGCGCGCACCAGACCTGCAGTGACCTCGGGTCTACCCGATTGATTTACAACGACAAAGCATCCGGCCACGGCCTTCTGATCGTCGGTGTAATCCCCGTCGAGCATGGCTTGCAGCGCGGCGAGACGGGCCTCCCCTGTGGCGTCGAGCACCCCGGCCTCACACATCTCGGCCAGTGTATCGTAGTCTTCGGCCTCGTCTTCGGTCAGATCGCCCGCGACAGGATAGACCCGGGCCAGCTTGGCCTGGTCGATCTCGTAATAATTGAGCCACGGCTCGGGTTTGGTCTCGGCCCAGAGCCAGCCTGCTTCCTCGACCAATGCGGTGCGTTCGGCCTCGAGCGCGTCGGCAAAGAGATCGTCGAGCAGACCCGGATCGGCGAAATAGACCGCATCCGAGAAGAGATCGCGGGTGAGGCTGCCCCCTGCCGCTTCATAGGCCTCCTGACCGACGAAGCGCGCGCGCCGGTCGCTGCTGCTGACGGCGTCGGGGTTGAGGGCAGATTTCAACTGCGCCTCCGAGATCGGCTGGTCCTTGATCTGGTCCAGAAGCTTTTGTGTCAGGGCCGCGTCCTGCGATAGGGTGAAGGCCTTGGCCGCGCCTAGGGTGATCTCGCCTGCCGCCAAGGCGTCGAGCACCGGTTGGGGCAGGGCGGCCAGCGCCAATCGCTGGTAGACGCGGGCCTCGCTCACGGCGAAGGCCAGCGCGATATCCGCCACGCTGGCCCCTTTGGCCGCCATCGCGCCGAAGGCGCGGATTTCGTCCGCCGGGGTCAGGGCTTCGCGCGCCGCGTTTTCGGCAGAAGCCCAGACGGCGGCTTCCTCCGGGTCCTCGGTGAGGCGCACGGGGACCGTGGCGGGGCTCGGTGTTTCGGCCTTGGCCGCGATCTGTTGCAGTGCCCGCAGGCGGCATCCGCCCGCGACGATCTCGACGCGCCCATCGGGTTGGCGCAGACCTGCGAGATTCTGGATCAGGCCGAAGCGGGCGATACTGGCCGCAAGCGTGTCGATATGCGCCTCGGAAACGGTTTTGCGCGGATTGAGGTCCGAAAGCGTAAGGCTGTCGAGCGGCACCTGTTCGATCACGCTGGTCTCAGTGGGGAGGGGGTCTTGCTTGGTCATGGGAAGGGTCTCCTGTGATGGGATTGGGAAGGAGGCCAGCGGCGCGTAGCGCACCGCTGCACGGTGGCGTGGTGTTGACGGAAGGGCAGGGAGGTCGGGCGCTACCACCAGCAGGAATAGATCACTGTCGATCCGGCCTGCATTTCGGCCCGCGCCCAAGCGCAGAAGGCGAGATCATGCGTGCGGTAAGCCTCGGCCTGTTCGTCCTGAAACTGATGGCCATAGAGTGAGAGCCGTCCCGGAATTGGTCTGGGGGACCAATTCAGGCGCGAACAGGCGGAGCCACCGCCTGCGCAGACGGGCAAGGTGCCTGCCTTGGTAGCGGTTTCCAGCCGGTCGATATCCGCCGCTTCAAGGCGCAACTCGCCGCAATTGAGGTTGGAGGCGTCCAACCCGGTGCGGGCGGTGTAGAGATGTTCCATGAATGTCTGCAGCTTGGCATGCTTGCGCCAGAAGGCGGGGCTGTCGCCTTCCTCTCCGGTCTCGGGCGTTTTGCGATAGGCATATTGGTCGAGGCCCATGGTCTCGCTCCTTTCCTTCGTGGTGAACGCGGCATGGGTTTTTTCATCTCTGGCCCTTTTGCCGCCTTGGGCGGGGGCCATCGCTGTCTCTGACGTTCGGAAGACCCCCGCGTCTTCCGAAGGGCAGAGCAGGGAAGGGCAGCGCCCGACCTGCGGCCGGTTGGCGGCGGGACACAGGGGGCCGGAGCGAAGAAATCGGGAGGGACCCGGGGGCAAAGCCTCTGGGAGGCACCGGATTTCTCCGGTGGAGGCTGACGCGCCAGCGGCACCAGAGCCCCTGTTTCCGCCGACATCCGGATGTCAGGCGGTCTAAAACATGGAAAACCCGCCAGGCGGGCCAGAGCAACGCGGCGGCGCGCCTGTCCGTTGATCCCGTGATCGCGGGTCTGCCCGCGATCTCCGTGTTCTGGTGCCCGAAGGATCGTCACCCGTCTGGGCGGAGACAGGATTGGCTCCGGGGCGTTTCCGCCCTAGAGCCTGGCCGCCGATCCCGGCGGCGGGCCCGATGGGATCGACCAGGAGACGCTCTGCGTCAGCCCAAAGTCAGCACCATCTCCTCCGAGAGCGACAAGTCCGGAATATGCAGGTTTTCAGGTGCCGGACCTTTGCGAATGCGCCCGGCCGCATCGTAATGCGAGCCATGACAGGGGCAGAACCAACCCCCGAAATCCCCCGCCCCATCCCCCAGAGGGACACAGCCCAGATGGGTACAGACACCGATCATCACCAGATAAGCCTCATGACCCGCAATGGCGCGATTCTCATCGCTTGCCAGTGCATCGTCGGGCAGATTGGGGTTGCGCGCCTGGCTGTCGGGCAGGTCAGAGACCGCCTCTGCCCGAGCCTGAGCGATCTCCGCCTCTGTGCGATGACGGATAAAGACAGGTTTTCCGCGCCAGTTGACGGTCAATTGCGTTCCGGGCGCGAGATCGGAAATATCAACAGTGATCTGTGCCAAGGCGCGGACATCGGCGGAGGGGTTCATCTGGTTCACCAGTGGCCAGAGCGCAGCCCCTGCGGCCACGACCCCCGCCCCGGCCGTTGCATAATACAGGAAATCCCTGCGCGCGGTATCCTCTGACGCTTCCATCACCGGGCATGTGTGCGCGTCTCCAGCGCTGGAAGGTCAACACGCGAGATGTAACGTTTTGTCAGTGCACCTCTCTACGGATCAACAAACAAGCCGTGTCGGCGCATTAATGGTGTGGGGCTGCGCCTTTTGCCATCATGAGGTGATGCTCCTGGTGATGCGCCCCGATGGTCATCAGGCCAAAAAAGCCAAGTCCCTGAATCTGCGCGGCATCGCCATCGACACTGAGCGCCACCCCATCTTCGAGATCCTCTGTCACAACGTCCCAGCCGGATTCAGCCGCGAGAAAGGGCGCATGGGCGGGCACCATGGCGCGGATGGCCTCGAGAACACGGGTGGTGCCCCGAATCTCGAACCGGGCCCCTTCCGGCCGCAGGGTGCGGGTGACCACGGCCTCCTGGGTCAGAAGGTCCATATCGACCAGATGGCGGCGCAATCCGTCGATATCGACCCGCTCCCAGTCCGTCTCGGGATCGGCTTGCAGGATCGCAACGATTTCCGCCAGGGCGGCAAAGGTTGACTGCCCGGTTTCCTGGGGACCCCCCATCGTGTGGCCGTTCGCGGAATGGGCATGCTGCGCGGCCACGGGTGCGGCCATCACTATAGCAAGGAGGAGGGGAATAAGACGCATGGACGGGTCCTTCAATGAGGTGATGTCATGTTTACGCTAGCAGGGGCGGATGCATCGCAATATGATTTCAATCATATGTTGCCAAACCCCTATGATCTTATCCCGAGCTCAGCCCTGCGCCCTTTTTCCGGCGCGATTGGCGATGTGGTGTTTCACCAAGGTGACCCCACCCACGGTCTCTATGTCGTGCAAACCGGGCGCGTGCATCTCGAGCGGGTCGGCCCAAATGGCGAGCGGTTCATCATTCACCGTGCCCAAGCCGGAACAAGTTTTGCCGAAGCTTCGGTGTTTTCAGAGGTCTATCATTGCGATGCGGTCTTCTTAGAGGCCGGGGCGTTGGTCCGGATCGACAAGGCCGCTGTCTTGGCCGCCTTTGCGGAGCCGGAGTTTGCGCGCACCTATGGCCGCCGTGCAGCTCAACAGATACAGGCGCAACGACAGATGCTGGAGATCGTCGGTATTCGGCGCGCAGAGGACCGGGTCATGGCGGGGTTGGTCGCGGGCCTGCTCGACGGGTCCGTCGTCGAGTTCGCCGCCCGGTTACAGCTGAGCCATGAGGCGACCTACAGGGCGCTGCGAAAGCTTGTGCAAGACGGGCGGGTCAAAAACCCGACCCGCGGGATCTATCACCTGCCCCCATGACCCGATCAGCTGTGACTCGCGAAGACCGAGGTCACCCCGTCGGAGCCGACAAGCAGGGTATCAAAAGTGTCACCGGCCTCCGGACCGCCCATGCCGGGCGAACTCATCGGCATGCCGGGAACCGTCAACCCGCGCGCCACCGGTTGCTCTGCCAGCAGCCGCGTGATGTCAGCGGCAGGCACGTGGCCCTCGATGAAATAGTCGCCTATCACCGCCGTATGGCATCCAGCAAGCTCTGGTGCGATTTGCAGCCTGTCTTTGAACGCCCAAAGTTGATCCTGATCGACGTCTTGGGCCTCGACCGCGAACCCCGCTTGCTGGACATGATCGACCCAGGCGGAGCAGCATCCACAGGTTGGCGTTTTGAGCACCTTCAGAAGGGGTGCCGTGTCAGCGGCAACGGGAAATGCCAGGGTGGCTGCTGCGCCTGTCATCAAAAATGTGCGTCGTTTCATTCGGAGGTCCTCTAGGAGTTGTCAGGGAGTCTAGCGTCCTGCGCCGCGCTGTCGAGCAGGTCTGCATGGGCGGCATGGGCGTCGGCGGCGGCGGGCGACACGCGTTGGCTGTCCGGGAGCGTCACATCGAGATCCCGTGCGTGGCGCTCGTCGAGACACGCGGTTTCGAGCTGCAGCGTGACCATGTGAAACCCATATTGTTCCGTCAGTCGATGATAGGCCCGGTTCAGCAGGTCCGCGGCCTCTGCGGGCTCACCATGGCGGATATGGGCAGAAAATGCGTGTTTGCCGCTGGTCAGCGTCCAGGCATGCACATGGTGAACGTCCAGAACCCCGTCCTGGCCGCGCAGGTCCGCCGTCACAGCCTCGAGATCCGTTCCCTCTGGCGTGCCTTCCATGAGGATGTGGACCGCTTCCTTGATGACGCCGACGGAGGCCCAGAGGAGAACCACCCCGAACGCCATGCCGAGGATCGGGTCAATCGCCAGAAAGCCGGTGAACTCGATCACTAGAGCGGTGACGATGATCAGGAGGCTGCCGACAAAGGTCTGGATGATGTGCCAGAGCGCACCACGGGCATTCAGATCGTCCTTGCTCGATTGCCACATCAGCCCCAGCGAGATCACTTCGGTGACCAGGCCTCCGAAGGCGACCCAGAGCATGGGACCCGTGGCCAGGTGAATCGGATTCCCGAGCCGCATCGCGCCCATCCAGATCACCAGAAGCGCCATACCGAGAAGAAAGCCGCCATTCACCAGTGCCCCGATGATCTCGGCGCGGTACCAGCCGAAACTCCGCGCCGAATCCGCCGGGCGGCGCGCAATGCGCTGCGCGATGATGGCCACCAGAACGCCACCAACCGCCGACAGGGTGTGAAACGCATCCGACAGCACGGCGATCGAGCCGGTCCAGAGCCCGATGGCGAGTTCAATCACAAAATAGACGCCGGTGAGCCAGGCAGAAATCATAAGGGCCTTGCCGGAACTCGGCATATGCCCGGCGTGGGAATGACTGGCCATATCAGCTCTCCTTCCGTTTCGTACCGGTCTTTCGCGTCGCGGCGAAGAGAACCGACAGGCCGGTAAAGCCACCCAGCGCAAGTGCGGTCCATGTGGCAGTGCGGGCATCGCCGTTCATCGCCTGGCTGCCCATGTGAGCGAGCAAGAAACTCGCTGGAATAATCCCGGCCATCGTGGCCAGCGCGAACCTCCAAAGATGCAGCTTGCTCAGACCTGCGGCGTAACTGATCATATCGAAGGACAGAAACGGCAGCAGGCGACTGCCGAAGACCAGGAAGGTCAGAGTGTTCTGGGACCCGAACAGGCCTGCGTTAATCTTCTGACCGAGATGACGCTCAACGAAGGGACGACCCAAGCCGCGGGCCAGACCAAAGGCGGCAAGCGCACCGAGTTCCGCACCTAGAACGACGAAGAGCGTCCCGTACGTGTGTCCATAAGCCGCTCCGGCGGCGAGTGCGATTGGCGCCGAGGGCAGGGGGCTTGCGACAATAGCGATTGTCATGAGCGCCACGATGACAATTGGTCCGGCAAGACCTGCCGCCTCGATCCAGCGGTCAATTTCCGCGCGATCCGGCAGGCGAATGTCAACGCCAAGGACGTCCGGGAAGGCCAATGCGACGACTCCCATCAGGAACACCGCCATAAGAAGGATGCGCATCATCATGGATCAAAACACGGCATAGAGCAGAACGAAGAACGTCGCTGCCAAAAGGTCAAAGGCCACGCAGAATGGAATATACCAGTTCGGAATCCGGGCGAGACGATAAGAATTGTGGTGTGACATGTCCCAAAGGGCGTGAAGGGCCAAGCCCAAGGGGAGGAAGGCCCAATGCCATATCAGCCCCAGGAACGCTGCTAAGCCGAACAAAAGGGCGACCGCGAGCTCTGCCCAGAACACGCGCGCTCTGCCGTCCGCAGCGCCAAAGCCGATATAGGCACCGCCAATCAAAGCAAGCGTGATCGAAGCAAGAGCTATCGAGCTTTGCTCATCCAAAAAAAGGTGAGCCGGCAATGTGAGAACGACAAGCAACACGCCAACCCATACGGGAGATTTCAAGATATCCCCGTGTCGATGGTGCGATACGTGATCGCCTGTCTTTTCGAAAATCTGTGCCATGGCTTGGTACCTAGGGATTCCAGCAACTGGAAGGTCAAGGACTATTCATCCACGCGCGCATCGCGGCGCTCACTCAACCTTTCCACGGTGAGGTCAAAGGACCGATATCAGGACGTATTTGACGCTGACGCCCGGCTCATGTCCGACGCGCGTGGCGATTTTCAGTCATCTTTCGCCTTCTGCCAGACTTGCTGGCAGGCTGAGTAAAGAAACGTCGCTGACCAGGTCAGCAACATGAAGCCCAAAAGCGATTGCAGCATCAGCAATAGTCGAAAGGGCCCGACCACCTCTATGGACGAATAGCCAAGGGTCGAGAACGAGATGCCCGTAACATAGAGAACATCCTGAAACATCGGCGGGCTGTTGCTGAACGATTGCGGCAGAACGCTTGCCACCACCATCGTGTTGAACACGGCGAGCGTCACAAGTTCCAATACGTGCAGCAACAGCAACGCGGAAAACGTCAGGATGATCCGAAAGCCGGAGCCATCCGACCGCTGCGGGGAAAACTTCAGAATGCCCGACAACGCATAATGATGGACAATTCCCATCACGATCGCCGCGCATATTCCGACAAACATAGCCATCAACTCGGTCATACACCCAAACCCGTCTTCCTGTTCAAACAGGTCAATTTGACCATACATCAGGCTTTTAGCACAACGGGACCAATTGATTCTTCACTGGTCAGGCCAACGCGGGGGGCAACCCGTTCAGGGCGACATCCACCGGAACGGTCGGCAAGTTCGATGCGATCCAGCCAGGCCCTTCGCCTGATCCCAACATCCCTTCCGAGATATCGGCGTAGCCCGAATAACCAGCTTGTCTCAACGCTCGAAGCAGCGATGCGGAGCGTCCGCCAGTGGCGCAGATCAGTCCAACAGTGCGATCACCGCTCAGTTCCTTGGCCCTGAACAATCGGTCCGGAAAACCGGACGCGTGCGTGCTTATCGGCCATACACCAGCACCTACGCCGGTTTCTTGCCACTCTTTGTGCGTTCTGACATCGATGATCCGCGCCGTATCCGATAGAAGCGCGTCAAAGGCATTCTCTGCCGACCAGACAGATCGGCTCTGCGCCAACAGCGGTGACGCCGCGACGGTCAGCACCGTCATATGAGCACCCAGAACGAAACGGCGCCGGTTCAAATCAAGAGCCATATTCGAAAACCTCATCCTTTGATCGGTTGCGACCCCAAAGGTCACATAACATACGCGCGACGCTACCCGGGAGCACGACACGGTGCAGGCACAGATTTGGATCCATCTGTAGCAAGGGACTGACCTGATACAAACGGCTACAATTCTGCCCATGAAACAGAATGCAACGATGATCTAGGAAGGACGCCATGGGACCGCCACCTCATATCCTTATCGTGGACGACCACGCTCAGATACGCGAAAGCGTCGCGCGCTTCCTGGAGAAGAACGGAATGCGCACGACCGTCGCTAGGGATGCCGTGGAGATGGATGCCAAGCTGGCCACCGGTCACTTCGACCTCCTCGTGCTCGATGTCATGATGCCGGGCGAGGACGGTTTGTCGGTTTGCCGCAGACTTGCGCCAGAGGGTGATCTTCCGATCATCATGCTGACGGCGCTTGGTGAGGAAACGGATCGGATCGTGGGTCTGGAAATCGGTGCGGACGATTATCTCGCCAAGCCGTTCAATCCACGAGAACTGCTCGCCCGCATCAAGTCGGTTCTTCGGAGAAGCAACCGCGACGAACCTGTGGCCGGAAGCCTCGCTGGGAGGAAAGTCTCTTTTGCGCACTGGATACTGGATACCGACCGGCAGGTGCTGATTGACGAGTCCACCACCGAGACCCCATTGACGACCTCCGAGTTCAAATTGCTGGCGGTCCTGCTGGAACGCGCGAGGATGGTGCTCAGCCGTGACCAGTTGCTTGACCTGACCGCTGGGCGGACGGCAGGCCCGATGGATCGAACCATCGACAATCAGATCAGCCGTCTCCGCCGCAAAATCGAGCCGGATGTACTTAGGCCCAGTGTCATCAAAACGGTGCGGAACGGCGGATACTGTCTGGCTGCCGATGTCGAGGATGCGCCGTGATGCGCCGTGCGATGAGGTCTCTGAGCGGCCAGTTGATCCTGCTTGTGGTCGCGGCACTTGTCGTGGCCCAGGCGATCAGCCTGTTCCTGTTCGCTGACGAGCGCACCCTTGCGATTCGTGCCGCATTGGGGTTCGAGGCCGCCGGTCGCGCAGCAAATGTCGCGCGGTTGATCGAGGAGGCCCCGCCGGAGTTGCAGGACTCGATCCTCCGCGCGGCGAATTCGCCATTGATCCGGTTTGATCTGTCGGACGTTCCGAGCGTGGAACACACCGGTCATTCGGATGGCGGCATCGTGGAAGGACGCATACGCGCGCTTCTGGGCGATAGCTACAGCCGGGATATTCGCGTTGAACTGCACGAGGTCGAGGGCGCGTTGCGGCCCCTTCCCAATCTCTCGGACGAGATGACGGAAATGCATCTCGCGATGATGCGCGGAGAGTTGACGGCGGTTGAGATGAACCTGTCGATCGCCATCAAGGGAGCGCGTTGGCTGAATGTCGGAACGCGGTTCGAGCGTCCGCCAATCCAATGGCCTTTCTATTCGATGCTGACCTTTGGAATTTCCGCCGGACTGCTTCTGGTGGCGATCTTCTGGTTTGTCATGACGCGCCTGACGCGTCCTTTGCGGCACCTCTCCAAGGCCGCGGACCATCTTGGCCGGGGCGAGGATGTGGGTGAATTGACCGTCGCGGGGCCGACCGAGGTCAAGGATCTGACCCTCGCCTTCAACCGCATGCAACGACGGCTGACCCGGTTTGTCAGCGATCGGACACGGATGCTCGCAGCGCTTGGTCACGATTTGCGCTCGCCGTTGACTGCTATGCGTGTCCGCGCGGAGCTGGTTGACGAAGAAGAGACGCGGGACAGCCTCATCGCATCGGTCGAAGAGATGCAGAGCATGGTCGAAGCGACGCTCACCTTTGCACGGGGCCTTACCGGATCCGAAGGTGCCGAAGTGGTCGATCTGCGCAATTTTCTGGACAGCTTGTGCAGCGATATGGCGGCACACTGCACCTTTGCCCCGAGTGATGATGTTGCCGTGCGGCTTCGACCCAACGCGTTCCGAAGGGCACTGAGGAACTTGCTTGAGAACGCCGTTCGCTACGGTGGTGCCGCAAAAGTCAGCTGGGCGACCCACGGTTCGAACCTCGTACTCAACATCGATGACAATGGCCCCGGCATTCCCGTCGACCAGTTGGAAAAGGTCTTCGATCCCTTCTATCGCCTCGAGCAATCGAGGTCTCTGGAAACGGGCGGCTATGGGCTCGGGCTCTCGATCGCGAGGACAATCGTCCAATCCCATGGCGGCGATATCCAGCTGGTCAACCATAACAGCGCGGGTTTGCGCGCTGTTGTCACCATCCCACTGGATGAAAGCGAACTAATCGAAGGAGAAACAGATGAAACTGAAAACGCTCATTCCAACGTTGCTGGCCAGCTTGCCCGCCAGCATGGCGCGAGCTGATGGTCCAGGCTCCTGGACAGGTCACATGTGGGGCGGAGGCTATGGCTTTATGGGCGGCTTCATGATGCTCGCCTTCTGGGGCGCCGTGATCGCATTGATCGTGTTTCTGGTGCTCAGGCTGCGGGACAATGGCACCCGTCCCCCGGACTCGGACGCGCAGGAAGCGCTCCGGCGCCGCTTTGCGAATGGGGAAATCGACGAAGAAGAGTTCCGTCGCCGCAAAGCAACGCTCGACGAATAGACCCCGCCGCGGACGCCAAAGCCGTCCGACGCGACGCCCACCGACACTGGATAGGAAAGAACGCCATGGTCCCGGAAATTGGTCACTTCGCACTGGCCCTCGCGCTTGCGCTTGCGCTTGTTCAAAGCGTTCTGCCGATTGCAGGTGCGTCGCGTGGAAACGCCGTCTGGATGAAATCCGCCCAGGCGACGGCAATAGGACAAGTGCTGTTTGTGGCCATAGCCTTCGCAGCGCTGATGCAGGCCTTCATCGTCAGCGACTTCACCGTCAGGAACGTCGTCGAGAATTCCCATTCGCTCAAGCCGATGCTCTACAAGGTGGCCGGGACCTGGGGCAGCCATGAGGGTTCGCTGCTGCTCTGGATCCTGATACTCGCGGTGTTCGGCGCGGGCGTCGCCTGGTTCGGATCGAACATCCCCGCCGAGACCAAGGCGCGCACCCTGTCGGTGCAGGCGTGGATCAGTGTCGGCTTCCTGTCCTTCCTGCTGCTGACGTCGAACCCCTTCGAGCGGGTGTTTCCGCCGCCGCTCGACGGCAATGACCTGAACCCGTTGCTTCAGGACATGGGTCTCGCCATGCACCCGCCGCTCTTGTATTTCGGGTATGTCGGCTTCTCCATCGTGTTTTCCTTCGCCGTTGCGGCTCTTATAGAGGGTCGCGTCGATCCGGCCTGGGCCAGATGGGTCCGGCCATGGACATTGGCCGCCTGGATCAGCCTGACGGCGGGTATCGCCCTCGGGTCTTGGTGGGCCTATTATGAACTGGGCTGGGGCGGCTGGTGGTTCTGGGATCCGGTCGAGAATGTAAGCTTCATGCCTTGGCTTCTGGGCACAGCGCTGTTGCATTCGGCCATCGTCACGGAAAAGCGCGATGCGTTCAAAAGCTGGACTATCCTGCTTGCCATCCTGACTTTCTCGCTTTCACTTCTCGGGACGTTCATTGTCCGGTCAGGCCTGCTTACATCGGTACACGCGTTCGCCGTCGATCCGGAGCGCGGGCTTTACATTCTGGGTCTGCTGGCCGTGTCCATCGGTGGGTCGCTGGCGCTCTACGCCTGGCGGGCACCCGAAATGGAGCCGGGCGGTCTGTTTCGCCCGATCAGCCGCGAAGCCGGGCTGCTCGTGAACAACCTCATTCTGGCCGCCGCTACGGGAACGGTCCTGTTCGGGACGCTTTATCCGCTGATCCTCGAGGCTGTCACGGGGGACAAGATCTCGGTGGGTCCACCTTTCTTCAACGCGGCCTTCATTCCGATGATGCTGGCGCTGGTCGTGTTCATGGGTCTTGGTCCATTCCTTTCATGGAAGCGGGCTGATTTCGCCGGTTTGCTCGATCGCATTCGGTTCGTGGCCGTGCTGGCGGTCGTCGCCGCCTTGGCCGCGTGGTATCTTCTGTATGGCGGGCCGATCATGGCCTATCTTGCCATTTTCGGCGCAGCGTGGCTGCTTTTTGCGACCCTGCGGGAATGGGCGCTACGCATCCGTCTGTTCGAGGTTTCCCTTGCAGAGAGCGCGAGACGCGTGCGCAACCTGCCACGCGCCTCTCACGGTATGACGCTTGCCCATGCCGGCGTCGCTGTGTTGATGATGGGGATGATCGGCTCGACCGGATGGAAGAGTGAGGAGATCGTCTTTGCCGCCCCCGGGACCGAAGTCACGATCGCCGGGTTCGACATCACCTTCGAAGGGGCCGCAAAGGTTCAAGGGCCGAACTACATCGCGGATCGCGGCACCCTTGTGGTGCGTCGGGATGGCGAATTGGTCACGACACTTTTCCCGGAACGGCGGTATTACCCGGTCGCGGAAAGCCAGACGACGGAGTCGGCCATCCGCTCCACATTGGCGGGTGATCTCTATACGTCGATTGCAACGCCAGCCTCCGATCAAGTGAACAACGCCGGAGCATGGACCCTTCGGATCCTCTATGAACCGCTCGTCAACCTGATCTGGATCGGCTCGATCCTGCTGGTGATCGGTGGCTGTTTGTCCTTGTCGGATCGCCGTTTGAGGGTCGGGGCGCCGCGCCGTGCCAAACAGCCAGCCACCGATGCCGTTCCTGCCGAGTAGGAGAGAAGATGAAACGTCTCATTGCCGGGCTGCCGTTTATTGCGGCGGTCATATTCGGTGGGTTTTTTCTCTGGGGGCTCAATCCCGACCGGGATCCCAACGAGATCCCTTCCGTCCTGATCTCGCAACCGGCCCCGGCGTTCGACCTCGATCCCGTGCCGGGGTTGGAGACACCCGGCCTGGCCCGAAGCGATCTTGTCGGCAACGAACGACCGGTCGTGGTCAATGTCTTTGCGTCCTGGTGCGTGCCCTGCCGCGCGGAACATGCCGTGTTGACAAGATTTGTCGAACGAGAAGGCATGCGGTTGTTCGGAATAAACTACAAAGACAAACCTGAGGATGCCGTGAAGTGGCTCAATGACCTCGGCAATCCCTACGAGCGGATCGGGTCCGACCTGTCGGGCCGGACCGGGATCGAATGGGGCCTGTCGGGCGTGCCGGAAACCTTCATCGTCGATAGCGATGGCACCGTTTTGTTTCGCTATGTCGGGCCGGTCGTGGGTCCGGACGCCGTCGAACGGTTCACGCAAGCCCTGAAGCAGGCAGGCGCACTGCCAAATGGAGCAGCATCATGAGACAGTTGATTTTCGCGTTTTGCATCGGGCTCCTTCCCATTGCCGCCAATGCGGTGGAACCGGACGAAATGCTGACCGCCCCGGTATTGGAACAGCGTGCGCGGGAGATTTCCAAGGATCTGCGATGTGTCGTCTGTCAAAATCAGGACATCGACAGCTCGAACGCGGGTGTGGCGCGGGACTTGCGTCTGCTCGTACGCGAGCGCTTGGTCGCCGGAGACAGTGACACCGAGGTGATCGAATACATACGGGCGCGGTACGGGGATTACGTGCTGCTCAAACCGCCTCTGGAGCCTGCGACCTACGCGCTTTGGTTTGCGCCAATCGCTTTCGTTCTGGTCGGGGTTTTCGTCGGTGGTGGGGTACTGATGAGTCGGCGAAAGCAAGAGCCATTTGAAGACTTGGGCTCAGAGGATGAGAACACCGTGTCCGAAATTCTCAGGCAAAACGAAGCGGGGGATGCGCCATGATCTGGGGTATTTTTGGTCTTCTGACGCTGCTCGCGATCGGAATAGTCCTCTACCCGCTGCTGCTGTCCAAATCGAACACTCTCACCAGAGGAGATGCTGTACCGGCAATCCTCGCCGATCAGATGCGGGAAATCCAACGAGACATGGACCGCGGTTTGATTTCTGAACATGAAGCTCAAGCAGCCAGACTCGAAATCAAGAAACGGATCCTCGCGACGACCCGCAATTCGGAAGAAAAAGCCGGATCGTCCCGTAGTGGTGGCAGAGTCACTCTCGTTGTCGCGGCGGTTCTCGCGCCGGTTATTGCCGCGGGCTACTATCTGACGATGGGATCGCCGGAGGTGCCTTCAATGGCCTTCGCTGCCCGTGCAGAGGAGCGCGCACAGACTGATGAAGTGACGGCGCTGGCGATACAACTTCGCGAAAGGCTTGTATCCGATCCGACCGGCGGCCCCAGCGAAGGGTGGATGCTGTTGGGCCAGACCTATCAGCGCATGGGCAGAACAGTTGATGCCGTCAAAGCATTCGAAGTTGTCGCCAAACGGGAGGATGCCACCTCCGCGACATTCTCCATGCTGGCGGAGGCCGTCGCGGTTGCCAATGACGGCGTTGTTATTCCACGGGCGAAATTGGCCATTGATCGCGCTTTGGAACTTGACCCATCCAATCCTGCGGCAACCTACTTCGAGTCTCTGTATTATCTCCAGAAAGAAGAGACGCGTAAGGCCTACGATCTGCTCGTTTCCCGGCTGAACCAGGAAAAGACGTTCGTGCCCTGGATGGAAACATACGTTTTGCAGATCAACCGGATTGCAACGGCAGCCGACCTCCCGGTCGTCGATCTACCCAGCGGGCCGACATCACAACCCGGCCCGAGTGCGGCAGATGTTGCGGCGGCGTCGGAGATGAATGACGCGGACCGCGCGGAGTTCATCCGGTCGATGGTCTTGCGGTTGGCCGAGCGTCTTGAGGATGATCCGGACGATCTGGATGGTTGGATGCGGCTGGCAAATGCCTATACCGTCCTTCAGGAGTCCGATCGCGCCGTTGAGGCCTACCGCAAGGCTGAAGCGCTGTTGGAGCAGCAGCCCGCCAGTGATCCTCGGCGTGCGGCGGTCCGTGCCGCGCTTGAGCGGCTCGGCGGCTGACTACTGCTCGGTGTCTCGCCCGGGCAGGTCACTCCTGTCCGGCAAACTTTGCGGAAATATCCCGACCACTGGCTTGCGCCAAGGCGTTCATCACGTCCTCGGTCGTCAGCAATTCGGACAGCACAATGCCATTTGGTGCCGACGGCCCATAGACCGCATTGAAGGGGATGCCATATCTGCCGAAACTCTCAAGGTAGCGGGAAATGCGCGCGTCCGGGCGTGTCCAATCTGCCTGCATCGGCGTGACGCCCGGCGTGTCCAGCGCGCTCCGGACCGGATCACGGTCGATGACAAGTGTCTTGTTCGCTTTGCACGTCAGGCACCAGTCAGCGGTCACATCGACAAAGACGACCTCTCCTGCGGACACGCGTTTCGCTATGTCCGAACGATCAAATGCGATCCAAGCCAATGCCGATTGCGACTCTGAACGGGCCGGCGCTGATTGCTGCAGGACAGGACCTGCGGCAAGAGCCAGGACAAGGCTGGCTGTGGCAATAGACCACCTGAATTGGGACTGCACATTCGGGAGGGACAAGATCAGAACGGCGAGACCGGACAACGCCGCGACCGCGATGACAGACGCAAGCCCGGCGACACCGTCGAGCACCCAGAACAGCCACACGGCGGTTGCAAGCAACAAAACCCCCATGACGCTTTTGATGATCAGCATCCATCGACCAGGCTTGGGCATGAATGCGACCAGACGCGGGAACGCGGCGATGACGAGATAGGGCAGGGCGAGGCCGAGCCCGAGGCTCGTAAAGACGATGAGGATGTCCACGCCACGCCCGGCCAAAGCAAAGGCCACCGCGGTGCCGAGGAACGGTGCCGAACAAGGCGTCGCCATGACGGCACCGAACATGCCAGTGAAAAAGTCGGCGGAATACCCGTTGCGTCCTCCGGCCCCTGCAAGCCGCGTCTGCATGCCGTGTGGAAGGGCGAACTCGAACGCTCCGAACAGATTTGCCGAAAAGACGAGCAGGACAGCGATCATCGCCGCAAGAAACAGCGGGCTTTGAAACTGCAAACCCCACCCGACGCTGAGGCCTGCCGTCTGGAGCGCCCAGAGGACGAGCGCCAGACCCCACATGAACGTCATGATGCCGGCGCTGGCAGCGACGAAACCGAACCGGACACGGGTTGTGTCGTGATCGGTGTGTTTGAGCACAGACGACACCTTGATGGACAGCACCGGCAGCACGCAGGGCATCACATTCAGGATCAATCCGCCCAGCAGCGCGATCGCGGCAATCCAGATCAGTTCCATCATGTCCGGTGTCGTGGCGGCCAGTTCAAAGGGTGGTGCTATTCCTTGCGCCACGCGATCCGCGATGATCGTGAAGGCCCGGTTCTCGCCGTCGGTGACGGTAATCGACGGAGCCACTGTCACATCCGTATTCGACGAGAGGATCGGCAAGCGCGCCCAAAGCAAACGATCCTCTTCTCCCAAACGGATATCGGGTTTGCCAAGCGCAACACCCATACCCAGTTCGGGAAACACATCCGGCGACTGGAGTGGTTCATCGACGCGAAGGCTGACGATCAACTCCGTGAGGTCTTCGTCGATGAAGGCATTTGCCTCGCTGACGCCACTCGCCTCAGCACTTTCGGGGACGCGCTCGGAAAACGTACCGATCAGCCCAGCCGAAGTGCTGTCGATGACGTTGCCCCGTCCGAGGCGAAGTGACAGGTCAAACTCTTCCGGGACACAGACATTGGAGCACACCAGCAGTTTGACCTGCGCGGAAAGAGTCACAGGTGCGCCGGGATCTTTGAGCGTTATGCGCAGCGGAAAGACGACGTCACCCGCGTACCCAAAATTTTCGATGCCGAAGGCGGTGAAGCGCGTCGGGGCGGGCCACATGAATTCGACATCTGCGACGTTTTCGGAACCGCTCCATTCGACCGAAGGCGGTATTCCCACCTCGCCCGCCGACCGCCAATAGGTCTTCCAGTTTTCGTTCAGTTGAAGATGAAGCCCGGCTGACAGAGTCCGTGTGTTCTCGGGAACGCCGTCCTGTACACTGATGAGATACGCGGTAAGTGGCGCACTTTGGTATTCAGCAGAGGTTGCTGCCGAGACACTTCCAGAGACAAGGGCCAGGAGCACGAAGGGAATAAGCAAAACCCGTCGCAGGATCAAAAGGCAATCGATCAAGATACCTGCTTCCTTCCCATATTTTCCGCAGATTTCGCCAGGACGGCGGAAATTGCGTCAAAGTCCACCTGTGGCAAAACCCTGACGACCGTCCGCACAGACAATTCGCGCAACGCCAGTCGCAGAAGATGAAAGGGTTCGACACCCATCCGGCAGAAGGTCTGACGCTTGCTACGTGGACACGATAGCGCCGCGATCCGAGCAGTCTTCAAGACTTCCTGCACATCCCCCAAGCATGAAACCCGACAACAGCAACGCGCCTACGCGTACCTTCCCGCGCACATCACGGCCTGTCGCGGACCACGACTGGAATCGCGGAGGTTATGGGCTCGGTCGTTTCCTCGATAGTATCCTTTGCCTTGTCGGAATGGCACGATTTTCCCATGAATTTGTGCATCACGAGATGCGCCCCCACGCACAGCAGGAGCGGGGCAAAAGCCGCTGCATTGCCCCACATGCCCGCCAATGTGCCGCCGGCAAGAAAAAATCCCGCAATGGGCAGCAGCATGACGACGCAACACGCCATCATTCCGTAATGCATGAGCCTGTCCGTGATCGGCTTTTTTCTGTGGTTCCGGTGGTCCATGACACCCCCATTGTCTCGTTCCCCGCGTCATTTGCGGCCCTCCAGCAGGGTAAGGTCAAGGATACAAATGGATACACTTCTCGCGGCCTTGTCAGGTTGCCTGATGCCGGGTCTCCCGTAAAAGAGATGCAACAAATCCGAGGCTAGGAGTGTGTCATGACAATTTTGCGAAACAACAAGGTTAATCGACGAAGCCTGTTGGGATATGCGGCTGTCGCTTTGGTTGCACCAAGCGTGGTTCGAGCCGAAACCATTCGCCGCAACATCTCTTCTTTTCGAGTTCATGACTGGCAAGATCACTTCGACGCACTCGGAAAGGGGATCATCATCTCCGATACCGTGACGAAGGCGCTCCAGCATTGGACATCAGATGGCGAAATGCGGATCTACCCAACGTCCGTTCCGCTGACCGACGAACTCACCAAACGCGGTTACACCGAAGTGGTGGAAAAACGCAAAAACCCCAGCTGGGCGCCAACGCCCTCCATGCGGGAACGCAATCCGGAATGGCCGGCTCGTGTCGAGGGGGGTGATCCGGACAACCCATTGGGTACTCGTGCACTGTACCTGTCGTGGCAGTACTACCGTATTCACGGGACACAGGATACGCGCAAGATCGGCCGCCGGTCGTCAAACGGCTGCATCGGCCTGTTCAACGCACAGATCGAGGAAGTCTACGAGCGGGCACCTGTCGGCACTCAAGTCAAACTCATCTGACCCAACGGGCAAGGCGGAAGATACAGGCATGGACAAATTGACTGCGCTGATTGGTGCCGTTTTTGTTATCGGCGGGGGTTTTGCCGTTTGGCAGTTCGTTGGAGCGGAAGATACAGCGGTTGGCCACTCCATGACGCCACCCGACACAAGTGAGATCGCTGAAGGCGGCCCGATCGTTCAGGTCCAGCTGCCTTCTCATCTCTCGCAACAGGCGGCGCTTGGAAAGAGCATATTCGAGGCAAAGTGTTCTGAGTGTCACGGTGAAAATGCTGCCGGTCAAAACGGTGTTGCGCCGCCTCTTGTGCACAAGATCTACGAACCAAGCCACCATTCCGACATGGCCTTTGTTTTGGCCGCTCAAAATGGCGTGCGTGCGCATCACTGGAATTTCGGTAACATGCCACGGATCGAGGGATTGACCCAGGGAGACGTCAAGATGGTTGCCGCCTATGTCCGCGAACTACAGCGGGCCAACGGGATTGACTGATGCGTTGGTCGAAGACAAACGGATGGATTCTGTCGATCGTTTTCGGCCTTTTCCTAGTGGTTCTCGGAGTGCCTGAGGCGCCAGCTTTTCATGGTGAAGCGTCCTTGGCGCAAGAATTTCACGCTCACGAAGATGTAGGGTCATCGACGAACGAGGCCTCTGGCCACTGTCATCCGGGACTCGATTGTTCTGTCACGGCGGTGGTGTTTCTCCAGCCAAACGTGGTTTACGAGCCGCAGTTTCTGACGGCAGTCATGCAAGACGTCGCGACCCAACGAACCGAGTTGCGCTCCGCCAGCGATCCTCCACCGCCACGACGGTGGGTCTGATTTCACATCGCTCGAAAAGCAGACCCAAAGAAGGATCGAAGACATGAAAAAGACGACTATCGTAGCGGCAGTGTTGATTGCAGGTACTGCGGTCACGGCATTCGCGCATAGCGGTGCCACCGGCATCGTGAAAGAGCGCATGGACGCCATGCTTGCAATGGGGAAGGCGGTCAAGACCGTGGCCCCGATGATGAGGGGCGAAACGGCCTATGACGCAGAAACAGTGCGCGATGCCGCGCGCCTGTTCCAGCAGCACGCCGGTGAGAGCATGACGAACCTGTTCCCTGAGGGCACAGGGGGCATGCCCTCGGAAGCCAAAGACGAGGTGTGGACCGACTGGGACCGCTTCGCAGCATTGGCGAGTCAGCTGGAAGAATATTCCGAAGGCCTGGAACGCGCAGCCGACAATGGATTGGGCGGCATGGGCGGCAATACCTCCATGGGTGGCACCTCGATGATGGGCGGTGGGTCCATGATGGGCGGGAGCACGATGATGGGCGGAGGCGGCATGATGGATGCTGCCGCCATTGCCGAAATGCCCGCCGACGCGGCATTCGCGATGACGACCCAGGTCTGTTCCGCGTGCCATGAACGCTTCCGGGCGGAAGAAGACTGACCATGCGACGGTTTTTGACACTGGTCAGCGGGGTCGCCGTGCTGGGCGCGGCCGGCCTCGGCGCGGTGATTGCATGGCCTGTCGGCAGTGCGGTGGCGCCGATCGCAACAGCGGGCAATGTCGACCGGGGCGCGTATCTGGCGCGCGCCAGTGGGTGCATTGCCTGTCATACCAATTTCGAAGCGGGCGGCGCGCCACTTGCCGGAGGGGCGCCGCTCGAAACCCCGTTCGGAACGTTCTATCCGCCCAACCTGACGACAGACCCCGAACATGGCATGGGCGAATGGACGGCAGAACAGTTCGCAAAAGCCGTGCGGCAGGGTATCGGCCCCGATGGAACGCCCTACTATCCGTCTTTCCCATATACGCTCTATGCGGATTTTTCTGACCAGGATATCGCTGACCTCTGGGCGGCGTTTCAAACCGTGCAGCCCGTGGACAAGCCTGCACCAGAAAACGATGTCAGCTTCCCATTCGACCAACGATGGGGGCTGAAGCTCTGGCGAGCGGCGTTCTTCTACGATCCGGATACCGAACCGGTTGAAGGGCGAAGCGACTCATGGAATCGCGGACGGGAATTGGTGCGCGGTGCGGCACATTGCGGAGCCTGCCATACGCCGCGCAATCTTGCGGGAGGCCGCGATATCGGTGCTTCCTTTGCAGGCAACGCCCAGCTTCCCGGTGGCAGCAAGGCACCCGCGATACGGCCAAAAGACCTGGCCAAAAATGACTGGACGGTTTCAAACCTCGCTTATGCGCTCCAGACCGGCATCACCCCTTCGGGCGATGCGTTCGGCGGCAGCATGGCGGAAGTCGTTCGCGACGGAACTCGGTTTCTGACACCTGCCGATCGCGAAGCGATGGCGCTTTTCCTACTGAACAAGGACACGGTCGAGGCGGAGAACTCCGCTTCGAACTAACATCACGCGGGGGCGACACGCCCCCGCTTTCTCGAGGATCGAAATGAAACAAACACGTAGGGATTTCTTGCGCAATGCAACTCTGGCGGCCTGTGCGGCCGCCATCCCGCGGTCGGCTTATGCCGCAACCCCGTTCGAGGACGTGGTTACCAAGGTTGCGCGTCGACAACTTCTTCCGGACACCTACCCGGAAACAGAGATCTGGGGCTATGACGGTCTTGTTCCGGCCCCGGAAATCCGGGTTGCACAAGGCGATCGGGTGCGTCGCAGGTTCCGCAACGAGGTACCCGATCCCAGTTCGGTTCACTGGCACGGAATCCGGATCGATAACGCGATGGATGGCGTTTCAGGACTGACCCAGAAAGCCGTGGCACCAGGTGAAACCTTTGACTACGACTTCGTCGTACCGGACGCGGGCACCTATTGGTATCACGCGCATAATCGCTCATACGAGCAAGTCGCGCGTGGTTTGCGCGGTGCCTTGATCGTCGAAGAGGTCGATGGACCGGACATAGACCGCGAGGAAGTCATCGTTCTGGAGGACTGGTTGCTCGACCCTGAGAGCGGGCAGCTGTTCGACAATTTCGAACAGCCTATGATGATGAGCCACGGTGGACGCATCGGCAACTTTATCACGACCAATGGGCGCTATGACCTGACCTTGCCCGCGAAGCGCAACGAACGCATTCGCTTGCGGATCATCAACGCAGCAAGCGCTCGAATTTTCCCGCTGAGGCTCTCTGGATTCAGTGGCTGGACGGTGGCCGTGGATGGAATGCCAACCGGCCAACCCCAGTCGGTTGACGGCGAGTTGATCCTCGGCCCGGCACAGCGCGTCGACTTAATTGTGGATGTGACCGAAGGCGAAGGCGGCACCGCCCAATTGCTTCGCATCGGCGATGATGATCAACTGACCCCGTTGGTGAGTTTTCTGGTCAACGGCACAGCCAGTTCAGTACCAAGAGGCAAGCCACTGCCGTTGCCGCCGAACCCCGCGGCACACGCCCCGGACCTTGCCGATGCGCGTGATTTGCGACTGGTCATGTCCGGCGGGGCAATGGGGCGAATGCAGTCCGCATTGCTTGGCGGGGAACGTCTTGGATTCCGTCAGCTTGCCCAAGCGGGCAAATTCTGGGCCCTGAATGATGTCGCCGAAATGACCTACACGCCACTGGCCGATCTATCCCTGAACGAGCCGGTGCGCCTGAAGATCGAGAACCAGACCGTTTTCCCACATGCGATGCACCTGCACGGGATGCATTTCCGCGAGCTGCGCCCCGACGGCGCGTTCGGGCCGATGCGGGACACGATCCTGTTGGCCGGCAACGAGTCCCGGGAGATCGCCTTTACGGCAGACAATCCCGGCAAGTGGCTGTTCCATTGCCACATGCTCAGCCACGCCGCATCTGGCATGACAACCTGGATACGGGTCACATGAGATATCTCGTTTGGTCCCTTCCGATCACTGTCGCAGCAGCCGCCTTCACGTATTGGCTCTCGACCAGTGCATCCTCGGATGTCGGCAGCGCGTCCAGGGCGGAGAGCTACGACATCGAAGAAGGCGCGTTGCTCTACGCAGAAAACTGTGCGTCTTGTCATGGCGCGGGTCTGGAAGGCCAGCCGGAATGGCGAACGCCCGGCGCGGATGGGCGCCTGCCAGCACCACCACATGATGAGACGGGTCACACCTGGCATCATCCTGACAGCCTGCTCTTCGATTACACAAAACTGGGGGGTGCGGCGCTTCTGGCGCGTCAGGGCGTCGAATTCGACAGTGGCATGCCCGGTTTCGCAGACGTGCTGACCGACCAGCAAATTCACAACATCCTGGCCTTCATCCGGTCCACCTGGCCAGGCCGCATCCGCGAAGTCCAGGCCGCGCGGACAGAAGCCGACGAACAACGGGGAGAGAACTAAAATGCGTTTCAGACAAGCCTTCACGACGGTCGCGATAGCTGCCTTGCTTCCGATACCGGCACTCGCGGACGAACTGTCAGAGTCCCGGGTCAAGGAACTTGTGCTCGAGGCAATCCGCGAGAACCCGGAGATTGTCATGGAGGCCGTGGCGATCCTCGAACAAAGGCAGGCGCAAGCGCAGGAGCTCAGTCAGGCCCAAGTTCTGAATGACCAGCGCGATCTGATCGAGAACGATCCGAATGCGCCGGTTCTCGGCAACCTGGAAGGGGACGTCACTGTTGTGGAATTTTTCGACTACAACTGTCCCTATTGTCGGCGGGTCAAACCCGAGGTGCGGGCTTTGATCGAAGACGATCCCAACATTCGCCTCGTCTATCGTGAATGGCCCATTCTCGGAGACGGATCGGTGTTTGCCGCGAAAGCGGCCTTGGCAGCGCGCAAGCAGGACAAATACGAAGAGTTTCACTGGGCAATGATGGGGCTGGAAGGCCGCGCGGAAGAGGCCTCCGTGCTGCGCGTGGCCGAGGAGATCGGCCTGGATATCGCGCAGTTGCGCAAGGACATGGAGGCCCCCGAGGTCGAAGAGCACATTGCGACCTCCATGCAACTGACCCAAGCTCTGGGCTTTAACGGCACGCCGTCTTTCGTGATCGGGGATGCGCTGGTCCCGGGCTTCGTCGAAAAGGCGCAGCTTGCCGACTTGGTCGAGGAAGCCCGCAAAGTCGAAGACTGAAATTCTGTGCCCGGACCACCCTTGGGTGGTCCAGGCACTGCATCAAGCGGCCGCAGGTTCCACGTTGTAGCCCGCATCCCGAATGATCGCTTGGACCTGATCGGCTGGTAACACGCTGTCGACATGCACCTGTCGGGCAGAAAGGTCACATTCTACGCCTGCATTCGGATCTGCGCTCTTCACCGCGCTTTCGATTGCTGCGGTGCAATGCCCACAGCTCATGTCCGGAACGCTGAACTTCATCGGAACCACTCCTTGATCTGATTTCTATCGGTGACATGGGGCTTCCCCCCGCTGGAAGGTCAAGTGAAGAAATATATTTGGCGCCCTCCCATTGACCCTCCAGTAACTGGAAGCCTCATATTCCACTTCGAATGGAAAAACAGGTGACACATATGCCCGAACCCAAACAGATCAGCCTGCCGATCGAAGGCATGTCATGCGCGTCCTGCGTTGGCAGGGTCGATCGCGCATTGAATGCAATCGACGGCGTAGAGGATGTGTCGGTGAACCTTGCCTCGGAAACTGCTCGCATGAGCGTGGACGCGCTCAAGCGCATTCCCGACATCATCGAATCCCTTCGCGAGCTGGGCTACCCCGCGCGGAAGGCCAGGGCCGAACTCACGATTGCAGCGATGTCCTGTGCCTCTTGCGTCGGGCGGGTCGATAAGGCGCTTGCCGCGGTGCCCGGGGTGGTCGAGGTGAACGTCAACCTCGCCTCAGAGACGGCGACGGTCGTTTACGTCGAAGGTCTTGTCACGACATCCGATCTGATCGAATCAAGCGGCGCGGCAGGGTATCCAGCAACCGTGGCAACGGCCCAGGCCGGTGACGACAGAGTTGCGCGCAAGGAGGAAGAGGCTCAGGCGCTTGCCAAACGGGTCACCTTTGCGGCCATCCTCGCCTTGCCGGTCTTCCTGATCGAAATGGGTGGCCACGTCATTCCGGCCGTTCATATGCTGATCGAGACCACGATTGGCCAGCAGACGAGTTGGCTTCTTCAGTTCGTGCTGACGACAATCGTTCTCTTCGGCCCAGGCCGGACGTTTTACACCAAGGGTTTCCCGGCCTTGTTCCGGGGTGCCCCCGACATGAACAGCCTCGTCGCGGTCGGCACCGGGGCGGCTTACCTTTATTCCGTGGTTGCGACATTCGTACCGTCGGTCCTGCCTGACACGCTGCGCACCGTCTATTTCGAGGCGGCAGCGGTCATCGTCGTTCTGATCCTTCTGGGGCGGTTTCTTGAAGCGCGCGCCAAGGGGAGAACGGGCGCGGCCATCCAGAAGCTATTAGGGCTTCAGGCGCGGACTGCACGCGTGATGCGGGACGGAGAAAGCGTCGAGATCGAGATCGATGCGCTGGTTCAGGGTGACATCGTCATCGTGCGCCCTGGTGAACGCATCGCGGTCGATGGCGAGGTCATCGAGGGGACCAGCCGCGTCGACGAAAGCATGCTGACAGGCGAGCCGATCCCCGCTGAAAAAGGTGCCGGAGATACGGTGACCGGCGGGACGGTCAACGGCGCCGGAAGCCTGCAGTTCCTCGCCACGCGGGTCGGCGCCGACACGACCCTGGCGCAGATTATTCGCATGGTCGAAGAGGCCCAGGGCGCCAAACTGCCGATCCAGGGATTGGTCGACCGGATCACCTTGTGGTTCGTGCCTGCCGTGATGGCGATCGCGGCGGCGACCGTGCTGGTCTGGCTGTTTTTCGGGCCTGATCCGGCCCTGACGATGGCGCTGGTCGCCGGTGTGTCGGTGCTCATCATCGCGTGCCCCTGCGCGATGGGGCTTGCGACGCCGACCTCGATCATGGTCGGGACGGGACGTGCTGCGGAAATGGGTGTCCTGTTCCGTAAAGGTGACGCCTTGCAGCAACTTGATTCCGTTGATGTGGTCGCCCTCGACAAAACAGGCACGGTGACCGAGGGGCGACCCGCACTGACTGACCTTGTGCTGGCGGAAGGGTTCGATCGCCCAACAACGCTCTCGAAGATCGCTGCCGTGGAGTCGCTCTCCGAGCATCCTGTCGCGGACGCCATCGTGCGGGCCGCGCGGGCCGAGGGCGCACCTCTTGTGGCGGCCGAAGGCTTTCAATCGGTCACAGGTTACGGCGTGCGCGCCGTGGTCGAAGACGTGGAGGTGTTGGTTGGGGCCGACCGCTACATGGCGCGCGAAGGCATTGACGTCTCGGCATTGTCTCCAGAGGAAACGAAGATCGCAAGCAAGGGTCGCACGGCGCTTTACGCTGCCATAGATGGGCGTGTCGCCGCCGTGATCGGCGTGGCCGATCCGGTCAAACCGGCAAGCCGCGCAGCCATCGCAGCGCTGCACGAAAAGGGTCTTGCGGTTGCGATGATCACCGGCGACAAACGCGAAACCGCCGAAGCCATCGCCCGCGAAACCGGTATCGACCACGTCATCGCCGGCGTCCTGCCGGACGGCAAGGTTGCGGCGCTCGACAGTTTGCGCCAAGGGAACAAGCGCATCGCCTTTGTCGGCGACGGGATCAACGACGCCCCGGCGCTGGCGCATGCCGATGTGGGCATCGCCATTGGAACCGGCACCGATGTGGCCATCGAATCTGCGGATGTCGTCCTGATGTCGGGCGATTTGCGCGGCGTGGTGAACGCCTTCGAAGTATCGCGGCGGACCATGCGCAACATCCGGCAGAACCTGTTCTGGGCCTTTGCCTACAACGTGGCACTTATTCCGGTCGCTGCCGGGGTGCTCTATCCGGCCTTTGGGTTGCTCCTGTCACCAATCCTTGCGGCGGGTGCGATGGCGTTGTCCTCGGTGTTTGTCCTGACCAATGCCCTGCGGCTGCGGCGCATCGCGCCTGCGATGGACGAGCAGCGCGCAATCCCGGCAGAGATGGCAGCCGCCACTCCTGCTCCAGCAGAATAACGGAGGTCCGACATGAACATCGGAGACGTTGCCCGACAATCGGGTGTGCCCGCCAAGACGATCCGCTACTACGAGGACATCGGTCTGATCCGCCCGAACCGTAGCGAGAACGGCTATCGCGCGTTCACCGAGAACCACGTTCACAAGCTGGCGTTTCTGGGTCGCGCACGGGCCTTGGGGTTCACCATCGAAGATTGCAGGACTCTCCTGTCGCTCTACGAGGATGAAAACCGCGAAAGCATGCAAGTGAAGGCGGTTGCGGAAGACCATCTGCGCCAGATCGAGGAAAAGATCGCGAAACTGCAATCCATGCGCGCGACGCTCGCCGAACTGGTGGAAAAATGTGCCGGGGATCACCGGCCCGACTGCCCCATCATCGAGGATCTGTCGCCGGAGCGGTTGGCCAAGTGACAGGCAAGAAGGGGCTGTACCTCAGAACCAGATCGCGCGGACCGGCATCCAGATACCCATGAAGATCATCATCAGGTTTTCCGTCAGCGAAATGAACCCCAGCGGGACGGAACTGTCACCGCCGACTCAGGCGCATTTCAGCTCTCTCTTGTCGATATAAACAGCCTTGAACACGCTGACAGCGCCTACCGTGCCGATAAACAGGGCGACAGGCGCCGAGAGCCACAGCAGCGCGCCGGCAGTCATCAGGACACCTGCCAACGCTTCGCCGAACGGGTAGACCTTGCCGTATCGCACCCATTTGCGCGCCAGCAGATCGTAGTTGAGGAACATCGTCGAAAACCCTTCGACATCCTGCAATTTCTGGATCGCGAGAATGGTCATGGACAGCGAAATGAACCATTCGAACCCCCGCAAGGTAAGGACCGACCCGTACTGGTGCCAAGACAGGCCCAATGCCAACAGCGCGGCAACGGAAAAGATCGCGATGACCGGCTGGTAGGTCGTGTCGCTTTGCTCTTCCTCGGGTGGGTCAATGTCGAAAAACACCCTGAGATCATCGTAACCGCCGATCCGTTCGTCCCCGATGAAAGTCTGCGGCGTCGTCTCGACCCCGTGCTTCTCCATGAAAGCATCGGTGTCTTCACGGGTGTCAAGCGGATGGTCTTCCACCTCGAAGCCTTGCCGCTCCAGCAGGTCTTTCGATTTCAGACCGTAGGGGCAGACATGGCCCGGCATGACCATGCGATAAAGCTGCGCGGATTTACTGTCTGTGTCGCGGGGCATGTCCTTTCCTCCTTATCCGCTGCACGTAAGTTGACCACGGAACCCGGCTTCGTAGTCGGTTCCCGCGCTGACGATCAGATCGGTCAGGTCACCGTTCGTCTCTGCGATCTCGGCCGACAGCGGGCCTTCAGAAAATGCATTTTCGCCCTGCGCATTCAGGCGCACCAGATCACCGCTGATCTTCATTGCGGCTGCAGACCCTTCGCCGGTTTCACCAGTCACCAGTACAGCCGGACTGTCCGAGGTGTAAGCAAAGCGGCAATTTCCGCCATTCGGGAACACCGCAGCGATTTCGTCTTCCGTCAGAAACTCAGGATCGACCTTCGACACGACCTCCGTTTGAAGCGCCTGTTGCGCATCCACAACCTGCGCCGGCGTTTCGCTTCGCGTGGCCGATGCTTCGCCGTTTGCTCCAATGTCAGCAATAAGGTAGCGCATTTCGGCGATTTCCTTGTCCTGCGCATAGATAATGTCGTCTGCGAGCCCCCGGACGCGCGGGTCGGTGATCTCGGCACGAGTCGACGTCATGATGGCGATCGAGTGGTGCGGGATCATGGCGCGCATGTAGGACCTGTCCTGCACCGTGAATTGCCCGCGAACCAGCCAGAGGCTCGCCGCGAAAAGGACTATTGCGCCAACGAAAATCGCGATGTTGGCTTTGGTGTTCTGATACATGGACAACATGTACGCCAACATGATCACGGCCATGGTCGCCCCCATCAGGATGGCCATGTAAAGGCGTGTCTCCGAAAAGAAGATATGGCCCCAAAGATAGGTGTTCAGGTACATCAGAACGAACATGACCACGGTCGATGTTCCGATCATCATAAAGAATCGTGAGTAGTGCATTTCCAGTCACCTCCTTGCAGTTCTCTGTAAAACAACAACATTCCAGCGCTGGAGAGTTCCAAAAGCACGAATTTTCGTAGTTTCAAGGCAACAAAGGCGCGTCGTTTGCCCCGGTTCACGGCTTCTTTTCTTTGCCCCTGACGCGCACTGAATTTTCATGGGTCCGAGGAGATCGCGCCATGCAGAATTTCACGAGACGAGAATTGATTTGTGCCGGAGCGATGGGTTGCTTTCTGCCCACAACTGCCTGGGCCCACAAAGTCAAATTGCCCGAACGGTTCGAACCACAATTGGTAAACACCCGTCGTGGTGACTGGGTTAAAGGCGATGTCCACGTCGTTCCCGACGATTTTTTCCTTTATTTCATGCTCGAGGACGGGATGGCGATCCGCTACGGGGTCGGGGTAGGGCGCAAAGGTTTGTACGAACCCGGAGAGTTCACGGTAGCGCGCAAGGCCAAATGGCCATGGTGGCGGCCAACGAACGCCATGATCCGGCGCGAGCCACGCAAATACGCAAAGTACAAGGATGGACTGAAAGGCGGGCCAAACAACCCGCTCGGGGCCCGCGCGCTCTATCTCTACGATGCCGAGGGACGCGATACCTATCTTCGCATTCATGGAACGAACGCCCCGGAGACAATTGGGTCTGCCGTGTCGAATGGATGCGCGCGGTTGACGAATGAACATGTGAAGGATCTGTACGAACGCGTTGAAATCGGCGCCCGCGTCTTCCTGTATCCCAAAGTGACAACGGCGTGAGGAGTGTTCTGTCGCCTTGAAGTTCCTCTTCCGGAAATGGCACAAGTGCGGCAGTTGGCGAAAGCCAGTCTATCATTCATGAGGTGACGGAATTGTCTTTGAGCCGGAGGTCTTTCCTTGGCGGGATGACCGTTGCGCTGGCTGGTACCCGCTTGCCAGCAGCGACACACGAGTTGATCCTCGCGCCCCAATCGATCAAGGCGCACCTTGCTGGGTACGACGTGTCGATGTTGGGCTTCAACGGTGGTCTGCCGGGCCCAGAAGTCAGAATGCGACAAGGACAAACCGCCCGCATTACCCTCGATAACCGATTGGAGGAGGGCGCTCTCGTTCACTGGCATGGGTTGCGGGTTCCAAATCGGATGGATGGTGTCAACGTCCTCACTCAGGATGTGGTCATTCCGGGCGACTCGTATCGTTATCAATTCGGCGTCCCGGATGCCGGCACGTATTGGTATCACTCGCATTACCTGTCTTACGATCAGGTCAGCCGCGGTCTTTTCGGCGCCTTCATCGTCGAGGAGCAAAATGCGCCGGCTGTCGACCATGACATCGTTGTTCAGTTCTTCGATGTCTTGTTGGATCAGTCCGGACAGTACGACGAAGGGTTCAACCCGGCTCATTTCGCGACCGAGGGCCGTATCGGCAATACGGTCACGGCGCTTGTTTCCAATGGAACCAGCAAGAATGTGAGACAAGGCGACCGCCTGCGCTTGCGCCTGATAAATCCCTCTATCGACAGGGTTTACCGTGTCGGGCTGGACGGTCTGGCAGGCAAGATCGTTGCACTGGATGGTATGCCCCTGGCGCAGCCACAGACACTCGAACCCATCCTCCTAGCTCCGGGGCAAAGATGCGATGTGATTGGTGATGCGACCGGGCCTATTAGATTTGACGACAGCTTTGGAGAGCGGACGTTGAGCCTTGGCGAAATCGCTGTTTCCGGCTCTCGTGAGCCTGCGAAAGCGCCCATCACCGCGTTGCCCGCCAACCGAATGCCCGCCCCGCAAGACCCCGGCCAAACCGCGGAGCTGGTGCTTCAGGGAGGTGCGGGAAGCGCGTCCCACAACGGCACAGGGACGTGGGCGCTCAATGACGTATCGGGCCTGCCTCGAACCCCTTTCCTATCCGTCGCGCAGGGGACGACCGCGCGCATTTCGATCCGCAACGAAACCGGGTTTCCACACGTCATGCATCTGCATGGCCACCATTTCTGGGAACTCGATGCGGCGGGGAAAGCCGGTCCATACCGGGACTCGACCTTTCTGGATATCGGCGAGACGCGGGATATTCTCGTCGTCTTGGGCAATCCGGGATCCTGGATGCTGCATTGCCACATGTTGAGCCACCAAGCCGACGGTATGGCAACGTGGATCAGAGTCGGCTGAGGGTCGAGACGGATACATACCGTTACAAATCTCTGAATGATAACAGGCCTTTCGCCGTCTACGTAACCTGACAAGCGAGAAACAGGTCCATCGACTGCCAATGGGAGCGTTCATTGACCCTGACACCAAAATCTCTCGGCATGACTGCGGCGGCAGGATCAGCCGCCTTGCTGTTGGGGGCCTTCGTTTTCCAGGCTCTTGGGTACGCGCCGTGCGCAATGTGCATCTGGCAACGCTACCCACACGCAATCGCCATTGGAATGGGCGCTCTGTTGCTCTTTGCTCTGCCGATTTTGCCAATCCTGATAATCGGTGCCCTGTCGGCACTCAGCACATCCGCGTTGGGAGTGTTTCATACCGGTGTCGAGCGCGGCTGGTGGGAGGGACCGACTTCTTGCACGGGATCCGGCCTCGATGTTTCCCAAATGTCGGTATCGGAATTGCTGCCCTCTGCCAGTTCAAATGCGTCCAATCTTGTTCTGTGCAGTGAGGTTGTCTGGGAATTTCTGACGTTGTCCATGGCGAGTTGGAACGCGATCCTAAGCGGTGTCCTTGCTTGCCTCTGGTTGGTCGCGATCGCAAGACATCAAAAGGTTCGGTGGCATGGGGTCGCGGACGTTTCTTGAATCGTCCCGCATTCATCGAAAACAAACAAAGGGCTTCGCTTCATGGTTACAAGACGACACTTCCTTGCACTTTCCGGCTCGCTGTTTTCAGCTTCTCTGAGTTCGCCAGCATTCGCTAAGACCTGGCCGTCAACAGCCGAAAAAGCAGCTTGGGATGCGCAGATCACGCCCGCCAACTATGACCCGGCAACAACCAACCCATGGGGGCTGCATCCCAGGCTGCTGCCGCAACGCGTTTTGGCGAATGACGGTTTGCGCCCGGGTGACATTCACGTCGATGCGATCGCGCGCTATCTGTACCATATCGAGGAAGGTGGCACCGCGATGCGATACGGGGTGGCGATTGCCAAGGGCGATCTCTATGAACCCGGCACCTATACGATCCGTCGCAAGGTCGAATGGCCACACTGGACGCCGACGCAGTCGATGATTGAGCGAGACCCAGATGCATTCGCTCAGTTTGCCGATGGAATGGAGCCCGGCCCGGAAAATGCCTTGGGGAGCAGGGCTTTGTATCTATTCGTCGGAGATCGGGATACGTACCTTCGTATCCATGGGACACCCAGCCCACGCAGCATTGGCGGCCGGGCCAGTTCGGGATGCGTGCGCATGGTGATGGCCCACATCAATGATCTCTATCCGAATGTCGCTGTCGGATCGACGGCGTTCCTTTACTCGGCCGAGGACAGCGTTACCGCTCGAAGCTGATCAATTCGTCGGACAGCGCATCTTGGGCTCACGCGCTGAGGACAGCGTCATGCAGGAAAATCTTGCAACGAATTGTTGGACGAACACTCACGGCTGTGTCGCAAGTGAATTTTCGAACTGTGCGATCGCTACGGATTTATCGTCCTCATCGTTCTCGAACAGCTTTCTGGTTCGCACACCCGGCAACTTGCCAAAATCCGCCATCAGGCGCTTTGGAAAAAATGTGCGTCCAATGGATTCAAATCCTGGTAATTGTCTGAGTACCGCGGAGGTACTGGCACTACAAAAACCGGAAGCGGCTGGGCCGCTGGCAATTGCAAGCTGTAAGGCCTGCTCCGCGACTTCGGGAGACACATCGATCTCTTGTATGACGACATGGTAGGTCTCCCGAGCATGAGCCCGCGCATAAAAATCGGCCACTTGTGGAGTAATGCCATAAAGCACATCTCCCCGTTCCGGTACCGCGCTCAGCCGGACCGTTCCTGCCGGATCGAAGATAACACGCTGCGACCCATTAATCATGACGCTGGTATGCGCACCCGCCCCGGACCTGTTATTGATCATGGTGTACAGCGTCAGCGCGGCCGGTCCGTCGTGACGGTAGGATGCACTACTGATGACTTCGGCTGAAGCATCAGGGCGCATGTCGTTTCCTGCACCGCACCCCGCCAAAATTACCAAGGTTAGAACTGAGAAAATGCGGTTCAAAAAGAGCACCCTGCAGCCTCCTGCCATGGGTTGAATAATTGAATTTTCGGGATATTCAGGTCCTCTACCACTCTCGACACCAACTCTTCCGGATTTCACGTCCACCGAAACACGGGTTCGGTGTCGGTTGGTACGCGACTCCTCGACAGGTTTTTCTCTGGATATCGCAAGTCTCAGATTAAGAGGAGCGTTCGCCCCGAATTGATTTGTCGCAATTTGTAACAGACCCCGCCTTTGTGACCTCGCGATACAAAACACCGGCTCGCGTGGCATTCCGAATCTGCAGGTGCATCCCATATGGTGGCTATCGTAACACTGACACGAGGTGATCGACATGAAACGCAATACTCTACTCGCTGCAATGACTCTGGCTGCAACCGCCTTTGGTGGCGTCGCCTTGGCGGATGCCAACCATGGGCACAGTGGTCAACCTGGTGCCCAAAGTGGGGCAGGCATGATGCAGAACGGTGGTCCGGGCATGATGGGGAACATGGGCGGAATGATGGACATGATGCAGCGCATGCACGGAAACATGATGGGCGCAGGCATGGGCAGTGGTATGATGGGCGCAGGCATGGCTGGCGGCATGATGCAAATGTTCGACACCGATGAAGACGGCACAACGACGCCGGAAGAAATGCGCACGCAGCTGCAGGCCAAGCTTTCCGAGTTTGACAGCGACGGGGATGGAAACCTCTCGATTACCGAGTTTGAAGCTCTCCACAGCGCGATGATCCGCGAAATGATGGTGGATCGTTTTCAACACCTCGATGCCGATGGCGACGGCGCGGTGACGCCGGAAGAGATGGCCGCTCCGGCCGATAGGATGGAGCGGATGCAGATGATGCGGTCGAACATGGCAGATGCGCCTGCGCGGCCGGGCAACGGTCAGGGCATGGGCAACGGCTCCATGATGCAGGACAACTGAGCCAACGGGTGCCGGTTTTTTCCGGCACCCGTCCTCAAAACGCCAAAACCGTTCTCGGCCGGGACATTGAACCGAACCGCGACCTGAACCGTTTAGCCTCGTTATGCCAAAAAATAGAGACACGGAAAGGAAAATTCCCATGGCCTATACCTATGATCGCGTCCTGAAAGACACCAATATCGATGACGCAGAGATGCGTGTTCGGGATGCTTTGGCAGACAAGGGCTTCGGCGTTCTGACTGAGATTGACGTCAAAGCGACGATGAAAAAGAAACTTGATGCGGACATGCCGCCTTACCGCATTCTCGGGGCCTGTAATCCGGGCATGGCGCACAAAGCCATCGAGATCGAGCCTCGCATCGGTGCGATGCTTCCCTGCAATGTCATCCTGCGGCAAGTGGACGGCGACACCGAGGTCAGCGCGGTCGATCCTGTCGCTTCGATGCAGGCGGTGCAGAACCAAGACCTGGACGCGGTCGCCGGCGAAGTCCGCGATCTACTCCGGGACGCCCTCGACGCCGCGTGATGGCGGGATGGGCGTTGGATGCCCTGTCGCAGATCGAGCGCCTTTAGCGGTGCTCGATCAATGCCATCTAATCCCCACGTAAATTCCTGATGAGGAACTCACCCAGTGCTGCCAGCGGGATTGCCATTTCCGGATATTGGAACCGACCTCATCTCCTTCGACATCGGGGGGGTCACATTCGCACTCCGCTGGTACGCGCTAGCCTATATCTTCGGTATCCTGATTGGCTGGCGCATTTGTTTGAGTGCGATAAGCCGTCCCGCGCTCTGGACATCAGTTGGACCGCCGCTTGACCGGACGCAGATCGAAGATCTTCTGACGTGGATCATCATCGGCGTGATTGCTGGTGGTCGCCTAGGCTTTGTACTGTTCTACCAGCCTGCATATTATCTCGCAAATCCCTTGGAAATTCTGATGGTCTGGCAAGGCGGCATGTCCTTCCACGGGGGGTTCGCGGGCGTTGTCATCGCTGCCTTGCTGTTCTGCCTTCGACAGAACGCGTCTTTGCTCAGCACTGGCGACTTGCTGGCTTTGGCGGCACCGCCAGGCTTGTTTCTTGGGAGGCTGGCGAACTTCACCAACAATGAGTTGTGGGGGCGGCCGACGGACGTTCCCTGGGCGGTGATCTTTCCCGGCGAAGTCGCGCAGGCCTGCCCAGGGATTAGTGGCCTCTGCGCCCGACACCCGTCCCAGCTGTACGAGGCGCTATTGGAGGGGCTCATTCTTGGAATGCTGCTCATTTATCTCGCTTGGGGCCGGGGCTGGCTGAAAATGCCCGGTGCCTTGGCTGGCGTGTTTCTGACCGGCTATGGTCTTGCCCGAAGTTTCGTCGAGATGTTCCGGCAACCGGACCAACAATTTGTGACGGCGGACAACCCGATCGGCCATGCGCTTCATTTTGGTGAGTGGGGTTTGACCATGGGCCAGTTGCTCTCCATGCCAATGGCGCTGGTCGGGCTGGCGTTGATCGTGTTCGCCCGGCGGGAACGGGGCCGGACAGCGCCACCCCGCAGAGCCGCAATGTAATCGCCGTACTGATCTCTCTTGACCCTCCCGCGGATGGAAGCCCTAGCAACTGTATCTTCAACTTGCTGGAACGGCCCATTTCTGGCTTGATTTACAGAGGGCGTTGACGATTGTAATGAGCTTTCGAGCGACAGCT
>NZ_JBISBV010000015.1:0-36963 GCF_046592965.1 Marivita sp. S2033
TGGCGGAGGGAACGCGACCAGCGTCGAACCTTCTCCACATCAAGCTATTGATTTTAAATTAATATTTTTCGCGCAATGCACCCCATGAGCGCTTCCAGCACTGCAAACGTCTCACGTGGTGATGCCGTCTGGTGAGAGCGGCATCCTCCTCACCTCCAGCAAGTTGGTATCTACGGTCACCGCTAGACCGTGCAAACATCGACGATACCACCCTGCGCGAATTTGATGCGCCTTGAAAAGACATCCGATCATGCGAGCCCGAAATCTTCCCCAAACCGGTCGATCTGATGCATGCGCTCGTGCAGGATCGTCACAATCCCGATGTCGCCATTCGAGAGATGACGCCAGTAGACGAAATGGCGTTCGTAGCGAAAGAAAAACCCCTCAACGCCGAATTCGGCCGGGATGGGCTTTGAGGCGACGCGGTGGGCAGAGATCCTGTCGAAGGCCGCGAACAGACCGGTGATATACTTCTCTGCCTGATCATCCCCCCACCTGTCACGGGTGTAGCGGTAGATGTCATCGAGGCGATGCGACGCCCCTTCTTGGATTCTAATGGAGGCCAAGGAGTCAGGCCCGGTTCCGTGCAATCACCTCGGCTGCCGTCAGCGTCTGATACGACTCCTCCGGGGCCGCGAAGGCATGGGTAAGCTCGCCCTTCAGCCGGTTGAAGGCTTCCTGCTCCGACCTCTCCTTGTCACGTCGGATCAGGTCACGGATGTACTCGCTGACGTTCTCATAGGACCCGTCATCGCCTACATTGGCCGACACAAAGTCACTCAGTGCTCCACCAAGGCGGACAGTCATCGTGGTCGTTCGGGACATGGCACGGCACCTCTCATCTCGCCTGTATTCAATATAACCAAAAACGCACACAACACAAGAGTGAGCTGCACCCTGGTCCTGCCGATCATCCTTCGCCCCTCACTCGTCTGCCTCCTCGACAATGTGGCGGCCCGCAAGTGCAAGAACAACATAGAGCACAGCATCCGAATGCCGCGCGAGGGCGATCAGATGGTCGCCGCTCGGCCCCCGCTCGCCCGAGAACCAGTACTTCACGGTGCGTTCGCTGGCACCCGTCCAACGCATGGCCATTTTGATTGCCCTGTGTGTGTCGTCCAACTCTTCGTGCAGAGCCATCGCTATGGCGGTTCGATAATCGGTTGGTTCGTCGACCAGGTGCACAAATGTGCCCATTTTCGGCACAACTGTGCCCATCTTCACGCGCATTTTCACGTCCTTCTTCGTTAAACAATTGAAGAACCATGAAAACGGCGGGAGTCGATTTTGTCCGTTGCGGGTCATTGGACCGCGCTTGACGGACACACCTGATTTTAGGAGCGCAGTAATGAATTGGAGTTTGAGAACTGACTGCCGGGCAAACGGAAAGACCTTGCCCGTTTCAGAAACGACTTTCCAGACGCGCTTGTGTCAGATGGAAAAATAGAAACCAAACAAGGCTGAAAAGGAAAGCCCGATTTGAATAACGGTCGATACAACAGCGAGGGCAAAGGCGACGAGGCCGGACAGGATATTCCGGCGGTCGCCTATGTGCGGATGTCGACCGATCACCAGAAGTACTCGACTGAGAACCAACTCGACATCATTCGGGATTACGCCACCGCCCGGGGCCTGCAGATCCTGCGCGTGTTCGAGGACTCCGGTCGGTCCGGGTTGCGGCTGGACGGTCGCGAGGCGCTGCAGAACCTGATGGCAGAGGTCAGAACCGGCCAAGCGGATTTCAAGGCCATTCTGGTCTATGACGTCAGCCGCTGGGGCCGGTTTCAGGATGCTGATGAAGGGGCCTACCACGAGCATGTCTGCTCTCGTGCCGGGATCCGGGTCCACTATTGCGGCGAGCAGTTCGAAAACGACGGCAGCATCGGCTCCAACCTTCTGAAAACCGTCAAGCGGGTGATGGCGGGCGAATACAGCCGCGAACTTTCAGTGAAGGTCTTTGCCGGTCAATGCCGCCTGGTAGAACTTGGCTACCGCCAAGGCGGTGAGGCTGGATATGGGTTGCGCCGGGTACTGATCGACGAACACGGCAACCCGAAGGGTGCCTTGTCCCGCGGCCAACAGAAGAGTTTTCAGACCGACCGTGTCGTTCTCGTTCCGGGCCCTGACCAGGAACAGGATGTCGTGCGTCGCATGTATCGGATGTTTGTCGAGGATGGTCGCTCGGAGCGTGAGATTGCAGAAACCCTGAATGCCGAGGGGCATCTGACGGATCTTGAGCGGCCGTGGTCCCGTGCATCGGTGCACCAGGTCCTGACCAACGAAAAATACATCGGCAACAACGTTTACAACAAGGTGTCCTTCAAGCTGAAGCAGCGCCGGGTGGTAAACCCTCGCGAGATGTGGATCCGGGCGGAGGGCGCCTACCCCGCCATCGTAGTTGAGCCGCTGTTTCTGCGCGCACGCGAAATCGTCGACGCCCGCAGCCAGCATTTCACGGACGCAGAATTGCTCGAAGCCTTGCGCAGCGTACTGAAGCAGAAAGGCGTCTTGTCCGGCCTGATCATCGATGAACAGGACAACCTGCCATCCTCCAGCGCCTTCCGGAGCCGCTTCGGCAGCTTGCTGCGCGCTTACCAGATGATCGGTTATGAGCCAGAGCGCGACTATCGCTACGTCGAGATCAACCGGGCCTTGCGGCAGGCCCACCCCGGCATCGTAGCCCAGATCCTCGACGGGGTCGCGGAACGTGGAGGACAGGCGGCGCAGGATCCGGACACCGACCTGATCCGCATCAATGACGAGTTCACGGCGTCGGTGGTGTTGGCACGATGTTTCGAGACGCAGGGCGGTTCCCTGCGATGGCGCATCCGTCTCGATACTGGCCTGGTGCCCGACATCACGATTGCCGTGCGAATGGACGAATTGAACGAAGTCCCGCGGGATTACTACCTGCTGCCGAGCATCGACATGACCATGGCCAAGTTGAGGTTGGCCGAGCAGAACGGGCTGTCGCTGGACGCCTACCGCTTTGACACGCTCGACTATTTTTATGCGCTCGCTGGCCGGGCCCGGATCACGGAGGCCGCCTGATGCCCGACGACGCCCAAGACATCACCCATAAACAGGTCACTCTCATCCCCACCGACCGAATTCGCATCCTCAACCCCCGTGTGCGCAACCGGCGCACTTTTGAGGAAATGGTTGAGAACATTGCCAAGATTGGCTTGAAGCGACCAATCACCGTGGCGCAGCGCGCCGGAACCGACCCTGTTGAATATGACCTCGTCTGTGGCCAGGGTCGGCTCGAGGCGTTCATGGAACTTCAGCAGGATGCCATCCCGGCCATCATCATCGACGCAGACGAGAGCGATTGCCTGGTCATGAGCCTTGTGGAGAACTGCGCCCGCCGCCAGCACAGCCCGATCGACCTGATGCGTGAGATCGGGAACCTGCGCAAACGCGGCTACAACGACCGCCAGATCGCCAACAAGATCGGCGTCACGCCAGACTATGTCGGCATGATCGCGGGGCTTCTGGAACGTGGCGAAGAACGGCTGGTCTCGGCCGTGGAAACCGGCCTTCTGCCGCTGAACCTCGCCATCGACATTTCAAAGACAGATGCCGAGGGCGGACAGCGCGCTCTCATGGACGCCTACACCCAGAAGAAGCTGCGCGGCAAGAAACTGGCTGCCGTGCGCCGTCTCATCCAGCAGCGCGACGCACAGGGTCCGCACCTTCATCGAAACCGATATGGCAGAAGCGACGGCGCCAAGCGGCCCCTGACCAGCGACGCGCTTGTGCGGGCCTATCAGCAGGAAGCGGAGCGACAGAAGGTGCTGATCAAGAAGGCCGAACTGACGCAGGGCCGCCTGATGTTTGTCGTGGAGGCATTTCGCTCGCTGCGCGATGATGACCACTTCTTAACGCTCCTGCGCGCGGAGGGGCTGGACACCCTACCCACATATCTCGGTCAATCGCTGGACGCAGGAGCGGCCGAATGAGCCGGGGCAAGCGCAAAACCCCGGACGCGGTTGCGCTCGGTTTTGAGAGTGATTGCGTCACCGTGCCGGTAGAGGCCATCCTGCCCGTGCGCGCCCTCAGCGCATCCGTCAAATCCAGCCGCAAGTACCGCCAGATCACCGCGTCGATCAAAGAGGTTGGCCTGGTCGAACCGCCGGTCGTCACGCGATCCACGGGAGAGGAAGGCACCTTTATGCTGCTTGACGGGCATATCCGGATCGAGGTGCTGAAGGATCTCGGCATCGAACGGGTCGAATGTCTGATCTCCACTGACGACGAGGCATTCACTTACAACAAGCGGATCAGCCGCCTTGCGCCCATCCAGGAGCACAAGATGATCCGCAAGGCCATTGAGCGCGGTGTCTCCGAGGAAAAGATCGCTCTGGCTCTCGACCTCAATCCGCGCAGCATTGTGCGTAAAGCCAAGCTCCTCGACGGAATCTGCGAAGAGGCCGTTAGCATCCTGAAAGACAAACACTGTGCGACCGCCGTGTTCGAAATCCTGCGCAAGATGAAAGCCATGCGCCAGATCGAGGCGGCAGAGCTGATGATGAACGCGAACAATTATTCTCCGGCATACATCTCTGCAATTCTGGCGGGAACGCCCCAGGCGCAGCTGGTGGACACGAAGAAACCCAAGAAGATGAGGGGCATCACCCCTGAGGCCATGGCCCGCATGGAGCGCGAGCTGGCCCGGCTGCAGGAAGGGATCACTTCGATCCAAGACTCCTACGGCCAGGACCACCTGCAGCTGACCGTGATCAAGGGGTATCTGGCAAAGCTGCTCGGGAACGCCAGGATCGTCCGGTATCTGATGCAGCATCGGCCGGAGTTTCTGACAGAATTTCAGGCCATCGCCGAGATGGCCTCTACCCCACCGCCCGAAGCGGAATAGCTAAAGGGGCCAGAGCTGATGGGGACCCGGACCCGACAAGCGCGGGGACCGCGGGAGACGCCGGACAGTGGGCCGGATCGAGCGTGGCGGTGGGGATGGCGGCGAACCCGTTCGGAGCCCACCAGGTCGGCCGAGATTTCGCCGACTGCGCGACCGCGCATGTGGTTGCGATATTTGCAGGCGTGCCGAAGGTTGGTGTGGATCGGCACGCCTGCTTCACTTCCCGTTCGTTACGACTCTGTTGATCAAGGAAAAGGAACTGCAAGCCATGTCCCTATTCGTATTTCTTGCGTAACTTCTTCGTTGAAATGCGCCCCGCGATTGGAAACAGATGCTGGTGATCTGATATCGTAAGAAGAAAAGGACCGATTCATAGGCGACGCCCCGTTCTTGCAGCAGGTCCGCGAAAACCCTGAGCGACATCGGAAACTGCACATACAAAATCGCCGTCAGGCGGATGATTCCGGTCGCGTCCTGGAGTACCGAAACAGGGAGCGTTTTGGCATCCGAGGACGGTATTTGACCGCCGTGCCAGCCTAAAGCCGGGTTGCTCTGACACCGCCGATCACGGGGCCTGTGAATGCATGCGCCAACGAGATCAAGGAACAGCGAGAGCAAGAACCAGAGAAGACCCGCGACAGGCGTCGCGGGCTTAGCGACGGGTTTGGGTTGTGAGCTGACAGTGGGCAATTTTTCCATCAGCCCAAGGCATAGCCCGCGCCCCGAACGGTGCGTAGAAGATCGTCACCGCCGTGCCGACACAAGGCCTTGCGCAAGCGGCCAATATGGACATCGACGGTGCGGGTTTCGACATAGATATCGCGGCCCCAGACACGGTCGAGCAACTGTTCGCGGCTAAAAACCCGCCCTGGTCTTTCCATGAAGGTGGCGAGCAGGCGAAACTCGGTCGGGCCGAGTTGCAACGACTTGCCCGCGCGGGTGACACGATAGGTTTCGCCGTCAAGCCGGATATCCTGAAACTCCAGGACCATGCCAACGGTTGAAGGGCGCACACGCCGCAGGTTGGCGCGGATGCGGGCCATCAGCTCGACGATGGAGTAGGGTTTGATTACATAGTCATCTGCTCCGGTTTCAAGGCCGCGCACCCGATCCACCTCTTCGGAGCGGGCCGACAGCATGATGACCGGTATCGCGCGCGTCTCGGCCCGCGATTTCAGGCGGCGGCACACCTCGATCCCCGAAAGGTTCGGCATCATCCAATCGAGCACGATCAGGTCCGGGGGTTCCTCGCGAACCATCATTATCGCCTCTTCGCCGTCTTGCGCCAGATTGACGCGGTAGCTTTCGGCGGTGAGGTTGTAGGACAGCACTTCGCGCTGCGCCGGCTCATCCTCAACCAGCAGGATCAGCGGGTGTTCTATGGTCGCCATGCGGCCTCCTATTCTGCTGTGCCTGATGCAATCGACGTGTTGTCTGCCTTGGGGCGATCGTCATCCGGCAAGGAACCGGTGGTGAGATAGATCACCTGCTCGGCAATCCCGGTCGCATGGTCGCCCATCCGTTCGATGTTCTTGGCGATGAAATGCAGGTGCAGGCAAGTCGAGATGTTGCGCGGATCCTCGGTCATATGTGTCAGGAATTCGCGGAACAGGGAGTTGTACATCTGATCAATATCGTGGTCTTGCTGTCGCACCTGTTCGGCCAGGTCGGCGTCATCCTTGACATAGGCGTCGAGCACGTTCTTCAGTTGTAGCTGTACTGCCTTGGCCATGCGCCTGATCAATCCGGCGGAGTTTTCGACGGCTGGCATATTGGCCAGAGCAGTCGAGCGTTTGGCAAGGTTTTTGGCATAATCGCCGCAACGCTCTAGCGCCGCCGCGATTTTGATCGCGGTCAGCACGGTGCGCAGATCGGCAGCGGCAGGCGCGTGCAGCGCAATCAGGCGGGCGGACGCGGCATTGATCTGTTCTTCGAGGGCATCAATGGCCCGATCGCCCTTGCGCACCGCGTCGGCAAGTTCGTCGTCGCGGGTTTCCAGCGCGCGGGCCGCGTCCAGAATGGCCGCTTCAACAAGCCCGCCCATGCGCGTGATCATGGCCTGCACGAATTCCAGGTCGCGGTCCAGGTTAAACGTGATGTGGGATTCGGGTTTCATCATTTCCTCTGTCGGCGGATTCGGCTGATCATGTGGCCACTCTGGACTCGGCCCGCCACGCTTTTGCGACAGTTTTGTAACAGTTTTATGAAGGCTGATCAGGTTATCGGTAGAAGAACCTTAAAGCACGCCCCCTTGCCCCGTTCGCTGCTGATGGTGAGCTGTCCGCGATGACGGTTGACGATATGCTTGACGATGGCAAGCCCCAGGCCGGTGCCGCCCTTTTCGCGGGAGCGGTGGGTGTCGACGCGGTAGAACCGCTCAGTCAGGCGCTGCAAGTGCTGCTCTTCGATGCCGTCCCCCCGGTCGATCACGTCAATTCTCAACAGGGGGTCGCTGGTTGGCGGATGGATCCTGACCGTGATCAGCCTCCCGGAGGCACCGTATTTTATCGCGTTCTCAATCAGGTTCTGGAACACCTGCAACAGCTGATCCGCATCGGCCGGAACGTGCGGTGCCATGTCTGCCCCGGTGATTTCCAGCGCCACGCCGGCCGCATCGGCGACAGGGCGCAGGGCGGCTACGGCGGATTGGATCACCGCCACAACGTCCACGTGGGTGGTGGGACGGCGGCGTTCCTCTGCCTCCACCTTGGAAAGAGAAAGAAGGTCTTGCACAAGTCGGCTCATGCGTCTTGTCTCGCGCTCCATAATGGTCAGGAAACGGTCACGGGCGTCAGGATCGTCTCGGGCCGCTCCTTTCAGCGTTTCGATGAACCCAGCCAGCGCCGTCAGGGGGGTGCGTAGCTCGTGGCTGACATTGGCGACAAAATCCCGGCGCAGCTGGCCGATGAGTTCCTGTTCGGTGATATCCTGGAAGGCGCATAGAGCGCCGCTTCTGTCGGCGCCGGAAACGGGAGTCACCGTAACGAGATAGGTTACCTCATGCGACGGACCATGAATCACATAGCGTGCCTGCCCGGCCACCCTGTCGCGCAGCGCAACTTCAATCGCGGCCAGCAAGGCGGGTTGGCGCAGGGCGATGGCGTGGTGGCGACCGATCTGGCTTGTTTCCAGAATGGCCTCGGCCGCCAGGTTGGCCGCGAAAATCAGATTATCTGCTCCAATCATCACCATTGGCAGTGGTACGCCGCCCAGAATATCGTCAAGCCATTGCCGATCCATTCCAAATCCTTTCGCCGACGCATTCATGCCATGGGCGCGCTGAAACTTTGTGCCAAAGATTGCCGGGAGTTGTGAGTCGCGCATAATTGGGGTGTCGACCTTCAAGGATAGCAGTTTTTGCCAACCCGGTTTCCGTTGGCGCCGATCACCAGCTTTCCGTCCTCTTTCTCTAACGGGCCGGGCGGCAATTTTTCGAGTAGATCCAGCACGGCTTCACTCGGACGGCAAAGCCGCACCCCTTTCGGAGAGCAAACGATGGGACGGTTGACCAGAATGGGATGATCGAGCATCGCAGCGAGCAGCGTTTCGTCGCTCACTGCGGGGTCGAGCAGGCCCAGTTCCTTTGCAGGTGATTTCGTCGTGCGCAGGGCGGTGCGGGGCGTCAGGTCGGCAGCGGCGAACAGTGCCAGAAGCTGCGGGCGGGTCCATCCGGTTTCGAGGTATTCAATCACAATCGGCGTCTCGCCAGACGCTTCGATGATCGCAAGCACGTTGCGCGACGTACCGCAGTCAGGGTTGTGATGGATGACGATGCTCATGACTTGCCCCCTTCGGCCGGAAACCAGTGCTGTGTCCGGTTGGCGAAGGCCACGAGCGACAGCATGACCGGCACCTCCACGAGGACGCCGACAACTGTGGCAAGAGCCGCACCCGATCCAAGGCCGAACAGGCTGATGGCGACAGCCACCGCCAGCTCGAAGAAGTTTGACGTGCCGATCATGGCGCAGGGCGCGGCCACGTTGAACGGGATGCGCCAGGCCCGCGCCGCACCGTAGGCCACGAAGAAAATGCCATAGGATTGGATCAACAGGGGTACCGCGATAAGCGCGATAACGAGCGGGCGGTCAAGAATAACTTCGCCCTGAAACCCGAAGAGCAGCATCACCGTGACCAGCAAGCCAAAGATCGAGAACGGCTGTACGCGGGCCTTGAACGCATCCACGGCCGCCGCTCCGCCATTGCCGATAAGGTTGCGGCGCGTCACATACCCAGCCAGCAGCGGCAGCATGACATATAGCCCAACCGACAAAAGCAACGTGTCCCAGGGAACGACGATGTCGGTCACGCCCAGCAGGAAAGCCACGATGGGCGCGAAAGCAAAGACCATGATCACGTCGTTCACACTGACCTGAACCAGCGTATAGGTCGCGTCGCCGCGGGTGAGGTTCGACCAGACAAAGACCATTGCTGTGCAGGGGGCCGCGCCCAGCAGGATAACGCCAGCAAGGTAGGCCTGCGCATCGTCGGGCGGGATCAGCCCCGCAAAAACATTCTCAAAGAACAGCACGCCGAGCGCGGCCATGGTGAAGGGCTTGATAAGCCAGTTCACCACCAGCGTGACCACCAGGCCCTTCGGTTTGTCGCCCACTTGCCGCAGCGCGCCGAAATCCACGCCGACCATCATTGGATAAACCATCGCCCAGATCAGCATCGCCACGGGCAGGTTGACCGAGGCCATCTCCAGCGAGGCCAGAAACGAAAACAGGCCCGGCACCAGATTGCCCAGCAGCAGCCCCGCGCCGATGGCCAGCGCCACCCAGACGGACAGCCACCGTTCGAATGTACCCAGACCCGCCGCAGCGGGAAGCGATGTATCAGTCATGTCGATCTTTCGTGTGGTTGGCGTTCAGGTGGGCCGAGCGGCCCCTGGCAGCAGATGATTTCGTCGAGAACGGGCTGACACAGTTCGGGACGCCCGCCGCAGCACGCCTCCATCAAGAAGCTCAGAAGGCCGCGCATCCCGTCCATGTCGGCGAAATAGCGGATGCTGCGCCCTTCCCGCCTGCTCCGGATCAGACCGGACCGGGCCAGGACCCCGAGATTGGCCGACATCGTGTTCTGGCGCACCTCCAGTGCGCTACTGATATCACCGGCCAACATCCCTTGCTGCCCTGCCTTGATCAGCAGCCGGAACACGTCGAGCCGGGTTGACTGGCTGAGAGCGGCAAAGGCGTCGAGTGCGTGATTCTTATCCATATATCTGGAATTATGGAAATGAGTGATATTCGTCAAGCGGTCCCGTCAAATGCGTCGGGACTGGAAAGCGATGTCAGATCGCCTTTTGGCCGATCGTCATCAGGCAGTTCTCCCGTCACCAGATAAATCACCTGTTCGGCGATCGACGTGGTGTGATCCCCCATCCGCTCGATGTTCTTGGCGATGAAATGCAGATGCATACAGGCGGAGATACTGTGGGGTTCCTCCATCATGTGCGTCAGGAGTGAACGAAAAAGGGTGTTGTACATCTCATCGATCTCAAAATCCCGCGCTCGGACCTCTTGGGCAATTTCGAGATCGCGTCGCATATAGGCATTGAGCGCGTCGGCCATCATGTCTACGACCGCCTTCTGCATACGACGCAGAGCCGGGGAAACATCTTTGACCGAGTGCGCATGGGCCAGCACGGACGTGCGTTTGGCGATGTTCTTTGCATAATCGCCGCACCGTTCCAGATTCGAGGCGATGGTCATGACCGTCAAAACCGTACGCAGGTCGCCTGCGTTCGGAGACCGCGTTCCGAGAATGCGGGCGCAATCGATTTTGATTCTCTCTTCCAGCTCGTCGATGGCCTTGTCATTCCGCCGCACGGCTTCGGCCATTTCGAGATTACTGGCCTCGAGGGCCTCGGCAGCCCGCATCATGGCCTCGTTGATCAAGTCGGCCATTTTCATGAGCATGGCCTGTGCGCCTTCAAGGTCGCGGTCAAAGGCGCTGGAAATGTGTTTCGTGTTCATGACAGGTCTCCTATCCAATCCGGCCAGAGATGTAGCTTTCGGTGCGGCGGTCCTTGGGGTTGGTGAATATCTCGTCGGTATCGCCGTATTCAACGAGGTTGCCGAGGTGGAAAAATGCGGTCTTCTGGCTGACCCGCGCGGCCTGCTGCATCGAGTGGGTAACGATGACCACGGTGTATTTCTCGCGCAGGGTGTCGATCAGCTCCTCGATCTGCGCGGTCGCGATGGGGTCGAGCGCCGAGCATGGCTCGTCCATCAGCAACACCTCGGGGTCGGTGGCCACGGCGCGCGCGATGCACAGACGCTGTTGCTGGCCGCCCGAAAGCCCGGTGCCGGGGGCGTGCAGGCGGTCCTTGACCTCATCCCAGATCGCGCCGCGGCGCAGGGACCGCTCGACGATCTCGTCCATCTCGACTCTGGATCTGGCCAGGCCGTGGATTTTGGGGCCATAGGCGACATTGTCATAGATCGACTTGGGAAACGGGTTCGGCTTTTGAAACACCATGCCGACGCGGACGCGCAACTGCACCGGGTCGATACTGCGGTCATAAATGTCGTCGCCGTCGATGCGGATATCGCCCGCGACCCGGCAGATGTCGATCGTGTCGTTCATCCGGTTGATGCAGCGCAGGAAAGTGGATTTGCCGCAGCCCGACGGGCCGATGAAGGCCGTGACCGAACGTTCCTTGATATCGACGTCGACATCCTTGATCGCGTGGGTATCGCCGTAATGGACCTGCACGCCGCGCGCGCTGATCTTGGTAGCGTTGGTATCAACATCGCAGTTGATAGCTCTGAGGTCGTCCACGGCCTCTCCTTTCGGGGGGTTTACCATTTGCGTTCAAACTTGCTGCGCAGGTAGATTGCGATGGCGTTCATCGTGATGAGGAAGGTCAGCAGCACGAGGATGGCGGCAGATGTCCGGCTGACAAAGCCGCGCTCGGGGCTGTCGGCCCAGATGAAGATCTGCGTCGGCAGGGCGGTGGCGCTGTCAAACGGCGTCGCGGGTGCCGAGGTGATAAAGGCATTCATCCCGATCAGCAGCAGCGGCGCGGTTTCGCCCAGGGCTTGCGCCAGACCGATGATCGTTCCCGTCAGGATACCGGGCATGGCCAGGGGCACGACATGGCCAAAGACCACCTGTTGCCTGGATGCGCCCACACCCAGGGCGGCCTCGCGGATCGAGGGTGGTACGGCCTTGAGTGCGGCGCGCGTCGCAATGATGATCGTCGGCATCGTCATCAGGGCCAGTGTCATACCACCGACGAGCGGTGCAGAGCGCGACATCCCGAACCAGCCTATGAAGACCGCCAGCGCCAGAAGGCCGAAGACGACCGAGGGCACGGCAGCCAGATTGTTGATATTGACCTCGATGAAATCGCTCAGCTTGTTCTTGGGCGCGAATTCCTCGAGGTAGATGGCCGCGCCGATGCCCAGCGGGAACGAGATCAGAAAACAGGTCAGGAGCGCCCAGAACGAGCCCATGATCGCGCCCTTGAGGCCCGCCAGCTCGGGAAAGCGGCTGTCGGCATTGGTCAGAAGGCCGGTATTGAGGCTGGAGGTGATCGCGCCAATCTCGATCAGACGGTCATAAAAGGCGATCTGCGTGTCATCGAGACGGCGCAGGCTCTCAGGGGTCTCGCGGTCCAAAAGGCCCTTGTGAAGCTGGTCATAGGGGTCCGACACAGGCACGCTCAGGGCAATGGTCTGCCCGATCAGCGACAGGTCCGCCACCACGCGGTCACGCAGCTGAAACTGGGCGCCGTTGGACAGGATGCTGCCCACCACGCGCATCGCAGCGCGGTCATTCGGGTCAACCGATGGCAGGTCTGCTGCCAGAGCCGCCGCCAGCACATCGTCGAAATTGCCGCGCGGAAGGCGCTCGGCGCTGATTTCCTCGGGGTCGATGAACACCTCAAGCGTGATCTCGGTCTGGGTGAATGCCTTGTGGCCGGTCGAGATCAGCGAGGCGAGCAGGATGAACAGCATCAGGAACGCCAGGCTGATCGCCGTGATGCCCATGGCCTGCAGGATGAACTGCTTGCGGTGCCGCCGCGAGAGGCTGCCGCGCACCTTGTCCATTGTGGTCCGTGCCACGGAGCCGGAGGGAATATCGGTCATGGGATCAAGCCTCAATCGTAGGCTTCGCGGTACTTCCGAACGATGCGGAGTGCGAAGATATTGATGACAAGGGTGACGAGGAACAGCATCATCCCCAGGGCGAAGGCGGCCAGCGTCTTGGGGTTGTCGAACGAGGTATCTCCGATCAGCAGCGTGACGATCTGCACGGTGACCGTGGTAACACTCTCCAGCGGGTTGAGCGTGAGATTGGCCATCAGACCCGCAGCCATCACAACGATCATCGTCTCGCCGATAGCGCGGCTGACAGCCAGCAGGACACCGCCCACGATACCGGGGATCGCCGCCGGAAAGAGAACGTTCAGCACTGTCTCGGCGCGTGTGGCGCCAAGGGCCAGCGCGCCATCGCGCATCGCCCGTGGCACTGCCGACAGCGCGTCATCGGCGAAGGACGAGATGAACGGCACCAGCATGATGCCCATCACCCCGCCCGCCGCCAGTGCGGTATTGGGTGCGACCGGAATGCCCAGTGACGCGCCAAAGCTGCGGATCGCGGGGGCCACGACGAGGATGGCGAAGAAGCCGTAGACGACCGTCGGCACCCCGGCGAGGATCTCCAGCAGCGGCTTGGCCACCGCGCGGACGCGCTTAGGCGCGAATTCGAAAAGGTAGATGGCCGACAGCAGGCCGATCGGCACGGCAATGACGATGGCGACGATGGTGATGACGATCGTGCCGACGATCACCGGGATCCAGCCAAAGGCACCGGCAGCGGCGATCTGGTCGGCGCGGATCGGTATCTGAGGCTCCCAGTTGAGGCCAAAGAGGAACTCGCTCAGCGGCACCAACCGCAGAAACTTGTAGGTCTCGAAGGCCAGCGAGGCCACGATGCCGACGGTGGTAAAGATGGCGACGACCGAGCAGAAGATCATCAGGCCCGAGACGATCCGCTCGACCCCCTGGCGCGCGCGGAACTCGGCCGAGACCTTCTTGCGGGCAAAGATCATGATGGCGAGGCAAAGAAGCGCGGTCACCAGCACAAGGCCAAGCGCGGCCAGCTGGCGCAGCTCGGTCAGACGCTCGGCAGCCGCCAGTTTCCATGGAACGGGCTGGCCAAAGATGCGCCCCCCCGCGATGGACTGGATCTCGGCGAGGATGAGATCGACCTGGCCCTTTTCCAGCTCGGTCAGTGTGCCGTCCGGCAGCGCGCCCATCACCACCGCGTTGACGACGGACCCTTGCAGCACCAGCCAAGCCAGGATCACGACCAGAACGGGCACCAGCATCAGCAGCAGCGCAAAGAGGCCGTGATAATTCGAGACCGAATGCAGCCTTGCGCCGCCATTGCGGATGCCGGTCGCGGCGCGCCGGTTCAAGGCGTAGGCCGCAAGGCTGGCGACAAGAAGAATAGCGAAGGCCAAGGTCGTCATCGGATACACCCGCTCATGGTAGAATGCCCGGGCCAGACAGGGCCGGCCCGGGCGGGATCAGACAGGCGTTCAGCCTGCCGGGGCTTCCATCGACTGGCCGTTCAGAACGTTGTCCTGCAAGGTCTGCATCCGGTCCTCGGCCAGCGGCACAAGGCCCCGCTCGGACAGGTAGCCACCAGAGGCCAGCGCGTCGTCGGACATGTATTCCTCAATGAAGGCATCAAGGTTGGGGATCACGCCGCGATGCGCGTTCTTGATGTAGAAATAGAGCGGGCGCGACACGGGATAGGATTTGTCGGCGATGGTCTCGATCGACGGTTCGACGCCTTCGATCTGCACGCCCTTCAGCTTGTCCATGTTCTCGTAAAGGAAGGAATAGCCGAAGATTCCCATGGCGTTCGGGTCGGCCTCGATGCGCTGGACGATCAGGTTGTCATTCTCGCCCGCCTCGACAAAGGGGCCGTCGGTGCGCATGCGCGAACAGTTCTCTTCAACCCAGTCACCGTCGAAGCCGCCGTTGGCTACATAGTCCAGCTCTTCGCAGCCCGCGTGCATCGCCAACTCGACAAAGGCGTCGCGGGTGCCGGATGTGGGCGGCGGGCCATAGGCCAGGATCTCGGTTTCGGGCAGGTCGGGGTTGATTTCCGACCATTTGGTATAGGGGTTGTCGACCCATTCACCGTTGACCGGAACCTGGGCACCGAGGGCGAGGTAAACCTCACCGAGAGTCAGATTCCAGTCGAAATCGTTCTCGCGCGAGATCGCGAGCGACAGGCCATCGAAGCCGATCAGCGCTTCGGTGATGTCGGTGACTCCGTTCTGCTGGCACAGCTCGAACTCCGATGCCTTCATGGCGCGTGAAGCACCGGTGATGTCAGCATGCGATTCGCCGATGCCGCCGCAGAAGATCTGCATGCCACCGCCGGTGCCGGTGGATTCCACGACGGGCGACGGGGCGCCGGTGTTGTTGGCGAACTGTTCGGCGACCGCTTGCGTGTAGGGAAACACGGTCGAAGACCCGACGATACGGATCGCATCGCGGCTTTGCGCGAAAGCAGCAGTTGTGGAGATTGCGGCAACCACGCAGACAGACGCGGTCAGTTTCAGGTAAGACATAGTAACTCCCAAGTTTGCAACGGTCGCCGTCACGACCATGGTGGTCGGATACGCGGGTTTTGTGATGCTGGTGTAAGAGTTATGTTACGGTTTCATGACAAATCGATTGGCAGACCGATCGCGCAACGCATCTGCAGTTTGCTTAAGACATCCGCTATCACAGGGATCCGCACGGTCTGCTGACCCCAGACACAATACAATGTTGAGTTTTTCGGCTTTTTTGCCGCCCTCGCCCGCTCTAATGGAAATCAGACCGTCAGGTGTGACAAAAACCTATGACAAGGCTAATGAAGTTTTGGCAGTTTCTTGGCGCGGTTCGCTCTGACCAGAACGGCCCGCCACCGTCAGGTTGAGGCGCCAAAAGCGGCCCTGACATAGGATGCACAAATGTGCCCGTTTCCGTGCACGACAGTAGCCGAGGTCGCATACCATCATGTCCGCGCAGGGACGCCTTGCCGCTCTTTGAAACCGTGAAACTCGTGAACCGGGCCGAGCGTGGCCCTGCGGTTGAGGCGTCTGGCGCTTCCTGCACAGTCATGCCCGGTCCGTCTTCACCTGCACGCCCGTGCCTGTTCGCGCATAACCGCGTAGTCGCTGAGCATCCGCACGATCACCGCCCCTTTCCTGCAGCACCTTGACCTCGGCGGAGGCGCGGGCCTGAGTCCCAACCTTCCCCACCCTAAGTCATTAATTTCTAAATGACATATGCGCGGGGAGTTCGCCACGCTCGGCAGCGCGCTCATTCGACGGGCTCGGTCGAATGTGGTCCCGTGCACACTGAATGGTCGGTCGGCACCCTCTTTCACTCGGCAGTCGGCCACGGTACCCTGTTGGCGCTCAGGCGTCGCCTCGGTCGTCCGCGATTCTGACAGGTGATGCTGGCCGACCATGCTATGATGGCCAAGGAACCGGGCGCCAAGACGTCATCCGGCCCGGGCAGGTCTTTGTTTCCAATGATCAGGGAGGATAAGATGGCAGATTTCAAGGTCGGATATTTTGTTGGCAGCCTTGCAAAGGGTTCGATCAACAGGAAGCTCTCGCAAGCGCTTGTTCGGCTGGCGCCGCCGGAACTGCAGATGCAGGAAATCCGCTTCGGCGACCTGCCGCTCTACAGCTACGACTATGACGCCGCCTATCCGCCGGTCGCAATGGACTTCAAGGCGGCCATCGCAGACGTGGACGCGGTGCTGTTTGTCACCCCGGAATACAATCGCTCGATCCCGGGCGGACTGAAGAACGCGATCGACTGGGCAAGTCGCCCGTGGGGGCAGAACTCCTTCACCCGCAAGCCCTCCGCGATCATCGGCACCTCGCCCGGAGCCATCGGAACCGCCGTCGGACAGCAGCACCTCAAGAGCATCCTCGGCTTCTGCAACTCGCCGATGATGAACGCGGTGGAAGCCTACATCCAGTTCAAGCCAGACCTTATTTCGGACGAGGGTGAAGTGAGTGTCGAAGGAACGGAGGAGTTCCTGCGCAGCTACATGCACGAGTTCCGCGACTTCATCCGGCGCGTCCTGACCGTCTATCCCCGCTCGAGCTGACCGCAGCGCAATTCGGGCGCTGCGGCGGTCTCACGATCCATGATGGTCAGGCTGCAAGCGCGAGCGGCAGTACGGGTCCTACCGGAACGATGCCGGTCGGGTTCAGCGCCTTGATCGAGTAGTAGCCGCGTTTGATGTGATCGATGCTGACGGTCTCGCGCACGTCGGGCAGCGCGAGGATCCGCGTCTGGTAGGCGCTCAGCGCCGGATAATCGGCGATCCGGCGCAGGTTGCACTTGAAGAGGCCGTGATAGGCGACGTCGAAGCGCACCAGCGTCACGAACAGCCGAACGTCGGCCTCAGTGAACCGGTCCCCCAACAGGAAGTCGCGGCCGTCGCCGAGGCGCCCCTCGAGGTCGTCGAGCATGGCGAAGACATCGTGAAACGCTTCCTCGTAGGCTCCTTGCGTGGTGGCGAAGCCCGCGCGGTAGACGCCGTTGTTGAGCGCCGGGTAGATGCGGGTGTTGAGCGCGTCGATCTCCTCGCGGAGGTCGGCCGGATACAAGTCGAATGTGTTGTCCGCCAGATCGCCGAAGCCGGAATTCAGCATCCGCAGGATGTCAGCCGACTCGTTGTTGACGATGGTGCCGCGGGTCTTGTCCCACAGCACAGGCACCGTCGCCCGCCCCGAGATGGCGGGATCGGCCCGGGTGTAGATCTCGTGCAGGAAGCTCGCGCCATTCACCGTATCGAGGTCGGCTCCGGCCGCATCTCCGAAGCGCCAGCCCTGATCGGAGAGTTCAGGCTCGACGATGGAAACCGAGATCGCGTCCTCGAGCCCCTTCAGCTTGCGCCCGATCAGCGTGCGCGACGCCCAAGGGCAGATCAGCGCGACATAAAGATGGTAGCGACCGGGCTCGGCCTTGAAGCCGCCTTCGCCGGTGGGCCCGGCGCTGCCGTCGGGCGTCACCCAGTTGCGGAAGCTCGAGGACTGGCGGACGAAACCGCCCTTTTCGTCCTTGGCCTGGACGGGCTGCCAGTCGGCCACCCATTTTCCGTTCATCAGCATGGTCGTCTCCTCAATTCTTCAATGTGATGGCGGTGCCCCAGGGGTCGTGCAGGGTCAGGTCGCCGGTGTTCGTGGTGCTTTTGATGCCGGCGCTGTCGGCGCGGGCAGCGATGGCCGCGAGGTCGGCGGCATCGCGGACAATGACCTCGACGCCATCGAGACCTGCCATCCGCTTCGGACGTTTTCCGGCGTGGCGGCTGTTCCAGACGTTGCCGGCGAGCTGGTGGTGGTAACCGCCGCTGCCGTAGAAGCTGGCGCCCGGATAGCGCGCGGCGATGTCGAGGCCGAGGATGTCGCGGTAGAAGCGGTCGGCTTCTACGGTGTCACCTACCTGCAGGTGGACGTGGCCGACGCTGCCCTCCTCGGGAAAGCCCGACCATGCGGTTCCCTCGGCGCTCTGCAAAAGGTCCTGCAGGTCGAGCGGATCGGTGCTCATCCGGATCTCGCCTTTCGCGTCATGCCAGCGGTCGACGGGCCAGTCGGCGTAGACCTCGATGCCGTTGCCCTCGGGATCGGCGAGATAGAGCGCCTCGCTGACGATGTGATCCGACGCGCCCTGAAGCGGCACGCGCGCCGCAGCGACGTGGGCGAACCAGCGGGCTAGGTCGGATCGGGTCGGCATCAGGAAAGCAGTGTGAAAGAGCCCGGCCTGTCGCGGATCGAGCGGGGCCAGATCCGGATCGCCCACCAGCTCCAGAAGCGGCGTGCCGCCGGTGCCGAGCGTGATGCGATGGCCGTGGCTCTCGATCGGGCGGAGTCCGAGCATCGTCCGGTAGAAGGTGGAGACCGCATCGAGGTCACGCACCTTGAGCCGGACCGCCCCGATGCGCAGCGGCGCAGTAGTCATGTCGAAGTATTCGGTGGAGGTGGTCATGGCGGATCTCCTCGGGAAAGGGTGCGGCCGCGGGAGGTTCCCCGCAGCCCGCAAGGAAGCTCAGGCGCGGCTGCGCTTCAGCGCGAAGGCGCCGTCGCCAAGCAGGGCCTGGACGACCAGCGTCACCGCCCAGAATGCCGGGAACTCCCAGCCGCCACCTTCGTTCGAGAAGAAGAAGCCGGCCGCACCGTGCGGCACGTAGATCGAACCGAGCAGGATCGGCACGAGCGCCAGGGAGACCCAGCGGCTGTAGACGCCGAGGATCAGGGCGATGCCGCCGAACAGCTCGGCCGCGATGACGAGATAAGCGAGCGGCCCGGGCAGCCCGAGACTTGCGAAATAACCGACCGTACCGGCCGGGGTGAAGATGAAGAGCTTCAGCCCGGCATGGGCGAGAAACAGCACGCCCATCGAGACGCGCAGGATCGTCGCGGCGAGATCGGCGTTGGCGACGCCGTCGATCAGCGACGGGCGGGCGGATGTGGAAGCGGTGGCGTAGGTCATTTTGATTCTCCTCGAAGGGGGCGCCTTGGCGCGTTGTCTGTGGGGAGAAGATGACCTTGTTTGAGATGAATGATAATCCGGCCAAAGGGAAGATGATTGCTGCCGGAATGGAAGAAACGCATCGGGGCGCCGAAATGGCCTGGGCCGCCGGCCCTAGGGGTAGAACACGCCGCCGAGCGCCCGGCGCGGCTTGGTGTTGGTCTCCGGCAACGGGATGAAGTCCACCTCGTCACCGGGCACAGTGTCGAACCGGCCGCGGCGCCATTCCTCTTGTGCCTGCTCGATCCGCTCCTTGCGTGACGAGACAAAATTCCACCAGATCCAGCGCGGGCCCTCCATCGGTTCGCCGCCGAACAGCATGACTCGGGCGGCCGTCACAGCGCGGACGATGATCTGGTCCCCCGGCCGCAGCACCAGAAGTTGGGCTGGCGCGAAGCTTTGTCCCACCACCTCGATCTCGCCCGAGATGGTGTAAAGCGCGCGCTCGGCGGCCGAGGGTTCGGCGACGAAGCTGGCGCCGGGAGCGAGCTGGACATCGGCGTAAAGCGTCTCTGATGCTGTCGCGAGCGGCGACCGAGCTCCGAAGGCCTGCCCGGCGATAAGCCGCGCCGTCATGCCTCTCTCTTCGATCACCGGCAGGGCCTCTGCACCGTGATGGACAAATCCCGGGTCGCTTTCCTCCTGCGCCTCTGGCAGCGCCACCCAGGTCTGGATGCCGAAGAGGCGCTGTCCGGTGCGCCGGCGCTCGTCGTTTGTTCGTTCCGAATGAACGATGCCGCGCCCCGCCTTCATCCAGTTCACCGCCCCAGGTTCGATGGCGAGATCCGTGCCAAGGCTGTCGCGGTGCCGGATCTGGCCCTCGAAGAGATAGGTGACGGTCGCCAGGTTGATGTGCGGATGCGGGCGCACGTCGATGCCCTGGTCGGTCAGGAACTCGGCCGGCCCCATCTGGTCGAAGAAGATGAAGGGACCCACCATCTGCCGCTTGGTCGACGGCAGCGCGCGGCGCACCTCCATCTCGCCGAGGTCGACCGCGCGGGGGATAATCAGCATCTCGATGGCATCGACCGTGGTCGGCACGCCGAGGGTGGGATCGGGGCAAGGGCTCCAGCTCATCATTTGTCTCCTGTTCAGCGTTTCAGCACGCCCTGCCAGTCTGGGTGGCGCGAAAACTGCGCCTTCGCGAACGGACAGAGCGGTACGATGGACCGGCCTTCGGCCCGGGCGTCCTCGACGGCACGGCGGACGAGCGCCTGCCCCACCGAGCGGCCGCGCATCGCATCGGGAACCTCGGTGTGGTCGATGATGATCATCGTCTCGCCAGCCCGCAAATAAGTCATCTCGGCGGTCGCGCCGGCGAGATGGACGAGATAGCGCCCCTTGCTCTCGCTTTCCTCGCGCTCGATCTGCAGTTCATCCGGAACGGGTCTGGTCATGAAGTCTCTCCTTGTCGGAATGCGGGCTCCGTAGGCTTATAAGGGTCGAGGTCGCCGCGGGATGCCGGTCGCGCAGTCGAGGCGCCGCCGATCCCAACCGCCGAGATCGGCGGCGGCCCGATAGGTGCTCCCGAGGAAGGCCATCAAGGCGGCATCGGGATCGGAGGAGTGGCGCACCGTGTCGTAGGGCAACACGAACTCGCCGAGCGTCGTATCGAAAGAGGCCGCCTTCGGCTCCACTGCCGCATCGGCGAAGCCCGGCGGCGCCGGATAGGCGTAAGAATAGAACGCAGGGAAATCGACGCCGCCGCCGCCCGGCCAAAATCCGGCCGAGGATACTTCGTGGCTATAGGCCTCGCAGGTGACGTCATCGGGCAGTCCCGGCACCCCACCCGGATGCAGCGGTGCCGATCTTCCGGAGAAGCGGGTCACGGCCATATCGAAGCTGCCCCAGAACAGATGGACGGGGCTGACCTTGCCAAGGAAGGAGGTGCGAAAGCGGTTCAGAACACGATCGACACACACGCAGGCCCGGAAGAAGCGCGTCACGGCGTCCGCATCGTAGGGCCGCTCGGCCCGGTCCTCGACAAACGGGATCGGGTCGGGAACTTCGTTCGGGATGCCGTGGAACTCGGCCGTGGCGCCAATCTTGCGCAGGAGGTCGACGAAACGCTCGTGAAAGGCGGCGACCGACATCGGGCCAAGATCGAAGCGCGCCGTCCTCCCGTCCGTGCAGGAGCCGATCACCGCTTGGTCGAGGAGGTCGAGCACGATTTCCACGCCGCCGGGGCGGTCTGGCACGAGCGAGGTCGTGAAGCCGCGCGCATTGACGTAGATCGTCGCATGCCAGGAATGGTTCACCCAGGGCGAGCGGGCGAGCCGGTACTTGCCGACGATCTGGGTGTAGAGGTGCAGCGCGGAGCAGGTCTCGCGCCACGGTCGGTAGGGAATATCGGGCCAAAAAGCAGTCATGTTCGCCCCTTCGTGAATGAAGCGGTCGATGGCGCATGCGGCGCAGACTGCCACAACTCCGACATTACAGGCTTGGCGCTTCCGAAGATAGCCTTGCGACGAGAGGCCCCGACCGTTGCCGGAGCCTCCGCGAGGTTGGTCGCGGCTCAGGCGGCCAGCGCGTCCACCTGCGCTTCGCCCCGCCCGATCGCTTCCTCTGCCCCGAAGGCCATTGCATCTGCGGCTACGAACTCGACATCGGCGATGCCGAAGAACCCGAGTATGTGGCGCAGATAGCCCGAGGCGAAGTCGATCTCGGAGCCGAGCTTCGTACCGTCCGACGTATAGGCGACAATCGCCCGCTTGCCGGGCAAGAGGCCTTCGGGTCCGGCCTCGGTGTAGCGGAAGGTCTCGCCCTTGCGCGCCAGCTGGTCGATCCAGGCCTTGAGTTGCGCGGGCAGCCCGAAGTTGTACACCGGCAGCGCGATGACAAGGACGTCCGCCGCCTTCACCTCGTCGAGCAGCGCGTCGGCATAGGCCGCCGTCGCCTGCTGGCTCTCGGTCCGCGCCTCGGTTGGTGTATAGACCGCACCGAGCCATTGGCCATCGACGGGACGGATGCCGGCCGCGAGGTCGCGCGTGACTGTGACGGCGTCCGGGTTGGCCGCGACAAGGCGGGCGACGATGCGGTCCGTCAGCCGCCGGGAGACGGCGGCGTCGCCCTTGATCGAGGATTCGACGCGAAGGATATTGGTCATGGTTTCAGACTTTCTCATGGAGGGGAGTGACAGTTCGACGGGTCAGGCGGCGCGCTGCCAGGTCGGCGCGATGTCGGTGCCGTGGCCGAGGCCATAGCCGAGCGTGATGTTCAGCGCGGCCACGGGCTCGAGGTAGCGGGCGGTGGCAAGCGCCCCGGTCTCGAGCGTCTCGAAGCCGGCGCCCCGCGCCAGTTCGGCGACTGCGGCGCGGGCGGCCTCATCGTCTCCGGCGACGAAGACCGTTGCAGGACGTCCGGCGGCCTGACCGCCGTTCTGGAGGACCTGCGCGAAGATCGTGTTGAACGCCTTCACGACTTTTGCCTGAGGCGCGCGCTTCTGGATTTCTTCGGCGGCGCTCGTCGTGTGACCGATGCTGAGGCCGGAGAAGTCCGCCTTCATCGGGTTGGTGATGTCGACGACGATCTTGCCTGCGAAACCGCCGGCCGCCTCGATTATGTCGCCCGCAGCATCAAAGGGCACCGCCAGGAAGACGACGTCCGCCGATTGCGCGGCCGCGGCGATGGGTGCTGAGGATACGCCGTTGCCCACCTCTCGGGCGGCTGCGTCGGCCTTGGTTTCGTCGCGGCTGGCGAGAGTGACGGGATGGCCGGCGCTCGCGAAGCGGGCCGCGAGACCCTTCGCCATGTTGCCGGCGCCAATGATCGAGATGCTCATGTTCGTTCTCCTTCTGACATCCGGCGTTCGGCTGAACGCCAGTTCGTTCGTCATGCAGAGAACATAGACCCTACTCTGGCAGACAATAATCCGGCCGCCGGGAAGATGATTGCTTCTCAATTGGATGGAATTGTCACCAGTCTTGCTCCCAGTGCGGTGTCTGTCTGTAGCGTTCGACCAGGAAGTCGACGAGCAGGCGCACTTTCGCGGCAAGGTGCCGGTTATGTGGGTAGAGCACGTGAACGTCGTAAGGCTCCGTCTCGTAGGACGACAGAAGTCGCGCCACCCCGCCGGACCGCAGCGCGTCCCCCGCCACGAAAGCAGGGACGCAGGCAAGCCCCAGTGCCAGGGTCGCGGCCTGAAGACAGGCTTCGGCATTGGAGTAGCGGATGCGGCCTGAGACGTTCACCATCTCCGCGTCGCCCTGCTGCGTCCTGAACGGCCAACGGTTCGGCTCGCGGAAGTTGGTGTCGATTATGCAGGCATGGTGTTCCAGGTCCGAAGGCGCCTCGGGGGCGCCGTGCATCTCGAGGTAGGCGGGCGCGGCCACCACGACGATGCGGACGGCGCAGAGCTTGCGGATGATCAGGCTGGAATCGCTGGGGCGCCCGACACGGATGGCGAGGTCGAAACCCTCGTCGACGACGTTGACGACCCGGTCGGTGAAGGTCACATCAAGTTCGATGTCGGGATAGCGCGCAGCGAATTCGTTGAGCGCGGGTGCCATTTCCAGCGTGCCGAAGGTCAGCGGCGCCGTCAGGCGCAGCCGCCCCCGCGGCGACTGCGAGATGTTGCGGATATCGAGATCCAGCGTTTCGAGTTCATCCACGAGCGGCTTCAGCCGATCGTAGTATGCCCTACCGGCCTCCGTCGGCGAAACGGATCGCGTCGTCCGATTGAGCAGCCGCACGCCAAGTTCACTTTCCAGCCGCGACAACAGCTTGGATGCCTGGCCGGAACTGGTGCCGAGCTTTTCCGCTGCCCCGGTGAAGCTGCCGGCTTCCATGACGGCGAGGAACATGCGATCGCATTCGAGACGGTCCATTTCTTCCCCTCAGACAGCAATTGTCGCTGAACAGCATTCATTTTAGCTGCCTCTGGAAGAAAAGGCCACTGACTGGCGCACGGCGGTTTCATCGCTCCCTGCACGCGCGCGCCTGATCCCGCATCACGCTGTAGTCGGCCAGCATCTCGGCGATAGCGGACCCGTCCAAAAGCATCCCGAGTTCGTCGGCCGCGCGTGCCTGGAGCACCCCGCTATACTCGACGATGGGTGGACAGACAGTCGCGATGGCCGGATTAGAACCGACCGTCGCGCAACCGCTCAGCAAGCTCGTTCCGATCGCGAGGGCGGCGAGCCGCTGCCTCCAGCATCCGGCGTTGGACGTCATTGGCCTTCTCCGTAGTCTCAAGGCGTCCGGCGAGGCGTCCCGCTCGCTCGCCGGAGCGACGCAGGGCCAGCAGGAACAGTAAGATCGCGAGGGCGGTGACGCCGTAGCGCAGCGCCGCTCGCATCCATGGGCTGGCGATAATCCCACCGAGAAAGGTCGAGATCATCGCTGCCCCCGGCGCCAGTCATCAAGGCGCGCGTAGATAGTTACGGCGATGCCGCCGAGAGCCACGCCGATGAACACCCAACGGAGCGTGTCGAGATATGGCACGAGCGGCAGGACGGCAGTCTGGGTCTCGGCCAGGACGCTCTGCGCCACCTCGACACCTGCCGCACCCAGCGTCGCCACTCCGGCCGCTCCGCCACCTTTCATGGTGCGGCTTTCGGCCAGCACTTCGCGCGCAGGCGGCGTGTCCTCGGCGAACGCCGTCGCCCGGATTGGGAAGCGCTCGCCCCATTGGCGGGCGGGGCCAAGATCCACATGGATGAACCCTGAGCGCCGATAGAACCCGAACCCGAGGAAGCCGACAGCGCGCGCCGCTGCCTCGAAGGCCATCGGGTCGTGGTTCGTCATGGCGATGTCGAAGGCCGCGCCGTCGAGATGCTTCGACCGGGTCGCACCGCCAACGGCACGGTTGTGCTCCGGGCTGCGATAGGCGGAGCGGACGATCAGCGGCTTGCCCAGCCGGTCGCGCAGCGCCTGCAGCTTGTCGAGCGCGGGTTCGTTGACGAGTAGCTTGCCGGTTCCCCGGCAGGCAATTTCGGCGGGCGAGAAGTTGGGCCAGCGCCAGGCGCTTTCCGGCACGTCGCGCCAATGGTGGTAAAAGGTCGTGGTCATGATGTCCTCCAGAAACGAGTTACCGAACCCACGTCGGGTCTCGGTGCGTTCGCCGCTCGGGAAGGTCCACTGGCCCCTCCCATCTGCCTTGCAGGCAGATCCCGGCTCACCCCGCCACTTGGGCCGGTGTGCAGATGATCGGAAAGGCGCGTGTCACCTGTCGGGATTGCGTTGAAAGGCTTGCAGCATCAGGTTGCGCATGTCGTGGATGTCAGTCTCAATCCGGGCCAGACGGTCGTGATCGACCTTTCGGTCCTCGTCGCGGCGCTTTTCGATACGGGCGCGCTCGGCTTCGAGTTCTTGTTCCAGTTTGTGCAACAGTGCTTCATTGGTGAAGGCCTTGCGGGTGACGGCGGCGGCCAGCCCTCCGACGAAGGTCAGCCAGACGCCGATGGCCGCGGTGATCCCATGGTTGCGCAAGGCTTCACCAATTTGTTCTGCAAGGGTCGGTTTCAGGGTCATCCGATTTTCACCCCCCATAAGCTGGTGGCGTCGGCCGCAAAATACCCGTCCGCGACCCGGAAATCGCCCTGCAGCTCGACGGTATCGCCTGCACTTAGCCGCACCATAGTCTGCAACCAGAGAGCCGTAGCTTCAGAGACGTGATCGCCGCTGACCTCCCCGAAGGAGCCGCGGATTTCGCTCAAACCGTTCAGCACGAGTCGCGCCCGCATCCGCGCCGTTGTGCTGGAATTGACCTTGTAGAGCAGCGTCGCACCGAAGAGGTAGGTCCCGTCGACGGGTGCGGTGAACAGATTGGTCCCGGCATCAAACGCGCCCTGATCGTTGTATTCAGTGTTGTTCAGCCCGATCTTCGTCCATGTCTCGACGCCAACATAGTTGTCGTAGTTCGTCCAGGCCTTGAAGCGCGGCAGTTGCGGCTGGTCGACGATGCCGTTGGCGTTGTCGACGATCAGCCCGTCGAAGAAGCTGCTGCCGTCGGGCGAGACCGCGAGCCGGAACCTGTCCGAGCCGAAGAGCCCCACCAGCGCCTTGGTCACGAAGCCGGTCTGGAGCGTCAGCCCTAGATCGTCGCCAGCAGCCTCCTTGTTCATCGTATAGAAGAGATCGCCGGTGCCGCCTTCGGCCACGGTTTTTGCCGTCCAGAGCGCGGCGTTGAGCCTGGCGGAGAACGGGTTGGCTGCGTCGGCGGTGGTGCCCACGCCGAGCAGCGCCATGTTCTGCAGCGCGTCCGGGGTTGTGCCAATCCAACCCGCGCCATCGTAGACCAGCAGCAGGTCTTCGTCTTCAATCCATGCGCGCCAGCCGGTGCGGGGTGGTAAGCGCAGCCAGGTGCCATCGGTCCAGAGCGCGACGTTCAGGTCCCAGCCCGCCCAGTCGCCGGTGCCGCCGCTGGCGACGATGTAGCGGTCACCATCTGCGGGCGAACCGGGCGGCACTGTCAGGTCGCGATCAAGGACGGAAAGCTGCACGAGCCCGTCAAGCACCCGCAGCGCCTCGTTGTGGGTGACATGCTTCTGGGCCTGCGCCGCCAGAATGTAGGGCAACAGCAGATGCGTGGTGGCGTCGGACATGGCGGTGCCTCACAGTTGGAGCGTGATGATTTTGGCGGCACCCCGCCCGATCAGGGCAGAGAGCTGGAAGATGCGGATGTCGAGCGTGTCGCCGGGCCCGAGGAGCGCGCCCCAGTCGGTGGTTTGCTGGGCGGCCGTGTAGATCGCGCTGGTCGTGGTGGTGGTCAGCGTGCGCTTGACCGCAGCACCATTGAGGATCTCGACCTCATAGGCTTCGTTCGCAGGGCTTGCCTGGCCCCACTGGGGCCAGGGTCCCTGCTCACCCTCGGCCAGCGGCACCTCAACCGCGCCCCAGCTATCAGCCGAAAGCGCCCGGGAGCGTCGCGTCCAGCGGATCGTCAGATCGCCGGGCGTGCGCGGTTTGCGCCAAGGCTGCTCGATATGGGCGACCGAGAACGGCCGCAGACCCACGCCAACCGGCGTGAAACTGGCAACGATATAGGTCTCGTCGCTGACCGGGCGGCTCGCTGGACCTATGCGCCAGTTCCACGGCAATCCGAGATCGGCCTCGGCGATCGGCATCGATGCCAGCGCGGTGTCCAGCACCACGATCCGAGCGCCTGCCGGAGCCGGATTGCCAATCCCGCCCTCGGTGCCGCGCTGGCCCCGCAGCAAGCGGGTCAGCCGATACCGGCCGGGCGCCAGAAGCTCGGCCGCACCCGCCTGCACGATCTCCCAGATTCCGGGCACGGTTTCCACTGCGATGGCATTCGCGCCACCAAACAGCGTCAGGTCGGTGACGCTCTCCAGCGTGCCGGAGAGCAGATCGACCACCAGCGCATTGCCTAGGTCGAAGCGCGAGGTCGGGCCTGCGTAAAAGTCTGCGACCAGCGTACCGATCCGCGCCCGGCCGCCGAATGTGGTCAGCAGTTCAAAGCCATTGGTCGATGGGCTGCGGAACACCGCCATCTCCCCCGGCCAGGGAACCGCGTGCGCCGCGACCATCGGGCGATGGGCCGATTGGTCCTCGGTCAGCTGCGGCAGATCCATCAATGCCACCGAGGGCGCGCCGAATACGACGGGGCTCAAGAGCGACGACGGACGTGGCGACCCGGGCGGCATTTCGTAGGCCGCACGGTCCTGATGCACCGCCTCTATGCCGCGCGCCTCTGCGTCGGCAATGGAAATGAGCCGCAGGTCCATCTGCCGCCCGTCGTGTTCCAGCATCACGACATCCGCCGGATCCAGTGCCAGCCGCGAGGGCGGTAGACGAAACGCTGCCGTTTCACGGCCTGTCCACGCCTCCATCAACGTTCGGCGACAGCGGCGCTCGGCCTCCTCGGGCGGCACCGCCATGGGAAAACTCTCCGAGGCGATCCGGGTCGTGTCTACGGTGATGCGGCGCGCCTCGACAAGAGCGGCGTCATAATCCTCATCCGCACGCGCCACCTGCCATTTCAGGGCCTGCGGCAATTCTGTCTCCTGGCCGCGCGTCAGTTCCAGCACATCGCCCTCGCGGGCCCCGCTCCCCGCGTTCGGGGCGACCAGATCGTCGTGCGTCACGCTTGCCACGGCCGCCCGGCCGCGCATCACAAAGCGGATCATGCCCTCGGTTTCCACCGCGTCGAACCCGAAGTGGCGCGACAGCGTGGTGATCGAGGCACGCGGGCTTTCCAGCGCGCCGATGGCATAGCCTTCCACCGCGCCCCAGAGGCCGGTGACGTCGATCCGCTCCGCAGGCATGCCAGCGCGCAGACAGAGGTGGCGGACCAGTGCCGCCAAAGACACCGCCCCTAATCGCCCGGTCAGCCAGTGGCCGAGACGCCAATTCGGCCCGTCGGCCCAGACATCGGTCAGTTCAGGAAAGAAGGGATAGGGCCGCGCGTCCCATGTCCAGGCGGCGCATTCCGGCACATGCACCATCCGGTCGCCATAGACAGACGAGGTTGGATTATTGGCCGAAGTGCCCCAGTACAGGTAGGAAGCCTCAAAATAGGCGCGCTGGATCGCATCGTCCCGCCAACCGCGCGAGAAATGCGGCGTGACACTCTCGGACGACTTCGGGTCGATGAACACGTTCGGCTGATTTGTGCCACGGTCGATGGCCGGGCAGCCAAGCTCGGTGAACCAGATCGGCTTCGACTGCGGCACCCATGCTGTCGGTATGCTACTCTCTACGCCACCCGGCCTGTCGAAATGTGGCTCGGACCACCAGCTTCGCGGATCCTTGGTGCGGAAAACCCACGGTTTGCTCGCGGACCCATCGGTGATCAGGGTGCGGGCCTGTGCCGCGCGGTCGGCGGTGCTGGCGTAGAACCAGTCGAAACCCTCGCCGCCTGCGATATTTGCCTGCAGATAGCCCCGGTCGTAAATCGCCGGGGCCAGCGCCGCATCTGCATGCTCGAACCCGTCGCGCCAATCCGAGAGCGGCATGTAATTGTCGATGCCGATGAAATCGATCTCCGGATCGGCCCAGAGCGGATCGAGGTGGAAGAATACGTCGTTGCTGCCGTCCGCAGGATGGTGCCCGAAATACTCCGACCAGTCGGCCGCATAGCTGATCTTCGTCGAAGGCCCGAGGATCGACCGCACATCCGCCGCCAGGTCGCGCAACGCCTGCACCGCCGGATAAGTGCTGGAGCCGGAACGGATTGTCGTGAGCCCACGCATCTCCGAGCCGATCAGGAAGGCGTCCACACCTCCTGCCGCTTTGCAGAGATGCGCGTAGTGCAGCACCATGCGGCGCAAGCCCCAGTCGCCGGATGGCCCGGTCCACGAAACTGCCTGCCCGGTAACCGCATAGTTCGCTGGAGTCGCCGCGCCGAACAGCGCTGAAACCTGCGCAGCCGCCGCAGCGGTCTTGTCGACCGTCCCCGCGAAGCCCGCCGCCGGAGAACAGCTGATCCGTCCCCGCCATGGAAAGGCGGGCTGGCCCGTCCCGGCCGCGTTGTCGGAATACGGGTTGGGCAGAGTGTTGCCGTACGGAACATCCATCAGGATGAAAGGATAGAAGGTGACGCGCAGTCCGCGGGCCCTCATCTCCTGGATCGCCTGCACCACCGCGAAGTCGGACGGCGTGCCGCCATAGACCGGGCGGTCCTGGTCGTCGCGGCTGACGAGGAAGGCGCTGGCGCGGCTCACGCCGTTCACCGACCAACTGGCGGGCGTGGTCGACTTGGCCGAGACCTCGACGCCCGGCCGGACCTTGCATGATCCCGCGCGCAGATCGTCGCCGAACCACGCCACCACGAGGCTGACGCTTTCGACCGCAGGCGCCATCGCCTGCAGCCGGTCCAGCGCCTCCACCATGTCGGTGGAGTCGGCCAGAGCGTTCAGGTTCTCCGGCACCGTCGCGCCGCCATCGGTCTTGCGGATGGCCTGCGTCGCGTAGGTGAACTCGCCGGAGGCCGGGATCATGGTGACGGCGCGGGTAAGACCCTCGGCGCTGTCGGGATCGGCCAGAGGACGGAACACCTCAAAACTAATCTGCGGGATGCGGTTGCCGTAGCTCCCCAAGGGCAGATCCTCGAAGACGACATAGGCGGTGCCACGATAGGCAGGTGTGTTTGCCGCACCCATCTTGGCCGAAATGAACGGATCGGCTGTCTGGCTGTCGTCACCCGGATACCAGCGCCATCTGATCCCAGCCGTATCCAGCGGCTTGCCGTCGGCCCAGATGCGTCCGATACCAGTGATCGGCCCCTCGCAAAGCGCCACGGCAAAGCTCGCATAGTACAGGTATTCGGTCGTCTTGACCGTGCCGCCCCCGCCACCGCCCTTGCCGCCACCCTGCGTGGTGGTCTTGGTCTCCTCGCGGAAATCGGTCGCCCAGATGATGTTGCCGCCCATCCGCATCCGGCCATAGAGCCGCGGGATGACCGCGCCCTCGGTGGCCGAGGTTATGCGCAGCGTGTCGAGCCGCGCGCCCTCGATCCGCTGGGTCGGCGCCAATGATGAGATGATCCAGCTGTCCACGACCGAGCCGATGGTGGAGCCGATGAAGCCGCCGATGGTGGCGGCGCTCACGCCGAGGATCGCGCCGCCGATCGAGCCGCCAAAGGCGGCGCCAGCGGCACCGAGGACAAGCGTTGCCATGCGTGGATCTCAGCGTTGCGGAAACAGGAAGGCGAAGGCGATGCGCCGCCGCCAGGATGGAGTGAGCGGTTCCTCGATCACGCCGAGCCGCTCGTAGGCATGCAGGAAGGAGCCGGGCCCGGTCAGGATCCCGACATGCTTGGCGATGGCGCGGGGCCTCATGCGGAAGAGGACCAGCGCGCCCGGCCCGGCCTCAGTAGGCGGCACCTCGATCATCATCCGGCGTGCGCCGTCCGCCAGGACTTCGCGCGGGCCGGTCTCGCCCCAATCCCGGCTATACGGCGGGATCGGGAACGGCTCGGGGCCGACGACCTCGCGCCAGACGCCGCGCGCCAGCCCGAGGCAGTCGCAGCCGACGCCGCGCAGGCTGGCCTGGTCGTGATAGGGCGTGCCGAGCCAGGAGCGTGCGACGGAGATGACGCGCGTCGGGTCGGCCGATGCGAGGGGTTGCGTCACAGCACGCCCCCCTCGTGGCCGCCGTCCTTCGTGGCGTAGCGGAGGACGGCATCCTGTCCGGGGATGTGCGGGAAGCCCCGGAAGTTGGCGGTATTGGCGAACTTCGTGCCGCAGGTCTCCATGCGTTTGTCGCAGCCCGCGCGGACGATGAAGGCGTCCCGTTCGGCAATGGACCGCACCGGAGCTTCGAGCAGCGTCAGCAGGGCAATGCCGTCGGTGACGTCATGGCCCAGAACCTCAGCCCGACGCCCCGCATTTGCGCCACCGGTCCACTCGACCGTGCCGAAGGTGAACCAGCCGGAAGTGAAACCACCGAGGCCCGAGGCGGTGAAGGCGCGGTCACGCAGGAGATCGAGTACCGTGCCGTTGCCCTTGAATGCCGGATCCACGAGGTCGACCCCACAGCGCGCATCGCCCAGCGCAGCGTCGCAGGTCGCCTGAAACGTCCGCCCCACCGTCTGGCCGAGAACATGCGCCAGCGAGCGGACCTCGGCCACGAACGCCAACCGCCCGCGCCGGATCTGACCGATGGCGCCGCGCCGCATCAGCACCCGTTGTGCGGTGTCGGCCCAGTTCACCCGCCAGACCTCGACCTCGGCGTTGTCCCAGCGCCCGTCGAGAATATCGGTCTCGGCGATCCGGTCCGAGGTCAGCACACCCTCTGCGTCCTGCGCGTCGACCGACAGGTCTGAGCCCGAGCGGATTTCGGATGCCGTCAGCCCGCTCTCGGGCTCGAAGTCCGTGCCGTCGAAGCCGAGCGTCCGGTCATGATCGGTGAATCCGAAGCTCACGCCGTCTGCGCGGGTAATCCGCCAGCACCAGGAGAGCGTCGTCGTGCCCTCGTCGAGATGGGCCTGCAGATCGGGGTTCATATTTTTCATCGGCGCAGTTCCAGTAATGGAATGGAGGTGATCGAGCCCAGTCGCTCAATGTCGTGCGTCACATCGAGCGCGTCGCTGTCGAAGCGGACCGGCACGTCGAATTCGAAGCCTGCCGTGATCGCGACGCCAGCGCCGGGCGCGGAGTTAAAGGTGACGAGGCCAGTGGTCGTATCGACCGACCAGCCCGACATCTGTTCAACCTCGCCGAACGCGATGCGCACAGTTCCCACCACTGGCTTGGCGATGGCGCGCGCCCAGGATTGCGCGCCTGAGGCGTAGCGCTTCGCCAGTTGGAAAGTTGTTGTCACGCCATCGCCAGTGCCAATCGCTTGGTCGATCGACGTTGGCGTGCCCGAGGGCAGACAGGACTTGTGGTCGCCCCAATCCTTGAAACGGAAGCCATGCAGTCGACCGTTGCGCGCCTCGAAGAAGGCAACGACCGCCGCCAGATCATCAGCGCGGCGAATGCCATAGGCGACGTCGTAACGACGGCGCGAGTTGGCCCAGCTGGCGTTGCGCTCCTCATCGCCGCTGGCCAGTTCGACAATCTGGGTGCGCCGTTCCGGCCCGCCGCGTGCGCCCCGGCTGATATTGTCGGGGAACCGGACCTCGTGAAACGCCATCACATGCCCCTCCGCCCGAGCGACACGGCGCGGGCAATATCGGCGGCGACCTGCGTGCGGGATTGCCGGAAGCTCTCAGCGTCACGAGCCATAATGGTGACGTTGACATTGCCGCCTGTGCCGTAGGACTGCGCCTCGCGGCGCGAGAGCACCCGCTCGCCGCGCTGCAGGATTGCCGGAACCTCGTCATGCCGCAAACCGGCGACACCGCCGGAATGCATCCGGGGCGCTGCCGCGAAGGCCATGGCAGGCACCATCCGTGATGGTCCGGTCGCTCCGACCAATCCGCCCGCATGCAGGATGTTGGCGAAAATCCCGCCCGCACCACCAACGCCCCCAAGCACCCCACCGAGCGCGTTGGCGATTGGTCCGAGGATGAACTTGCGCGCGCCGAGCTTTGCCAGATCGGCAATCAGTGAGGTGACCAGATCGCCAAACTTCAGCTTGCCGGTCTTCACGAACTCGCCGACCGCATTCTCCGCCGACTGGAAGGCGCTGACGAGGCTCTGGCCAATATCCCCGCCGATATCGCGGGCCTTGCTGGCATAGTCCGACAGCGCGGTGGTGACCGCCTGCCAGCCAGAGACGGCCACTTCGGTATCGGGTTTGGCCGCAGCGGCGGCAGCCCCGGCCGCCGCACCGGCATCCGTCGCCGCCCGCCCGGCATCCCCGAGCGTCGCCTCAAATCGCTCGGCCGCGGCGGTGGCTTCATCCAGCGCGTCGCTGCCGGTCTCATCGCCGCCCGACATAGCGTCGCCCAGTGCCTGCAAAGCCGGGCCGACCCCGTCAAATGCCCCGGCGCGGGTTGCCGCCGCACGCTCGCGGTAGCTATCGGCCCTGTGCCCGGCGTTACTGGCGGCGTGCTCCAGCATCGAAGCATAGGACATGGCCCCAAACCAATCGATCCGGCTGTCGACACCGATCTCCTCGGCCACGGCATTGAAGGTCGGGCCGATCCGAGCCAAAAACTCTGCCCATTTGGTCGACAGGAACGCCATCAGCCGGGTCCAGATGCGCTCGATATCCGCGCCCAGTGCCCGAAAATCATCGGCGAACGACCCGGCCGTGGCCTTGATCCCATCCCAGACCGCCTTGGCGACATCGCCCATCAGCCCCATTGCCGCGCCAAAGCCACCGGCACCAGCAACGAGCTTCGTGAACTGATAGACCAACTCGCCTGCGCCCACGATCAGCGCACCGATGCCGGTGCCCGGCGCCACCTGCGCGAAACCGACCTGCCGCGACCAGGCATAGACAGCACTGGTTTCATAGCCGGTATCGATCGCCAGCCGCGCCAATGTCATCGGCTGACCGGACGCATGCTGCCATGTCTGGCCGAGCAGATTGGTCAGCTGCTGCCAGCACACCGGATCGCCAGGCCCGCCCTCCAGGACCAGATGATCGATGAGCCAGCTCTCGAGGCCCCTGCCCCAGGCCCAGACATCGACCTCGATGCGGTCCTTCTGCACATCGGCCCCGGCGGTCAGAAACAATCCGCCCGCGGGAACGGCGCCAGCGGTCCATGTCTCGCGCTGATCCGCCAACCTCTGCCAGTCCGGTGCCTCGCCGCTTTCAACCCATGTCTCGCCGAGGATCGTGTTGCGGAACGCCTTGATCGCCTCGTCCGAGCCTTGCGCCGCGTCCCAGGCCCGCACGATCCGCTCCCAGCTCAGCCAGCCGATCGGCGAATAGAGCGCCGAGAGGTGGTAGCCGACGGTATTGGGATCGGCGGCCGTGGCGGTCGCCCGCCATTCGCCAGCCTCCAGCATCGCCGTCTTGTAATGCTCGGCGATCGGCTGTTCGCAGCCCTCGCAGTGATACTCCGCCGTCTCCGGGCGGCCCTTCTGCCAGCGCAGCCGTTCGAACTTCAGCCACTGTTCCTGGCCACAATGCGGACATGGCACGAAGAACCGCCGCTGATCACTGGCCTCGAACTCGCGCTCGATCCGGCTCAAGCCCCGGATCGTCGGGGTCGAGACCAGGAACACCTTGCGCCGATGGGCGAAGGTCAGTGATCGGGCTTCGGCCAGCGTGACCGGGTCGCCTTCCTCGTCGGCCGAGGCCGGATAAGCATCGACCTCATCGAGGAAGATGTACCGCGCGGGCGTGGAGCGCAGCCCGACCGCCGAGTTTGCGCCGGTCATGATCAGGATGCCGCCCGCGAATTCCTTCGACAGCATCGTGTTGCCCGCATCGCGGGATCGCGCGGGCTTCACCCGCTCCCGCAGCTCGGGGCTCTCGTCGATCAGCGGGTCGATCCGCTGGCGCGAGTTGCGCTTGGCCAGTTCGACGGTCGGCTGGACCGCCAGCATCGGGCCCGGCGCCTGGTGGATGGCGAAGCCGATCCAGTTGTTCCCGGCCTCGGTCGCGCCGACCTGCGCGGCCTTCATGAACACGATCCGCTGTGTCGGATCGCCCGGGGAAAGCCGGTCCATGATCTCGCGCATGTAGGGCGTGCGCACCGTGCGATATCGCCCGGGCTCGGCCGAGGCGCGGCCCGAGAGCATCCGGTGCCGGTCCGCCCATTCCGAGACGGTCAGGTCCGGGTCGGGCCGCAGCCCGTTGCCCCAGGCGCGCAGGATTTCGCCCGCGCCGTCGAAGTCCGTCAGGCCATCGCAGCTCTCACCGGAAGTCGGGCCGGACCTCGGCGAGTTCGTCGAGGTGGGCGCGTACATGTCTCTCCAGCACCTTCTGCATCGCGGCTGGCTCCACGGTGATCTGCTGGCCCGTCGCTTCGCTGCACGAGGCCGACAGATCGGCCGCCATCAGCGCCGCCGCCCGCGCGGGCCAGTTGACCCAGACGTCGCGCTCCTGCCGCGCCAGCCGGAAGACCAGTGAAAGCGCACGCGCCCGGTCGATCAACTCGCCCTTCAGCTTTTGCAGCCGGAGGCGACGTTCTTGCGCCTTCAGCACTTCATTTGCCGTCTTGGCCTGCAGGAAGGTGGTTCCGCTGCCAACGGGCGGTGCCGCTAGACCCTGTTCACGCAGGGTTTCGCCAACGGCGGATACGGCCGCCTCGGGGACGGGTTTGAGTTTCGGCTGCGGCGCTTTCCGGGTCTTCGACGGATCGGTCGCTTCAGCGCGCAGAGCATCGCTGGCCACCGCGTCAATGCTGCCATCGCCGTGCAGAACCAGCCGTCCTGTCGCCTTGGCCTTCTGGATCGCGCCGCGTGAAAGGCCGACGCGGGCGGCATACTGGCGCTCGCTCAGACCCTCCATTGCTTGCTCCGGTTATCATTCAAAATCATGTGCTTATGTAGTTGATAAGCCTCCGCGTCAGAGCGAACGTGTCCGTTGAGACCGATGCAACTCACCGCCGCGCTCAAGCAGCGCAGCGGTAGCGCAAAACCAAGGAGCCGCCACGATGACCCGCCTGAATCCCCAGACAACGCCCCGCCACCAACTTCGCGCCGAGAAGGCTGCGCGGAACAAGGAGGCGGCATTGAACGCCTTCATGGGCAAGAAAGCCGAAATCGACGAGATGCTCGCCCGCTTGGCAAGCCTGAGCGATGACCACTTCAACGCCCACCCCGACGAAGTGAACTGGGGCCATGTCGGCACCCTTGAGCATTACGCCAGCCTCCTGAAGCGCATCACCGACAGCGCCTTCAGCGAGGGTGAGCACGCGGAGTGAACGCCATGGAAACCAGCACCATCCGATTGCCGATCCGCAAGCTGCCCGATCACTTGGACAGAAGCCGCATCGCCACGGTCCTCGACGAAATCGAAGGCGCCCTGCTGGACGACGGCGGCGTTTATGTCCGCGCCCATGCCGACAGCATGACGATCACCATCGAGGTGCCGACCGATCAACTGATTGATGCGGCCGCCTGCCTGAAAGACCTCGGGCTGATCTGACCTCGGGCCCCCGCCCGAACTCCGACCGCGCGCCCTGCGCGGCTTGGGGTCGTAGAAGACCGCGACGGTCGCGGTCCGAACACGGAGACGACCCCATGACCAAGCTTTCCGACACCCAGA
>NZ_JBISBV010000016.1:0-36745 GCF_046592965.1 Marivita sp. S2033
ACGCCATACACCGCCCCGTCAGCGACCTCGGCCAAGGCCGCTGACGGGGACAATATAGCAAACTGGAGATACAGAAGGGTCAGGATTCATAACCAATAGATGACGAGAGCCGCGAGGGCGATGGCTGAGAGGAAGACCTTGGGGCATCGGTCATAGCGGGTCGCGACGCGCCTCCAGTCCTTGAGCCTGCCGAACATGATCTCGATGCGGTTACGCCGCTTGTATCTCCGCTTATCATATTTGATCGGCGTCTTGCGTTTCTTCCGGCCTGGGATGCAGGCACGTATCCCCTTGTCCTGCAACGCTTCTCTGAACCAGTCAGCGTCATAGCCACGATCCCCGAGTAGCCATTTGACGTTTGGCAGGCCACTCAGCAGAGCCCGAGCGCCGATATAATCGCTGACCTGTCCAGCGGTGACGAACAGGTCGATCGGTCGCCCCTGACTGTCGCAGATGGCGTGCAGCTTGGTGTTCATACCGCCTTTGGTTCGACCGATCAGGCGACCACGCCCCCCTTTTTGGCGGCCATGCTGGTCGCCGTTCGATGGGCCTTGAGGTATGTTGCGTCGATCATCACGGTCGTTTTCTCGCCGTGTTCCGCCGCCAGCCCGGCCATCATCCGCGCGAAGATGCCCTTTTCGCTCCAACGCTTCCACCGGCTGTAGAGCGTCTTATGTGGGCCATACGCGGCGGGCGCATCGCGCCAACGCAAGCCATTGCGATTGATGAAAATAATCCCGCTCAGCACCCGTCTGTCATCAACCCGGGGCTTCCCGTGCGACCTGGGAAAGAAGGGAGCCAGGCGCGCCATCTGCGCGTCGGTCAGCCAGAAGAGATCGCTCATGTCACCGCTCCGTTTTCGGAGGCGTGAATCACGCAGCGCAACAGAAATCAATGCATCCTGACCCTAGGAGCGGGCGGTATGCGGTATAAAGAAACCGTCCCACCATTCTAAGTTTGCCATTGCCTCGGTTGCAACCTAACGTTGCCACACACGAAACTTATAGTGCGAAGTCAGCGTTGGAGACCAAATAATGGCAGGTAGCGTCAACAAGGCCATCATAATCGGCAACCTTGGCATGGACCCTGAAACCAGAGATCTACCAAGCGGTCAGAAGGTCGCAAATCTTCGTGTTGCTACAAGCGAACAGTGGACGGACCGAGCCTCAGGAGAGAAGCGCGAACGAACCGAATGGCACACGGTGAGTGTGTTTGATCAGAACGCCGCACGGTACGCCGAGAGTTATCTACGAAAAGGCGACAAGGTATATGTTGAAGGGCGGGTCCAAACGCGGAAATGGCAGGATCAAAGTGGCGCTGACCGGTACAGCACGGAAATCGTTGTCAACGCTATTGGCGGACAGTTGACCGGCTTAACCACCACAAGAGACAATTCTTTCGGCGAAGGCCAAAATAGAAGCGCAGACCCCGTCAGTAGCCCCAGCAGCTTTGACGATGACATTCCATTTTAGAATCAGATCCACCCAATATAGTTTGGAGTGCGGAGCAAAGAATTAGGGGCAAACGGATTGAATATTTGGAAAAAATTGTTCCGGAAAAATGCGGACGAAATGTATGAAGAAGCACTGCGTGCTGAACATTCCGCCCCCAAACGTTATAAAAAACTCATTTCCGACGCCTCGGTCCTCGGCCATATCGACGCTCAGTTGCGGTATGGTAAGGAACTCGTGCGTGGAGGATTTGGGGACGGACACAAAGTTGAGGGTCTGAAGTGGCTACAACAGGCAGCTAAACATGGCAACTCCGAGGCATGGTTTACCATCGGTATGATGTATAAAGACGGGCACCTTATTTCTCAGGACTACCAAGAAGCATCAAGAATGTTTGCAAAAGCAGCAGACTCAGGCCACACAGTCGCTCAACTTGAACTGGGCTACCTCTATTTCAAAGGCCTAGGCGTAAGTCAAAGCAACCAGAAAGCGCTCAAGCTGTACCGAGGCGCCGCAGAGAATGGCAGTGCGAATGCTTGTTTTAATATCGGCCTTATGTATTGGAAAGGCGAAGGCGTTGAAACGGATCTAAGCAGCGCGCGGCGATGGCTAGAAAAAGCACAAAGCCTTGGAAACCCACGTGCCGAAGGAGTGCTCATCCTCATTGGCGAACAGCAAAAGATCATGATGCAAGATGCTATGCTACAGGCAGCGGCACTGTCGGGATGGAATGCAGGTATTCGAGGCACGTTTGGCGATTTCCAGAGAAGCTCTGATGGCTTAGGCGGCGAGGAAATCTCTGAAAAGTTCAACGACGAAACAAGACCCGCTGAACAGGGCCATCAAGACGAGCAGCTCGATGATTCTTCGACCGATCAGCCGTCCTCCAGTGAGAACTATACCAATGACTCGGCGCTGCCAAAACCATTCCTTGACCAAGAGTTGGTTTCGACTAGCGCACTCGGCAGAATTATTGGAGTTAAAGCCAAACCTTTCCTTTTCGACGAGTTTTTGAGCCAAGGTTATATCGAAAGATCTGAAAATAGGTATTTGTTAACCAGTTTTGGGCAGAGCGCCGAGGTTGGCGGATGCTACAGGTTACTTTCGGATGGCAACCAAGTTGTAACTTGGCCGGTCACTCTCGGGGCTTCGCTTCAAGCGCTTAAGCAATCGTTTCTCGATCGTGTGGATTTTCGATTATTCCACATGACTCACATCGACAATCTATTAAGTATACTCCAGCATGGACTTCTTTCGCACAATAAAGCCCCAAACTACCTCGATATCAGCAATCCAGATGTAAACAGTCGAAGAGAGCGAACGGATCCAGTACATAAATGTTCGCTTCATGAGTATGTACCGCTGTATTTCAATCCAAGGAATGCAATGCTTTATGAAAAACAAGCAGAGTATCGAAGTGACATAGTTTTACTTGAGGCAACGCGGCGAGTTTGCCTCTCGAACTACACTCTTTTCACCGAACGGAATGCTGCCGCCAATAGATGCCGCTTCGCATATTGCCTAAGCGATGTCGAAAAATTCGATTGGCCAAGTATCCATAGTCCCAATTGGGCAACGGATGGTGTTGTACACGTTGACAAAAAGCAACTTATGATGAGTGAGTGCCTCGTGTACGGTCATATTGACACCGAGGATCTGGTCGCGGTACATAGCATGAACACTTCAACGTCCTCAAAGCTTCAGTCCATGCTTACCAGTGCCCAGCACCCAAGCATTTGTATCAGCCCCAGTCTTTTCTTTTGAAACTGTAGGACATCATTCACCGGGAGTTTCGACAGGAAAGGGTGCTCCAATCGCATGAGTATCATCGAGATCAAGGGTAACATCTTCACCACAAAGGCTCAGACAATTGTTAACACGGTCAATTGCGTGGGAGTGATGGGGGCTGGTATCGCCCTTGAGTTTCGCCTTCGAGAACCAGAGATGTACCGTCGGTACGTGGAGATTTGCAAAGCAGGCAAGCTCTCACCGGGAATTCTCTGGCTATACAAATCGGCCCAACCACAGATCCTCAACTTTCCTACGAAGAAAGATTGGAAACACCCCTCTCGACCTGAGTATCTTGAAAAAGGGCTCAGCAAGTTCGCGGCTACGTACCGTGAGAAGGACATTACATCAATTGCATTTCCTATGCTCGGTGCTGACAAGGGCGGCTTACCAATCGATGTGTCAAGGGAAATAATGAGACGGTATTTGTCCCCGCTTGATGATTTGCACGTCGAGATCTATGAGTACGACCCAAAGGCTAAAGATGATCTATTCGAAACAGTTAGAGAGCTCGTCGTTTCACAAGATATTGCGTATCTCATGAAAAATACAGGAATAAATAGATTGAGATTGGAAACGATAATCAAGGCAATTACCGAAAATAGTGTATGTCAGATCAGCCAACTGGGTGCTCTGCCCGGTATCGGACCAGGGACGTTAGAGAAATTGTTCGCACTTCGAAACACAATAGGCTCATCGCCACAGCAAAGGTCTCTGTTTGACAACTAAGAAGCGAAAACATTGGCTCTATAACTCAGTGCATAGCTTCTATTTTCGGCCGCTCTCAAATTTTACGTCTATCTTCTGGTCAAGGGTGTTCAAGGCGGACATTGAAGGTCGATCTGGAACAACGGTATGAACGAGGCACAGGTTCGGAGCAGCGCTGGAATCGTTGGATTTCTGCTGCCTGTTTTCATCGACATCATGATGGATAACCCAAGCCCGCCGATCAGCGCCGCCCCCGCTTCCAGTCGTCGCACCGAGCGTAGATCGTGACGCCAATACCAGCCAGCGCCACGGCAATGAACACCCAGCGAAGCGTATCGAGATATGGTACGAGCGGCAGGATTGCGGTCTGCGTGTCAGCCAGGACATTCTGCGCGACCTCGACCCCGGCTGCGCCCAGCGTCGCAACTCCGGCCGCTCCTCCGCCTTTCATGGTGCGACTTTGGGCCAGAACCTCGCGCGCAGGCGGCATCTCTTTGGCGAAGTCCGTCGCCCGAATTGGAAACCGCTCGCCCCACTGACGCGCTGGACCAAGATCGACATGCATGAACCCCGAGCGCCGATAGAAGCCGAACCCGAGAAACCCGACGGCCCGCGCTGCCGCCTCAAACGCCACCGGGTCATGGTTTGCCATGGCGATATCGAAGGCCGCGCCTTCCATGTGCTTCGAGCGGGTTGCGCCGCCGACGGCGCGGTTGTGCTCCGGGCTGCGATAGGCGGAACGGACAATCAGCGGTTTGCCGAGCCGGTCGCGAAGCGCCTGCAGTTTGTTGAGCGCAGATTCATTGATCAGAAGTTTGCCGGTGCCCCGGCAGCCGATTTCGGCGGGCGAAAAATTGTGCCAGCGCCAGGCGGCTTCCGGCACGTCGCGCCAATGGTCGTAAAAGGTCGTGGTCATGATATCCTCCAGAAACGAACTCCCCCCCCCAAACGGGCGGGTCGGTTGGGCTGACTGGTTGGGATGGTGAGCGGCTACGGGCTGCCGCCGAAGATCTTCAGCTTGATCGCGATACCCGCGAGCAGCGCCAGCATGACGCCGGTGGTGATCATGCGCACGGCGGTTTGCATCGCGGTGCGGCGCACCAACCGGATACAGTCGAGCAAAGAGCGGAGGTCACGGATATCGAGGGCTGCCTCGTGGCCGTCCAGTCCGACGTCCGCGAGGGCCCGCTTTGCGCCTTCCTCGGCGGCGCGCGCGAGCATCGCCTCGAACTCCTGCCCTGACAAATCATACCGATTTCTCGCGTTTGGATCAGGCGGCATGGGGTGCCTCCCTTGTCAGGTCTGGTCGGCGCGAGCGCTTGCGGTGATCTCGATGGCCTTGCGTCGCCCGATTTCCTTGACGCCCGTGATGTTGTAATCGCGCCCCTCGCAGATGACGCGATCGAGGGGCGTGATATCGGCGGCGAACGCTGACCAGCGCAGACGCAAGCGGGATGTCACGGTTGCCTGCACCTGGGCGGCCTGCCATTTCTCACTGTCGCTGACATGGGTGAGCTGGACCCAGACCGGATCGCCATGATCCTCCCAGCGATAGACGGTGCCATAGCCGTCATCATATTCCTCATGGCGGCGAAACTGCGCGCGGCGATCGAGCTTTCCGGCCGTCATGGCTCATATCCACTGCAGCCGCGACGGCGCAATCAGCGCATCCACGGCCATGGGCAAAGCGGTGCCTGCCGCACCGATCGTGACCGCCTCGCGGTTGTCATACCAGTGGGCGATGAGCAGCAGCATCGCCTGCCGCAGCGTGGCAGGCACATCCTGCGGCGCACCATAGCCCGAGGTGAAGGAGATGACCGTAGACCGCCCCCTGCCCTGCAGCGGGACTAGGACGGGACGCTGCCCGCACATCTCTAGCCGGTAGGGCATGTTCTCACCATCGCCATCGGCAAATTTTGCCTCATCGATCACCGTGTCCGGAAACGGCAAATGCACTGGTCCCCCCAAGACGTCGACGGTCATTTGCCAGCTTTGGGTCACCAGGCAGCGCCCAAGCAAACCCGCCGGCCCATCAAGCAGCGAGGTGGCCGCATCGATATAGTGCTGGATCAGCACGTCCTCCTCATTGTGATCAACGCGGATTTGCGCCTTTGCCTCACTCAGCGCGATGGGCGCCTCTACCGGTGCTGTGGTGCGAACAAGCGTAAACATAGCAAAACATCCCAGAGCGGATCGCGAGCGACCGGAGCCGCTCGCGGCGCGGCATCAGGACTGAGCCGCCTGCGGGTTGATCTGGCCGTGACCCCGGATCACGACGCCTGCGATCGGCGTGCCCGTTCCATGGGTCCCCGAGAATGCGGCCAGCAGCTTCAGGTAGCGTTTGCCGCCGACGTAGCCGAAGCGATAAACGTCGGCCGTTGCATGCGCCGCCACGAGTGCCTTGATGACACCACCGGTGCTGATTTTATCAACACCGAGGACGTCGCCGTCGGTGACCGGCTCATAGGTTGCGTCGTCTTCGGAGTGCGTCAGCTTGAACTCGATCTTGTTAGCGCCCGAGAACGTGATGCCACCGGCCCCGATGGCGAGCACGATTGCAGCACCGTCAAAGCCACGCAGGTCGATCGCTGTTGGCGTGCTGTCTGCGGTTAACGTCGCCGCGTCGATGGCCGAGGCCACCGAGAGATCAGAATGCATGTCCTTCATTGGAGTGTCCTTTCAGGAATTGAGGGAGGGTGCGGGCGAGTGGATCCCCGCCCGCCAAGGCTCAGGATGCTGCGATCTTCAGCAGCTTGACCGCCTCAAAGTTCTGCACGCCGCCCCCTACCCGCTTGGTCGTGTAAAAATGCACGTAGGGCTTGTTGGTATAGGGATCGCGCAGCACCCGAACGCCGAAGCGATCGACGATCAGATAACCGCGGCGGAAGTCGCCGAAGGCCACCGGGAACGCCCCGGCCCCAATATCGGGCATGTTGTCGTCATCGGTGATCGGATAACCCAGAAGCGTGGCAGGTTGACCTGCCTGCACCGGAGGCTGCCACAGATAGAGCTCCTCGGTCTTCGACTTCAGCTTTCGCACCGTCGCCTGCATCGACTTATTCATTAGGAAACGGGCGTTCTGCCGATACCCCTGCTTGATCGAGTAGATCAAATCAATCAGCGCATCGACGCCATTGTGGCTGCTGTCGGTCAGGGCCGCGGCCACTCCGGAGGCGGTATAACCGATCTTGCCCCAAGAATGGGAGGCGTTGGCCACCGTGTCATAGGAGAGCAGACCGCGCGGCTGGTTGATCCCGTCGCCACTGATGAAGGCCGCGCCTTCGGCTTCAGCAAAAGCGGTCGAGACCTCTTCGGCCAGCCAGGCCGCGATATCGACCCGGGCATCATCGAGCAATGTCTGGGTCGCCGCCGGGTTGGCATAGATCTCCATGGCGGGAAACGACAGCTCCGCGAGTGTCGGAGTTGCGGTGTCCGGGCGCGCCTGGCGCTCACCGACCCAGCCCGCGCCGGCACCGCCCTGGTTGACCAGCTTCTTGTAACTGGCCGCCGAGACCGACATGACACTGGCGATGGAGCGCATGGCTGAGACCGTGCCCAGCACCTGATCGATGGTCTGCTCCATCTGATCAGGCACGACATAGCCACCGTCCGGGTCGCTGTCGGTGCGCAGCGCGGCCTTCATCTCAAGCTCGCGCAAGCCTTCCTCGGTGCCACGCCGGAAGAACTGGTTGAAGGCGCGGGTATGGTCGCGGGCCTCGGCCGAGGGCACCTGGCCATCGCTCGCCCCACCGAGCCTGGCCGCCGCCAGCTGGGCATTGGTGTCATCCAGCGCCGTCTGCAGCTTGCCGATCTCGTCATTGATGCGCTCGACCTTCTCGGCCTGCACAACGTCGGCAAACTTGGCGTTGATACCTTTCAGTTCTTCTTGGTGTTCGGTCTTGAACGCGGCAAAAGCCTTGTTCAATTCGGTGACGATGGCGTTTGCATCGCTGGTCTCTGCGCGCACGCGCACGGCCCCGCGGATGCGGGGTTTGGTCATGTCGGTCATGACAGCCTCCTAGGCTTGAAGTGTGTCGAGAAGCTGCCGCAGGGCAGCAGGGTCAAAGCCAGCGTCATGCATGGCAGGCTCGGCAGCGTTGCGCGTGCCGGTAATCTGTTTCAGCATCATACGCCGCTCACTGCGGGGGATGCCTTGTTGTGCCAGTGCCGCGTCAATGCGGCGCTTGGCGAGGATGTCGGGGCGCACCTGCGCAGAAACGTCCGAGGCTGCATCGGTTTCGCTCGCGATGGTATCCGCCATACCGGCGGCCACAGCTTCTTGCGCCGTCAGGAAGGTTTCGGCATCCAGCAGCGTGGCAACTTCTGATCGTGCCATACCGCTGCGGGCCGCGTAGATATCCGCCAGCGCGCCATCGAAACGCTCGAACAGCGTCGCAGCCTCGGCCATGTCGTGGCGATTGCCGATCACCACGCCCCAGGCGTTGTGCAGCATCAAAAAGCTGCTCCGCGCCATGCGGATATTGTCGCCTGCCATCGCAATAATCGAGGCCGCTGATGCCGCGATGCCCAGCACCTCGATACTCACCGCGGCCGGATGCGCCCGCAGCAGGTTGTAAATGGCGATGCCTTCAAACATGTCGCCACCCGGCGAGTTGATCTGCACGGTGACATCGCGATTACCAATCGTACGCAGCGCCGCCGCGATCCGTTTCGCGCTCACGCCACCGCCCATCCCGTCTTCGCCAATGATATCGAGCATCGTGATCGTGCTGTTGCCACTGGCCGTCGCCGCGCTCGGCATGTCAGCCCATTTCGCCAGCGCATCGGACGGCGTATCAAAATGATAGGCGGCAGGCCGTTGATACTCCGGTCCAGCCGGGAGGTCACGCAGGCTCATCGGTATCCCTTTCCGTTGTTTGCGAGGGGTCGGGCATCTGCGCTGAGGGCGCGTCCTCCGGGCCTTCGGAATCCGCGGTCATGTTGGGCGGCGGATAATAAACATCCCCACCATCTCGCGGGTTCTGGTCTTCCAGCGCACGGATTTCATTGGGGCTGTAGACGCCCCATTGCAGGCCTTTAACATAGGCCTCCCAGCGGGCCTTGATGTCGCCCTTGACCAAGGCGGCGCGGTTAAAGCGCGCATAGAGCGTATCGTCAGCTCCGATCAGATCGCGATCGATCGCCTCCTCCCACATCGTCAGGTGATCCTCGAGCGTATAGGCGACGAACCCGATCGACTGCTGCTCGATGCCGGTGCCCCAGCTGGTGGACTTCTCGGTGTCGCCGATCATATGCGGCGGCACCCCGAAGAACATGGCGATGTCGGTGCGGCTGAACTTGCGGCTCTCGATCCATTGCGCGTCTTCGGCCGTCATGGCGATGCGGTCATACTCCATGCCTTCCTCGAGGATCAGGTTCTTGCCGTCCTGCTCGCCACCGGCGCGGAACGCCTCGAGCCCGGCCTTGAGATTGGCCACCGCCTCGGGGCCGAGCTTTTGTGGGTGTTTCAGAACGCCGCTCACCCGGGCGCCATTGCGGAAGGTGGTGGCGCCGTGATCCTCCATCGCCAACGCCAGGCCGATGGTCTCGCGGGCATAGGCGATGGGCGAGACGCCCCGCACCCCGTCGAGCGTCAGCCCGACCAGATGCAGCACCTCATCCTGCGCCAGCCGCAACTGCCGTCCATCCGGACGGGTATAGATGAACGTCAGCGCCAGATCGTCCCCCTGTGCCACCTCGACCCGGTCGGGATGAAGCGGGATCAGCGCCTGTACGGTGCCGCGTGAACGCACGATCATCGCATAGCCGTTGCCGCGCAGCAGCAGATGCGCCTGCATCATCCGGCGAAACTGCGATGGTGTCTGCCAGCGGTTCGGCCGCCGTCGCAACACCCGCCAAATCGGCGCGTCCGAGGCATCCTCGCGCGTGCGCGCATCGACCCGGCGCTTGATGTGCAGCGGCAATGTTGCCACCGCCCCGGAAATGATGCGCACGCAGGCATAGACGGCCGCCACCCGCATGGCACTGTCCGGCGTTACCGACGCGCCAGAGGCGCTCAGTGCCCCGGCGCGCAGCGCCGCGTCCAGCTCGCTCGCGGTCGTGATGGTCAGACCACCTCCCGCGTCCTGAACAGCGGCACGCGGCGACGCGCCCGCAGGCGGTTTGCCTGCAAACAAGCGGGACCAGAAAGACATGCAAGGGTGCTCCTATAGGACCAGGATGCCGCGATTGTCATAGACCGAGCGGCCAGCATTGACGTCGCGCAAGAGCGCCCGCCCGAGCGCGTTGCAGGTGGCAACGATGCCGTCGATACGCTCGCTGGAGCGCTCCTTGTCGGGCTTGACATTGCCCGCCGGATCGTGGCGCACCGCCACGTTCGAGGCGTTCCAGCGCAGCACCGGATGGCCGCCATGCCAAAGCTTGCGCGACACCGACAGCCGCTCCAGTTCCGCGGTCGGTGCCGCCATGCTCAAAAAGCCCTGACCAAACTGCACCAGGTTTAGCCCCTCATCTTGTAGATGCTGGACGATCTCGCCCGCGAACGTGCGATCATACGCAAGCTCGCGCAGATCAAAGCACGCAGCCAGATCGACGATCTCCGCCTCAACGAAGGCAAAATCCGTGGCATTGCCAGGGGTGGCGGTCAGGAAGCCCTGGTCGCGCCATGTGGCGTAAGGCACCCGATCGCGCTTACCCCGGCGCAGAATATCCTCCTCCGGCACCCAGAACCGGCAGAGAGTGATCCATTTATCCGCCAAGGCCTCGAGGGCCGGATCCCCGGTGGGCGGGAACAACAGCACAAAGGCCGAGAGATCATTGACCCGGGCCAGATCCAACCCACCATAGCACTCATACCCCGCCAGCTTTTGCTCCAAGTCTGCAAGGTCATCGCGCACCACCTGCCAATCGGTGGCAGGTGGCGGCCCCCCCTCGGCCCAGACATCCATGTCGAGCCAGCGGGTGACCTGTTCGGTCCATTCATTCAGCCGCAGCCGCCGGATCGCGTTCTGCTGCGCGGGCATTTCGCGGGCCTCGTCGATCTGGCGCTTCAGATCCTCCATCTTCACCGTCACGCCGAGGCTCGGGTTGGCCTTCACCCAAACATCCGCGTCGGTCCAGTCATCGCCCTCATCGATGGTGGCGATATAGGCAAACCAACTGTCGGCCGCCTCGACCGGCACCGTGCCCTCCAGCGCCTTGACCGAGAACTCGTGATGCTGGCGGCAGACAGAATGACGGTCGTAGCCCGCCGTGGTGATCTCGACGATCAGCGGCTGACGCCGTGCACCGGTCGCGGTGTTGAGCTTCTGGATGATCTCCGGCCCGGGATGCTCATGCACCTCGTCCACCGCGGCCAGATGCACGTTGAGCCCGTCCATCTTGCTGGCATCCGCCGAGAGCGGCCGGAACCAGGACGCGGTCGGCAGCACCGCGAGATTGTTGACCGTCCTTGTCACGCGGCTTGAGAGCGCCGGGCTTGCCGCAACCATGCGCTCGGCTTCGCCAAACACGATCCGCGCCTGATCGCGGGTGGTGGCAGCGGCGTAAACGTGGGCGCCCGGCTCCCCATCGGCAATCAGCGCATAGAGCGCGATCCCTGCCAACAGGGCCGACTTGCCGTTCTTGCGGGCCACCTCCACATAGGCCGTGCGAAATCGGCGCGGGTTGTCCTGGCCCGGGCCAGCCTTGCGCTTCCAACCAAACATCGCGCCCACCACGAATTCCTGCCAGGGCTGCAACACGAAGGGCTCGCCCGCCCACTCCCCGGTCGAGTGGCGCAGATGGCTGAAAAACTCGATTGCGTGCAACGCGGCCGCGCTGTCCCAGACGAGACCACGCGCCGCGCCAGATTTGAGATCGGCCAAGTGGCGTGCGCAGGAGAGCTGTACTAGCCGCCCCGCGATGATCTTGCCGCCAACCACACCGCGCGCATACGCGTTAACTGGGCAGACCGGGCGCTTTGCTTTAGGATTTTTGGCCACGGTTCAGATAATCCTCAAACGGATCCCGTGTCTCGGCAGGTTCCGCCATGCGCACCCGCGTTCGACTGGACGGCGTGAGCCCGAATTCGCTCTCGATCTGGCTCATCTGCGCCATGCATCGGTTGGCCACAGCCAGAAACGGGTTCTGGATAATGTTCCCCGCAACGGTCTTGACCACTGGACCGCGGCGTTTCACCTCCTCTTCGGCCTCAAGCCAGCGCCGCCAAACCACGACATAGCGGGCCAGCGCGCTCACATCGAGCTCGGTCATCACGCCGTGGCGCGCCAGCAGCGCCGCCATCTCGGTGAACTTTGCCGCTGCCGGTTCATCAAGGTGATCGGGCGGCGGCGGCGTGGCCACCTCCGGCCTCGGCTCGTCCGCGTTCATCCGGTGCGGCCGCGCGGTCCCCTTCACCAGTTTCAGCTGCGTGGGCAGCGGTTTTCTGCCCGCCATGCCAAGTCTCCTGATCGTACATTCAGCTTATAAAGCAATGATATTGCTGCGATTTGCCTACACTATGAGCGCCCATAGAGCGATGGTGATGACACAGAAACAAAGACGCCAACGCACCCGGAGCCAGAAACATGACCACTCGCCTGAGCCCCATCACAACGCCCCGCCACCAGCTTCGCGCCGAGAAAGCCCGGCGCAACCGCGAGGCTGCTCTGAGCGCCTTCATTGGCAAGAAAGCCGAGATCGACACGATGCTCGCCCGCCTGCAGGCGCTCAGCGACGACCATTTCAACGCCCATCCCGACGAGGTGAACTGGGGCCATGTCGGCACCCTTGAGCATTACGTCCGCCTGCTGAAGCGCATCACGGACAGCGCCTTTGGCGAAGGCGAAAACGCCGAGTGATCTCATGCACCGCCAAAGCTCCTGCCGCGCGCCCTGCGCGGCTTGGGGTTGTAGAAGGCGCCGCATGTCGCGGGCCCGATTACGGAGACGACCCCATGACCAAGCTTTCCGACACCCAGCTCGTGATCCTCAGCGCCGCCGCGCAGCGCGACGACCGCAACGTTCTGCCGCTTCCCGGCTCTCTCCGCGGCGGCGCCGCCGCCAAGGTCGTCGGCGCGCTCCTCTCCCGCGGGCTGATCGCGGAGACCGCGACGGACAGCCAGACCAAGGCGGACGCCGCGCTCAACCGCATCTGGCGCAACGACGAGGACGATCGCGCCATCCTCCTGCACATCACGAACGCGGGCCTCGCCGCCATCGGCGTCGAGCCGGTGAGCGGCGACAGCGCGCCTACGGGCGCCGACGAGGCGCCGAGTGCGGAGTACCTGCAGGACGCTCCCGCCGAGGCCAATCCCGAACCCAAGGCGCGCACACTGCGCGCGGGCACGAAGCAGGCGCTTCTGATCGAGATGCTCCGCGCCAAGGGCGGCGCGACCATCGACGAGATCGTCGCCGAAACCGGATGGCAGCCACACACGGTCCGAGGCGCCTTCGCCGGCGCGCTCAAGAAGAAGCTCGGGCTCGAAGTCAAATCCGAGAAGGTCGAGAATCGCGGCCGGGTCTACAGCTTGCCGAGCGACTGACGCTGCTCGCCGATAAATGCGCGATGCCGCCGTCCCGCTTGGGCGGCGGCTTCCTTCTCTCAGAACGAGATGTTCCAGTAGTCGAGCACCTTGCTGACCTCTTCCCGCGGATAGTGCGGACCAGCGGATGCCAGATCCTTGCGAATGGTGGCCTTCCTGCGGTCTGCCGCCGCCTTAATCCGAGGCGAGAACTTGGCCGTGCCCAGTGGGAGCGTCGCCCGACCCGGTTTGGGCCAGCTCTCCGGATAGGCGTCCCAATTCGCCCAGTCGGCAACCTTACCAGCGATGTCCGCTACGTCGTCGTGGTCGCAGGACCAGCCGTAGAGGTGCAGCGCACAGACGCGAAGCATCATCTTCACGTCGGTCATGACGTCCGTGAACGCCTTCAAGGGCGTCGGCAACAGGACCATGTTCGCGACGCAGGAGAAGAAGCGTCGATCCTGAACCACGGCGTTGCTGACCTGGTAGAAGGCGTCGTCGATGCCCCAGATATGGCAGCACGACCAGTTTGGCCGTTCTCCGGCCCGAAGGCCGAGGGCAAGCGTCAGCGCCTTGTTCGCATGCACGTTTCCTTCGGACTTGTGGATAGTGACGCCGGTCTGGCGGTTTCGGTTCATCTGCGGCTCGGACCAGTTGGCTTTGTAGAACAGCGCACGTCGCGCATGCTCTGGGTACCAGACAGGCAGATACCTGAACGTCTTAGGGTCCACCCATTGCGCGGTGCGCTCGATCAGCCCCATTACGTCCGACAAGCTCAGTTCCCGCCGCAGGGCCTCGAGGCCATCTGGCAAGGTGTCGGTATTCGGCGTCTGCTCGTCTGAATCCTTCAATATCTCGATCCCGTCGATTGGCCTGGACGGGAAACGGTTCCTCATGCCCATCCTACACTTCGAGAAACCATAGGATCTGAACGGGATAGCGACAACCTCGAAACCGACCGTCGGCTCCCCGCTAGGTGGCTCGGTCGTTCCTCGACGCGACCCGAATCGCTTCGAACAGTCGTCGCAGAAGATAGGAGCGTGCGATGCTCACCACCGTGAACACCGCGCCCATCTTCAGGTTCTGCGCCAGCGTCGTGTGCAGCCCGAAGATCGGGAAGATCAGGATCTGCGTCACCACGGCAACGCCGTAGCCGACGATCACGTTGGCGACGGACTCGACCAAGGACATGGCGCGCGACTGCTTCAAACCGCGGCCTTCCGCTTGCGGCTGCGCTTCGGCGCGGCAGACTCTTCCTCCGGTGCGGCGGGCGCGCTCCCATCTCCCAACCGCTCGGCCGTCACCTCGGCAAAGGTCCGGCCATCACCATCCAGGATCGCGTCGCGGCCGGTCTCGGCCTGCCAGCGCTCGATGCAGACATCGATATAGGCCGGGCTGATCTCCATCGCGAAGACCCGGCGGTCATTGGCCTCTCCCGCCATGATCTGCGAGCCGGAGCCCGCGAACGGCTCATAGCAAAGGCCGCCTCGCGCCACATGCTGGCGCATCGGAATGCCGAAGGCGTCCAGCGGCTTCGGCGTCGGATGATCGGGCCGCTCCTCCTTGGTGAAGCTGGGCATTTCCCATGTCGAGGACAGCGTTTCATCGGCCACCTTGGGCGGTCGGTTCGGGCGGCGCCAGCCCATCAGGCAGGGCTCGTGTTTCCACAGGTAATGCGAGCGGGTCAGCACGCCGCGCTCCTTCACCCAGATAATCTGCTGGTGCACGAAGGCGCCGGCCTTTTCCCAGCACGCTTCCAGCATCGCCTGACGGCGTGAGGCGTGCCAGCAATACCAGGCCGCATCCTCGGTGATCGCCTCGGCCACGGCCGCTGCGATAAAGTTGTCGTAAAGTTCTGCGCCCTGGCTACTGTCGTCCCATGTGGTGCCGTAAGACTGCGACCAATCCTTATTGCGTGTCGGGTGGTTCGAGCCGTCGTAATCCACAAGATAGGGCGGATCGGTCGCGAACAGGATGGCCCGCTCGCCGTTCATCAGACGGCGCACATCCATCTCGCTTGTGCTGTCCCCGCAGAGCAGCCGATGATCGCCAAGGATCCAGAGATCGCCTATTTGCGAGGCGGGAATGCGCGGCGGCTCCGGGATCACGACCGGCGCGGTTGAAGCGTCATCGTCTTCGGATCCCGACAGCAGCCGGTCAAGCTCGCCATCCTCAAACCCCATAATCCCAAGATCATACCCCGCCTCTTTCAGATCGCTAAGCTCCAGCGCCAGCAGGCTTTCGTCCCACCCGGCATTCAGGGCGATACGGTTGTCGGCCAGTACCAGCGCCCGGCGCTGGCTCTCCGTCAGGCCGGTCAGCACGATGCTCGGCACGGTCTCCATCCCCAACTGCCGCGCCGCCAGCACCCGGCCATGGCCCGCGATCAGCGTGTCGTCCTCGGCGATCAACACCGGGTTGGTAAACCCGAACTCTCGGATTGACCCGGCGATCTCGGCAATCTGTGCCTCGGAGTGGGTGCGAGCATTGCGCGCATAGGGCACGAGGCTATCGAGCGCACGGTACTCAATGGCAAGTTCGCGATCGGACACGGATGATTTCCTTTGTTTCATGGCGGCACCCCCCCATCGCCATTTTGGCCACGGATAAAGAAAGCTTGGCGCCCGGTCCGGGGCTGGAGGGCCCCAGAGATTTGACCTCCCCCGGGGGGGGCGGTGGTTTATGGTTGGCGGCGGGCGTTGCCGAAGCCGCCATCCTCGGCGGCGGTCTTGCGACTGTGACAGCTGGCACAGAGCGCCTGCCAACCGTCCGGGTCCCAGAACCGCTCTGTGTCGCCGCGGTGCGGGATGATGTGATCGACGGTGTTGGTCGCGCTCACGCGCCCCTGACGCTCGCATTCGGCGCAGAGCGGATGCCGCGCCAGGAAGTGTCGCCGGGCGCGCTGCCACCGGGCAGAGGCGTAAAGCGCTCGAATGGCTGGATCACGCCTGCGCGCGTAGTCTCGGTCAGCCTCACGTTTGTCGCGTCGCCCCACCGGGCGATGAATGGGCGGGCGAACAGCCATGGTGCCTCGCAGGGACGAAAGGGATGGAAAACGGCCGGGGGCGTTCTTGACGCTCGTCTCCCGATCATATCCTGTTTATAGCACCAATCTGTTGCATGTGTCGAACACAAAAGTGTTGCAACACTCTGGAATCACGCCGCATTCAGCCGCGCCGCGATCTTGGTGAGCGCCAGTTGCCAGCGCCGCCACGCGGTGGTGCGATCGCATCCCATCTCGCCGCTAATCTGTTTCCACGGCACACGGGCGGCGCGAGACCAGATCAGCTTGCGCTCGGCCTCTTCGATCCAGAGCACCCAATCGAAGGTCTGCTCGAGCCGGGTGATCGCGACTGGTGATGGCGGGACGCGCATAGGCTCTGGCTCCATTGCGGCGATCTCGCGCGGTGATCGTGCGATGTCTGGCCAGGCGCTGAAATACCCACGCGCTTTGACCGGCGGCAGCTTACGCAAGGTGCGAAACGCTTCCTCGAAATGCTCTGCAACGTCATCAGCGGTCCAGGACTCCTGCCGTCTCATGCAACACCTCCCCTAGTTTCAATCGCCCAGAGCAGGATTGCGATAGCATCAGCCTCGTTATCGTCGGCGGGGCTGAACCCGCGGTCCCGGGCAGCCGCGAGCATAGCCTGCTTGTTGGCGTTGCCCTTTCCAGTTGCGTATTTCTTGATCGTGCCGACGGGAACCCCCTGATACGAGATGCCGCGCAGTTCGGCCCAACTGGTCAAGCTGGCCATCAGACCGCCAAAGACATGCGCTGCATCGGTGCCCACATGGCGGCGCACCTCTTCGAAATAGATCGCTTCGATGGGCCCCGACAGACGGTCGATCTCGGTCAGCCAATTTGTGAACCGCAAATAGCGCATGCCACCACCGTCAAAGCGACCGGGGCGGAACGACACGGTGCCGCTGGTGATCAGCCCATCGGTGCCATACAGCGCCCAGCCGGTGGTGGTGCCCAGATCGAGGCCGAGGATCGCGCGACCCATCTCAGACGGCTCGGGAATATTCGGGATTGCGCCTGCGGTGGCGCTGGTCAGAGTCAGGTCAGCCATGGGTGGTCTCCTTTTTTGGGTGGCTACTCGGGTGGAAGACGACGGCGGTCATGTGCTTGGCGGTACCGGCCGCCGTCGTCGGATTGGACTGTCCAGGGAATGTCAGGACCCGCACGCGCGGATACCCCGCTACGTATGGGATGGGGGCCAAACCTGCTGGTTGGCCCCCCATACGTAGTATGGGGGCTTTCCATGCTAACTCCTCTTCTTCGGATAAGCTTCTGATAACTATAGACAAATGAGAGGTTTGGAGGAGTTGGGGAGGAGTTAGGCCACTAACTCCTCGTCCTCGGTAAGCTATTGATTTCATTGAACCAGGAGTTTGTGAGGACATAGGAGTTAGGCCTCACTCTTAGGAGTTAGTGACGCGCTTTTGCCGCCCGCGCCCGTCTCCGGGTAGACCCAGACGGAGGGGTTTTCGACGTCCATGCAGACGCCCGAAAGTTGGCATTTGTAGTGACTGGGCAGCACCGGAACGGCGGTCTCGCAGATTTCCCCGGTCTCGGGGTCCACATGCTCCTCTGGGCGGAAGTGCATGCCCTTGACGCAGAGATAGCCAAATCGCGACCGGACCTTTGGGTATCCAAATTTCGCGCCATCGCGCAGGAATTTGATGTGACCCTTCGTGGCGAGGACACTGAGGCGCTCCCTTATGGTGAATTTGCTGCCAAGGCCGCTCTTGTTTTCGAATGCCTCGGCAAATTGCATGGTGGTGTAGAGACGCCCCGCGACCGCTTCCTCGAAAAGGATGTCGAGGATCACGTCTCGCTTTCGATCCCGCTCGGCATCTTGCTTCGCGCCCACTTCCTGACGCACCAGCCGCTCATTCATCGGGTTGATCTCGACCCACTGGCCATCGACCTTGTCGATCAGCTTTGGAGGCAGCGCCGGGCCATTGCGCAGCTCGATCTCCAATTTGCGCTCGGACGCATCCTCATCCGGCCGGTGCAGGATCAAGCCAGAGGTGTAAAAACCGCGCAGCGCGCTGGCACCGGAAAGAGCAAGGAAGGGATCGTCCTTTACCTGCTGCTTATTCAGCTTCTTGGTGTGGTGGATCAGGATCACGCCACAGTCTGGGTCTATGTGATCACGCAGCACCTCCACTCGTTCCTTCAGGAAAAACATCATGGCGGTGTTGTCGTTTTCGCCGCCGCCGTCGGGCCCGCCGTCAAACAAGTTGCGGATCGGGTCGACGCAGATGATGTCCACTGGTGCATCGGGGAAGGCGGTCTGAACGGCGCGCGCCACCTGGACGCTACCCTCGTTATCAAGCAGCATTTTCAGCTTCGGGGTGGCGACAAAGGTATCGCGCGCAGCGGCCAGAACCTCTGGCGGTAAAGCGATTTGTTTCAAGCGCTCGCGCAGATAGTGATACTGGATCTCGGCCTGCAGGTAGAAAATGCGCAGCGGACGCGGTGGCGTGAAGCCGAGAAACGGCACGCCGGCCGCCATGTGCACGAGCCAGGAGATCAGCAGGTCGCTCTTGCCCACTTTCGGCGCGCCACCCAGCACCAAGAGCCCGCCCGGCGTCAGCACGCGCGGCGCAATGATGTCCTCGGGCATCGGGCTTTGGTCGTCCAGCAGTGCACCCAATGTGAATGCGGGCATCTCATCCGGCCCCGGTGCGCCGGAATCCAGCCGGATCAGCGGTGGCCCGTATTTCTCGACATGGCGCTCCCAGAGGCGCTCGGACTCGCGCTTGAGCCGCTCAACGGGCCATTGGGGGCGCAGCATCGCGGCATTGTAGCCGCAGATGCCCTCCCAACCCTCGTCCTTGCTCAGCCGGCCCTCGTGAACCATGCGGATGAAATACCCGATCGCGGCCGACGCACCCTCAAAGCGGGACCAATCATCCTGCGCCCCCTCGCGCACCGGCGTGACCAGGACATCATCCATCGCCGGTTTGTCGGGATGGTTGAACTCGGGCTGCAATGAGATGCCGGGTGCCGGCGGCATGTCGGTGACAGCTTCGGTGAACTCGATCAAATCACGCTCAAGGTCGGCGTTCAGCTCGACGATCCGAACCAGCGTCTTGAGGCTGTTCTTGTAATAGACGCTGCCTGCCACCCGGATTGGCTGGTGGGCCGAGCGGAAATGCATGTCACCGCCGACCTTAGCCGCGATGTCACCGCGCAGACGACACACGCGGGCGATGTCGTCACCTTCCGCGGGCTCGGTCAGCGCCCACCAGACATGGCACTTGCGCTGCCCCTCGGGGGTTACACCACCGCTTTCCACCACCATGGTCGGTGCACCGAGGTGGCGCTCAAGATGGGCGCGCTTGGCCGCGATATCGCCGGTGTCGAGATCAACAACCACGGTCTGCATCTGCAGGACTTCAGCAGCCTTGGCCTGACCAGTCGCGGCCACGGTGCCAGGTATGACATACACGGCAGCACCTTCGCGCGAGGCCCATGTAGCGAAGGTTGCCATCTTTTCGGGCGCGGCCTGATCCGCCTCGAGCCAGATGTTATGCGGGCGCCCATCGATGCCCTGACCCTTGTCGATGAAACTGCGCACCGGGATCAGCCCGTCAGAGTAGCCAAAGACCACCTGCATGAACTGAGCAATCTGCTCGGGATCCGGCTCGTCGCCGAACACGTCGATCTGCGGGGCGGCGTCGTTAAAATCGCGCCACGGATTGAAATGGACGATGTTTTCCTTGGACTCATCGGCCGGCGTGTCGCCTGAAATGGATCGGTGATGCTCTGAATCGGAATTGTCTGTGGGTTCATCCGTCATGTGCTCTCCTCCCAGCACCGAGCCGCAAATGCGCAGAACCGGCACTCAAAAAAATCACGATTGGTGGTGATGCGCGGCAGCAGCTCACCGGCGTCGGTGGCCTGCAGGATCCGCACCGCGCGATCGGACATGCGTTGCGCTAGGTCAGCATCAAAAGGCACCAGCTCATGATGCAACTCGGCCGTATCCTTGTTGATCGCGGTAAATAACGCCGGGGCCGCTGATATCCCCGGTACTGACGGCTCCATGTAAGCTTGATAGGTTGCGATTTGCGCGGCGTAGATCGGCTTCGACTTTGTCACACCGTGCTTGACGCAGGCGCGCCAGTTCTTGGCATTCATGGTCTTGCACTCCCAGAGCGCAGGCATACGCATGCCAATCGCCGCTGGGGCATCGGCGATGATCCCGTCGACATGACCTCGAATGCGACCACCCGCGACGGAAAAGCCGAATTGACCGCCATCACGCTTTTGCGTGACCAGGTCGATCCCCGCGGCGCGCAGCCAGCTTATCGCCAGGTCCTCAAGTTGATGACCGATTGCGAAGATCCGCAACGTCTGCCCGTTAAAATCGGCGCCCTCAGCTTTTGGCGCATCGGCAAACTCGAACTGCAATGCGCGTTCGCAAACATGCCCGAGCCGGGAGGCGCCGAGATAGGTCCGAGGCGGCGTCGCCTCGCGCTCGGCGACCAGCGCGGCGTCGATCCGCGCGTTGATCCGCTCAGTCGTGGAGGGGCGTGGGTTGAAATCCAGAATCAAAACGGCACCTCCGCAGATTTCGCGATCCGCGACATCTCCGCGCCGTAGCCCTCCAGAACTTCCCCGATCAGGAAAGTGACCTCGTTGGCATCCAGATCGCAGAGGCGTTTGTCCCAGCCGATTTCATCCATGGCGGCGCCAAGGCGTTTCATGACACCCGCGATGGCGACGTGCTCTTCTTCGGTCATTCCCTGCATTTTCAGACCTTTCTTCTGACGGCCCGCGAACCAGCCCTGGCACGGCGTTGAGCAGAACCAGTGGCGCGTGCGTGGGCGAGGTTTGTTGGGGTTGAAAAAGCCGTAGCCCTGAGCCGGGCGTAGGCAGACGGCGCACGGTATGAGGCGCGGATGCCAGAGGCGAAGACGCTCCAGGCCATCCGCAACCGGTCTGGGTGGGGATGGGATTTGCGCGACATGGTTCATGCCGCCACCAGTTCAGTCCCGGCCGCCGCCTCGACTGCTGCACGGATCGCCCGTTTGTTGAATTTAAAGGTCATCAAAGCGGAGGCCCGGTAACGGGTCAGGCCAAAGTCATGACGATACTCGGGCGGCAGGTATTGTAGCTGCTTGTCCGTCGGGGGCTGGCGCAACCAACCTCGCGTTTTGAAAGCGCTTTCGTCGGTCTCATGCGTGTTGAGCCAATCGTCCGCCTGCGCGAGGCAGACAGCGCGCTCACCAATGCTGAGCAAGCGTGGCCGCATACCCTTCGCCCCGCCGATCGCATACCAGATCCCGTCCAACCAGAAGATGCCACCCCAGGCTTTGAAGCCCGTGGCCATCAGCGCATCCTCCGTCCCGAACAGATCAACCCACGCGAAACTGGACCGCTTTAGCAAGTCGATCTCGGTCATGACAAAACCAGAGAGCGGCACAGCGTCCGCGTCGGTCTCGTTCTCGTCCTGCAGCAATATCTCACCGCAGAGCGGGCATTCGGTGGCGGCCAGCGGGATCTCCGCCTCGCAGGCCGGACAGGCTTTGGTCGGCACCGCGCCGGGATCAAGCTTGCCGTCGAGATCGACATCCTGTTCCAGCGTGCCGTGGATCAGGCTTGAGGTGCCGAAATCCAGCACGACGCAGTCGGTCTTGACCAGCCCAGGGTGTTCCTCCGGATCAATCGTACGCAGCCCGCGCCCGACCATCTGGATCATGGTGGATTTGTAGGAGCTGGGCCGCAGGAGCACGACGCAGGACGTGGGCGGATGATCCCAACCTTCCGTCAGCACCGCCACGTTGACGACGACTCGAATATTGCCCGACGCGTAATCAGCGAGGATGGTCTTGCGGGTGTCAGCCGCCAATTCACCGTGGATCAGCGCGGCGGAAATACCAGCAGCGTTGAACGCGTCGGTCACATGTTTCGCGTGATCAACGGTGGAGCAGAACACGACGGTCTGGCGATCTCCGGCCTTCTCGCGCCAGTGGCGGATTACTTCGTCGGTGACGGGCGCGCGGTCCATGATGTCCGCCACCTCGGTCATGTCGAAATCCGCGCTGGTTTTACGCACTGATTTCAACTCTTCTTGGACACCCACATCGACGACAAAAGTCCGTGGCGGCACGAGATGGCCCGAGGCGATCAGCTCTCCCAAGCGGACCTGGTCAGCAACATTATCAAAGACCTCGCGCAATCCCTTGCGATCGCCCCGGGTCGGTGTTGCCGTCACTCCCAATATGCGCGTATCAGGATTGGCGTCGCGGGCTCGGTCGATGATGCGTCGGTAACTGGCCGCCACCGCGTGATGCGCCTCATCGATCACCAGCAGGTCGAGGCGCGGCATGTCGGCCAGGTTTGACGCCCGCGCCAGAGTCGGAACCATGGCGAAGGTCACGTCGCCGCCCCAGGACTTCTCCGTGGCGTCGATCACCGAAGTTGAAGTGCCCGGCACCACACGCTGGAACTTGGCACGGTTCTGTACGGTCAGCTCATCGCGATGCGCCAGAACACAGGCCTTGGCGCCATCACCGATCATTTCGCCGGTGATCGCCGAGAGCATGATGGTTTTGCCCGCACCGGTAGGTGCTACACCCAGCGTGTTGCCGTGTTGGCCAAGCGCAGCAAGGCTGCGCTCGACGAAGGTTTTCTGACGGGGACGCAAACGCATGACCAAGCCCCCTTACTGCGCCCAGCTGGGCCGCCCGGGCGCACCGGGGGTGGCTGCTGGCTGGTTGGTCTGGGCTGCTCCGGGTTCGGCTCCCTGCTGGGCTGGTCCAGTTGCATTGCTCGCGTTGGCCTGCAAAGGCAGAGACCCCATCAAGGTGGCGTAGTCGCGGTGATCAGGCGTGACAGCGCTGCGAATTTCGTTCTTATCGTCACCATGAGCGTCAGTCCCAATGTCGATGCGGGCGACAAACTCAATCCCGTCGAGATCGGCAAAGCCGTTGATGCGGCGCGCGGTCTGTGCCTCGGGCGACATGTCCTTGTCGGAGATACCGCGCGCCGAGTTCAGCATGCCGCGCACGAGGCTGCGCCCCATATTGGCCCAGTCTGGCCCCTTGGGTGAGTACAGCCCGATCAAGCTGAACACCTTGCGGCGGGCATACTGCCCCTCGGTCACGGTGAACTCGCCATTGAGATAGACCGAGCCGGTTGTTCCACGCGTGGCATAGCCACCGGTCCAACCCTGTGAGGCGTCGTCGAACCCGCCGGGGCGGATCGACAGGCGCACCTTGGCCAGCGTGCCTTTCGGGATGAGGTTGGTGTTGCTCTGAGCATCGTTAAAATCGTTCCAGGAACCCATGGGGAACCTCCTTTTCTGTGACTAGGATTGCGGTTGGGATTGGTCTTCATCGGTCGGCTCAGCCGGCGGCCGGGCGTAAGTCAGACGGTCGGGTGCCGGGGCCGCAGGCGCTCGGATTTTCGCCATCAGGCTGCCGAGATGGGGTTCTTCGATCTGCTCGAGGCGACCTGAACGGTCCTTGGCCGGGAATCCCCAAGGATTGATCGTCTGGCAGACAAAGGCGCGATACGGATCGCCGCTGTCGGACGGCAGTTCTGCCATGGTGATCACCTCATCGACGATCCCCGGCAGCTCGAGCCCGGTCTTTGCGCCATCGATCTGCGGTTGAAACACCTTGCGATTGAAGTCATCGAGCTTCTCGTCGAGGATCCCGACAAACCAGACGTTCTTGGCCCGCGTGTGCTGCAGATGGGTGAGCCAGGCGATCATCTCGCGCCCGTGCAGGCCATAAGCGCCGCGCACATCCGGCTTGCCCGTCTTCACCGACAGCGCCTCAGGCTGGCCCTTGCACCACCCAAAACACAGCCGCCCGGCGACGGTGATCGAGTCGACGAAGATAGTGTCGTAGTGATCGAGTGCTGCCGGATCACCGAAGCGGTCACAGACGGCGTCATAATGGGCTTGGCTGTAAGGCTGGTCGTCGCGCAAGGCCGGATTGGGCCCGCCGATGAACACCGCGAAATCCCGGCATTCCGTCCAGGTGCGCGGCCGGATCGTGTCACCGCTCCAACCCTCAATGGCGAGATCGCCCGCTTCGAGATCCATGAACAGCGTGCGCTCGGGATCGAGGGTCCAGAGCAGCGAGGTTTTCCCGATGCCGGATTTGCCGAAAATGCAGCCCTTGATGCCGCGCAGCTCAGCCAGACGTTCATCGGCGCTGATGATGGGGAGGCTCATGAATGACCCTCCTGCTTGAGCACCGCCGGAGCGGCGCAATCGGCACCGATACACCCGGCCTCGCGCGCAAGCGTGTAGAGGCGCTGCAACATGGCGGCGCGGCGGTAAGCGGCTGCCCCCTCCCTCTCCGCCTCCACGATCGCAAAAGCGATCTCGTCGACAGTTGCGTTGACCACCGGTAGCGGCGCGCGCGGTTCGTCGCCGGGGCGCTGCGGGAAGGTGATGGTTTCGGGAAGGTCTTCGAGGACGTAATGCATCTTGCGAAGACGGGTGATCGCGTCGGGTTGATCCGGCATGTTTTCTCTCCGTGAAATGAAACGATCGAGGAGGCGCATCATGTGGCCTCGCAAACATCGGCCGCGGGCTCGCTGACATAGATCGCCAGCAGCGGCGTCCCGTCGGCATGGACGCCGGCGTCCTCGATCTGATAATTGCGGTTGGCCTCGCAGACCTCGTTCAATTCCCAGCGGCGGTAGAGGCCGGGAATGCGCTTGAGGTCTTCGGGCGACGGGTCGGTTTTGCTGATCATGTTTCTTGGCTTTCGGTTTGAGTGGGGCGCTCAGTGGCGCTTAATTGGTAAAAGCCACCGGCAGCGCCGGATCGGGACATCGCTTCAGGAGATTTCTTGAAGAGCCTCGCGCAGCTTCTGCATGGCGCGCTGGTAGCGCTTGCGCCCGGCGGCTTCGGACAGGCCCAACTCGATGGCGGCCTCGGCCTGGGAGAAGCCCTCGATCGCCACACGGATCACCAATGCCGCATCCGTTCCGATGATGCGGACGAGGTCGCCATGGAGAAGTCCGTGGCTGGCGGTGCCATGAAGCATTTCTGCGTCGATCGGTATTTCGTCGGGATCGGTCTCGCTACGCAGGCTTTGCCGCGCCGATTCACGCTGTCTGGCGCGGATCATGTCGCGTTCGATATTCCGCAGGATGGTGGCCGCGATTCTGTTGACGCGGTCCAAATCAACACCGCGGATCGCTTCGGTACTGCGGGCGAGGATGTCGGAGGTTATCTCGTCGGCGGTGCCAATTCTCTGCCAGATCGACCGGCGCCGGATGGCATCGAGACCGGGCCAGAGTGCCAGCAGCAGCAGCGTCAGGGCACAGTCGGACGCGAGCTCGTCGCGCTGCGCCACCTCGACGAGGGCGGACAGGATCACATTCTTGTCTTCGGGATTGCCTGAGCCGCGATGCAGTCTGTCCAGTAATGCCGCCGGATCACGGAAGCATTGCAAAGGGTGTCGCGCGCGCCGAACGGTGTCGAAACTGCGCTGGAAATGGAGGGTGGATGCGGAATGCACCATGCGATTACGGATTTCGTGCCATGCGAAAGACACTGGACGCCAGCCTTCCGGCCGGGCGTCCAGCGCCTCCCACGGGCCTCAGGGCGTCGTGCGCCTCTGATGATCGGGAAAAAGGTGAGTGGCGCGCCCTAGCGCGCCGGATCAGTCGCCTGGTTCAGCGTGCCGCAACCGCGGCAAGTGGCCGTCGCGGGGTAACTCACGAGATATTCGTGTCCGCGCGCAAAGCTCAGATGCATCTGGCCGTCACGGTGGATGCCGAGCAGCTTGCCGCAACAGATGCAGCGCCAGTCATTGGCGGATTTGGCGGGAGTGATGGTGCGGCCTTGGCCTGTGGCGGGGCGGCGGATCGGAAGATGATTCGGCATTTGAAAATGCTCCTTTGCTTGAGGAGCCTTCCAAATGCAGTGCCGAATCGGAGATAGTCAGACCCCCCAAAGGGAGATCAAACGGAGATGGGTTCCTCACATAGAGCCCAAAATGAATGGCACGGCGAGTACAAGTACCGGCCGTTCATTTCGGCCCAATCCTTTCCAAACAGCTGAGGCAGCTGGGAAAAACCGGCGTAGTCCTTCAATACCCCAAGTTTCACGCTATGTTCGCGATCGCGATGGGCCATGTACAGACGCTCGAACAGCTTCACTTTCTTCGCACCAGTGACGATCCGCGGATCCTGACCCGGCACGGAGATCTGAGCGGCGTCATCGCCTTGTTTGCGAAAGTGCACCGCGGCGCCCCGCACAGCCGGGTCGATCGCAGCCTCGTAGGAGGAACGCACCGCATCCGCGTCGATCATGCCGCTATCGGCATCGATGTAATCCTTGAGGCTCAGGACGACGTGACAACCGAGGTAGGGAAAGCGGACGCCCTGTGGCACGAAAACGATTCCGCGAATGCGATTACCTTCGCCCCGAACAAGGCGGTCGGAGGCCTCTAGCAATTTGTCGACCGATGCCGCACGCGCCAAGTAAATCGGTGTATCGGCCAATCCGATCCTGGCGACACCCAACTGATGGAGATGATCGGCCAGTTCGCGCACGCGTCCTTTCAGGTTCATTGGCTTGAGCACGTCCCGCAGCGCGTCACGCAGATAATCGAAACGGATCTCGTACTCGGAGATGTCATCAGCCGGAATCGTCGAACCCGCTCCACCTTCGACCAGCGTCAGTGTCGCCTCGCCGCTCGTGCCGTCGCGCTCGACGTTATGAACGACCTCGCCAAGCTCATCGTCTTCGAACAGAATGACATCCGACCATCCCTTGCGTGTCAGGAAGCCGGCGCCAGTGAGTTCATCGGCATCGACACCGAGTTCATCGAGGTTCTCGCCGGACGCCTTTTCGGCGGCGAGATCGTAGAGCGTCAGCAGCTGCGGAAGCTTCTCCTTACGCTGCGGCTTCGAAAGGTCGCCAATGCGTTCCAGCACGCCCCACGCTTCGAGGAGATCGTATCCCAGTTCCCGCTTGGCCGGGTCCCGTTCGCTCTGGATGTTGGACTTGTTCCTGCCAAAGACGTCGAACTGCAAGGTGCCCTTGCGGCCACGCCCATTTACGTGCTCGATCCGGAAGCGGACCTTCGTGACATATCCCCCGCCAGCTTTCGGAATGATCGCTCCGAAGACGCTGCGAGCGATTGCGTCGATATCGTCGTCCGGGGCAACACTGAGGGTCACCTTCCGAGACCAGTCGCCCAGCGCGACCTGAACTTCGATGATGCTGGCCTTCTTTACCCGATGCGCTTCTTCATCGGGAATCGGCAGCTTGAGCGAGTTACGAAAGCGCGACAGGTTATACGTCTTCTGCGTCAGGGGCTTGTTCGAAATATCATGCTTCAGAGTATCCGCGGCGAAAAGATTGGCGACGATCTTGCGCTCTTGCCGGTCGCGCGAACAAACCTCGATTCGCCGCCGAGCCTGTGAATACACCAACAGCATCTCGTCAGGCGGCCGAAAATAGATCAGCTTTGTCGACTTGTCCGGCTGGACGGTTTTCTGGCTCGCGTAGGCACCAAAGAACGTGACAGCCAGCAGGACATCCTGGCTCTTACCGTTTTCAGCGGGGAGATCGATCGCCTCTACCTTGCAGCCATCTTCATGTTGCAGGAGTTCGGCGATTTCCGCTGATAGCGCATCGTGATCGACGCTTTCGGCAGCGAGGGGGATCGACGCATCTATTGACCACGCCTCGTAAAGTGTCCCGTGTTCACGATAGACGCGCACTTGCATTGCGCGTTCTGCCGCCTCGAACAGCGGGAAGGCGTGGAGATAGGCCCACAGGCTCCTGGCGAGCGCATCCCTCTGCGCATTCAGCCCCTCCTTCGCAGAGAAACGCCCGTCTTCGCCGAGTCGACGCAGCATCGCTTCTGGCGTTTGATCGGTCATCCGCATGACGCGACGTGCCTCGCTCTCAATCAGGCTTGCTCTATCGCTTTTCAAGGCTTTCAGCATTTCCGCCATCTTGTCGCGATGGACCTGCTCTTCCGCATCAGCAGGCATAGATGCCAATGCATCGCCGACAAAAACAGAAAACTGGGAGTGCAAAAGAAATTCACTGATCAACTCAATTGGGGCCTCAGCGAAAAGCCGCGAGAGTTCCGGTGCACCGCGAAACAATGATCTAGCCACCTGGCCCTCCTATTCGTTGTCTTAACCACGTTTGGCGAGGGCCAGTCTGACGATTCAATTGAACAAAACAAGGTCGAAGCACAACTTGGAGCGGCAGCAGCACCCAGCACTATCGTTTTTGGAGCGATGTCCCGTTCCGGCGCCGCAGATGGCTTTTCAAGTATGAAGCCACCGCTGAACGGACCTGCCCCGCATGAAACGCCCCAATCCATTACCATCCGACCAGATGACGCCGGCCGAGCGTCGCGCCGAATTGTGCGGGCTTCTGGCCCTCGGGCTGGTTCGGTTGCGATTACGCGAGCGCGCCGAAGTATCTGACGATACTGGAGAAAGTTGCCTACACTATCCGACCGACCAATGCCCTCATGCAACTCCAACCAAACGGAGAAACGCATGACCAAACAAGATCCCATCCCCGCGCGCCTGGCGGCGCTGAAAACAACGCCAACGCCGGAGCTGAAACAGCAATGGCGCGAGTTGTTCAATAGCGAGCCGCCGCCGTTCAATCGGCGTTACCTAGAAAGCCGACTGGCCTATCGCATTCAGGAACTGGCCTATGGCGGGCTGAAGCCCCAGACCATCCGGCGGCTGGAACGGCTGGGCGAGGAACTCGACGGCGGAGACCGCAAGAAAAGCGGCGTCCGCGCTGACCTGATGCCAATCGTGGGCACACGCCTGATCCGTGAATGGCAGGGTGTCGAGCATGTCGTTACCGTCACGGCCGACGGTTTCGACTGGCAAGGTCGTCCTTACAAATCGCTTTCGGCCATTGCCCGCGCCATCACCGGCACGCGCTGGAATGGCTGGGTGTTCTTCGGTCTAAAAAACCATCGGAGGCGGACATGACCAAGCCAATCGTCAGGAAACTGCGCTGCGCAGTCTACACCCGCAAATCCTCCGAGGAAGGGCTCGAGCAGGAGTTCAACAGCCTGCACGCCCAGCGCGAGGCCTGTGAAGCTTATGTTGCCAGCCAGCGCTCCGAGGGCTGGGTGCTGGTCCGCGATCAATATGACGACGGTGGCCTCTCCGGCGGCACGCTGGAGCGCCCTGGCCTGAAACGACTGCTTGCCGACGTCGAGGATGGGCTGGTCGACGTGGTCGTGGTCTACAAGATCGACCGGCTTTCCCGCTCTCTGATGGATTTCTCGCAGCTGGTGGAAGTGTTCGACCGCAACGATGTGACTTTCGTATCCGTCACGCAGTCGTTTAATACCACTACGTCCATGGGGCGGTTGACGTTGAACATCCTGCTCAGCTTCGCCCAATTCGAACGTGAGGTGACTGCCGAGCGCATCCGCGACAAGTTTGCGGCCAGCCGCAAGAAAGGCATGTGGATGGGTGGCGTGCCGCCGATGGGCTATGAAGTGAAAGACCGAAGGCTGATCATCAAGGAAGACGAAGCCGCCAATGTGCGCTGGATTTTTGATCGGTTCCTCGAAATCGGCTCCGGCACTGTATTGGCTAGGGAACTGGCGGAGCGCGGCGTGCGGACCCGACGTGGCAATCGGATCGACAAGAAGTTCCTGTATCGGATGCTCAACAACCGGACCTATATTGGCGAGGCGGTCCATAAAGGCGAAAGCTATCCCGGCGAACATGATGCCATCATCGACCGCGCGGTTTGGGACAAAGTCCATGCGATCCTGCAGGAGAGCCCCCGGAAGCGCGCCGCCCGCACACGCGCCGACACCCCCGCGCTACTGAAGGGATTGCTCTTCGGCCCGGATGGTGCCGCGTTTTCGCCTACCCACACGCGCAAGAAAGGCAAGCTCTACCGCTACTACGTCAGCCAAACGGTTTTGAAGCATGGCGCTGGATCATGCCCGGTCGGCCGCGTGCCTGCGGGGGAGATCGAGCGGGCTGTTATAGACCAAATCCGCGCTGTGTTCCGCCAGCCAGAAATCGTTGCAGGCACATGGAAGACGGCACGCGCCAATGCCGACGACATCTCCGAGGCCGACGCCCGCTCGGCACTGCAGAAATTTGACCCGCTGTGGGATGAACTCTTCCCCGCCGAGCAGTCGCGTATCGTTGCGCTGTTGATCGAGCGCGTCGACATCGGCACGGACGGGCTCAATGTCCAGCTGCGCGTCGACGGCCTCAGTGGCCTTGCGCTCGAGATGCTTGCAGGCGGCATCGAGGCGGCAGCATGACCAGAAGGACACCGATCCCGGATACTGTCACGCAATACGTTCCGTTCCGCGTCGTGAAGCGCGGCGGGCGGAAGGAGATGCAGTTGCCCGACGGCGCCGAGCAGCCGCGACGAACGGATAACACGCTGGTTAAGGCGTTGTCTCGCGCGTTCCGGTGGAAGCGGATGCTGAAGACGAGCGAGTTCGCCACCATTGCCGAACTGGCGGAGTGCGAGAGGATCGCACCGTCCTACATGACCCGCGTCTTGCGCCTGACGCTGCTTGCGCCAGACATCGTGGAGGCAATCCTGGACGGGACACATGGGCCTGAGATGACGTTGGCGCGGTTCCTCGAGCCATTTCCAGTCGTCTGGTCGGAGCAGCACGCTTCCTTTGATCTTAAAAAAACTCAATCAAGAAGAGTTGGTGTTCTAAGTCCGGATGATCTCGGGTACATACTTCAAACTACTGACATCAGGAGATGTACATGACCACCGCCAGCCTGACCGCTGCTCGGCAAGCTAAGCAGGACGAATTCTACACTTCGCTCCGAGACATTGCGCTTGAGCTTGAGCATTACCAAGACCACTTTAAAAATAAGGTGGTTTACTGCAATTGTGACGACCCGCGGGCTAGCAATTTTTTCCGTTACTTCGCCGCCAATTTTGAAAGGTTGTCTATTAAAAAGGTTATTGCTACTTGTTACGGCGGTGGAAACGTCGATCAATTTGGCCGTGGCAGATCCGATCAAGCCGTTTATCTAGAGTACACAGGCGGCGGCCTGGATAAGAGTGCTCCAGCTCCAGGTCCAGTAGCTGTAAAGACGCTGGCTGGTGACGGCGATTTTCGCAGTGACGAATGCATTAAGTTGCTACTTCAGGCTGATATTGTGGTTACCAATCCACCTTTCTCGCTCTTTCGCGAGTACGTAGCGCAGTTGGTTGAGTATAAGAAACAGTTCCTAATCATCGGGAACATGAACGCGGTGACCTACAAAGAGATATTCTCGCTCTTCCAGCACAACCAGATGTGGTACGGACCAAGCATTCGCAGCGGCGACCGCGAGTTCCGAGTTCCTGATGACTATCCCCTTACTGCTGCGAGCACGAGAGTCGATAGCGAAGGCAATAGATATGTTCGAGTAAAAGGTGTCCGCTGGTTCACCAACCTTGACTACTTGTCGCGACACGAAGAACTCGATCTTAAAATGACATATAGCCCAGAGGCCTACCCAAAATATGCCAACTTCGACGCAATCAATGTAAACAAGACAATGCATATACCGGCCGACTATGCTGGATTGATGGGAGTTCCAATCTCGTTCCTCGACAAGCACAATCCCGATCAATTTGAAATACTAGGATCTAGCAAGACACTCGGTCAGCCCATCTCGAAGATTGCAGAAAAAGGGACTTATCAGCAGGGCGGTCCGCGCTTCTATCTGCCTAACGGGGACGGCACCTACCGTCGCATGTATGACCGCATCGTAATCCGAAATAGAAAATTGGCATAACAAGAAACGTCAGAGAGCAACTTAACAGACATGTCGTACAGATACTTGGGTAACAAGACTCGCTTGGTCGATTGGATCGTAGGTAAGATTTCGCATGTTCTCCCCGAGGGTTCTTCCGTAGCTGATCCAATGTGTGGCACGGCATCGGTCTCGTTGGCGCTAGCTCGCGCTGGCTATTCGGTTACGGCTGCTGACGCATTGACCTTTCCGGTCGTACACGCACGAACGCGTCTCTTAGCCAAGGAGCCGCCTGACTTTAAGGCTCTCGGCGGTTACGAAAAAGCTCTTGAGTGGATGCGTTCCGCAGCACCGATGGAAGGCTACTTTTTCCGTGAGTTCGGCGAAACTGGCAAGCCTGCGAACGGACGTCCACCAAGGCTCTATTTTTCGGCTAGCAACGCAGCACATATTGACGGTATTCGCATAGGTATCCGCGAGCTATGCGAGGGGGCAGCCATTACCGAGGTCGAGCACAGCATTTTACTCCATCATCTTATCTTGGCAATCAATAAGGTAGCCAATATCAGCGGCACTTTTGGCTATTTCCGACGTGATATCTCGGGGCCCGCACTCAAACCGCTCACCTTCGAACCAGTCACGTTTGAGCGGACCAAGGGTCATCACTCGGTTTTGCAGGGAAATGTAGAGCACCTAGCGTCAAAGCTAGACACTGATGCTGTATACTTAGACCCCCCTTACACCAAAAGGCAGTACGCAGGGAACTACCATATCCTGGAGACGATTGCTTGTGGGGATGAGCCTGTCGCCGCTGGCGACGGTGGCCTGCGGCCATGGAGAGATCAGGCATCCAGCTTTTGCTACCGACGAAGCGCAGGCAGAGCATTTCGAGAAACACTTGAGCAACTTCGGGTTCCACACGTATTCATTTCTTACAGCGAAGACGGACAAGTCCAAGCATCGGAGCTCTTGTCCATCTTATGTGACTTCGGCAGTGTCACAGTGCACGAACAACCCCATACTCGATATCGCAGCAACGGTGGTGGAAAAAAAGGGCCGGTGGTAGAGCGGCTATATCATCTAGAGGTTTCTTGAAACTATGAAAAAATTAGAAATAGACCGTATTTGGTGGCGAAATGTTCAGCTGGGTGAGTTTTATAACATTGAGCGGCACCATCAAATTGAGGGCGGAGGTGGTTCGCTGTACATTGAGGTGCCTAGCTCGATCGTTCCACAAACACTAGACTTTCTTGATGTAAGCGATGTGGACGTTGACGAACTTCCAGTTATTCGAATCGAAGCCGGCGTAATTGGTCAGCCCGGTGTGTTCGGTCCAATTGAGTTTCAGAAAAAGATGGGCAGTAGGATGCGCATTGCCAGACAAAATAGGCAAGCTCCAAGCTCTGAAAGACATCCAGCGTGGACTGAAAAACGTGGGTTTCCCGTTGCCCCCGATAACATACGAGACAAAGAAGATGCTCGCCCACATTTTCCCGATGGCGGCCTGCGCATCTATATTGCCAAAACCGTTGATGGTGACTACTTCGCCGGATTTACAAAAGGACCACGTCCGCGTTTCATGAAACCTGGTGATCCTATGTGGGACCTCTTCCCAGAAGGAAATAGGCCTGTTGGTGGCGTAATCGATGCAGGTTAAATAATAATGTCTGAGAAAATCAACGACATTCTTTCTTCGTGGAAGTCGGGTCGAAACGCACTTTTGTATGGGCCGCCCGCAACGGGAAAAACTCGCCTAATTAGCGAGCTATTCGAAGCTCTTCGCAGCCGACCTAAGAGTGATCGAGGTATCCTTCTAGATGTCACTGATGCCCAAAAACCGTTTAGTAGGCCCGAGTTAGACATTACAATTCCGCTTCCTGCCAAGGTAGTCTGGACCACTTTTCACCAATCATATGGATATGAAGATTTTGTTCTTGGACTTAGGCCAGACATTACGGCTTCTGGAACTTCTTTGAAGCCGTGGTCGGGCGTTTTTCTAGACGCTGCGCTCGAATTGGCAGATTCTAATTCGGAATATCGTTCAGTTGTAATTTTTATCGACGAAATAAATCGCGGTAACGCCGCACGTATCTTTGGCGAGTTCATGACTTTCTTGGACTTCGATTACCGTGAGGGTGGCAGCGTTCCACTTCCCGTGCCACTCCGACAGCTAGCTTATGAGAAGGGGCTGAGCGAAGAAATCCGCCGCCCCAGCAGCAAAACGGCTAAGATTCCTGACGGTTTCACCTTCCCAAAACATATCTATATTGTTGCTACAATGAACAGCGTTGATCGAGCTGCCGTCCCTATAGATAGCGCCCTTGCGCGACGGTTTGACCGTATTGAAATGCGGCCGAACCTAAACGTTCTTGTTACTCACTGGGGCCTAGACGCGGCTTCAGTAACAGCGCCAAACACAGACAATTGGGAGACCCTCACGCCGTTTCACACTGCGTATTTGCTTCTTGATCGCCTCAACGTAGCGATCGCCTCAGACCTCGGGCCCGAGTTTGAGTTGGGGCATGGATTGCTGACACCGATTCGGACTTCGAAGTTTGACGACACGGGCACTGAAATACCCATAGAGGAAAAATTCGCTTGGCGAAGTCTCGCGAAGGCTTGGGATGACGTCCTGTTTCCGCAACTCGAAGACCGCTATTCTGGTCGTCCCGATCAACTATTGGAACTCTTGCATGTAGAATCCCCTCCACCGACTGGTGATTATGCTTGGGCCCTACGCACCACGACAGGTGGCACGGTGACGGCCCGCACGCTCGCTCCGGTTCGGATGAGCGAGCTAGACATTGATGTGATCAAAAGGTCTTTCAGGTGGCTTACGATGTAATCGCCCCGCCACGGATTGTTCTTCACGAGTACGGCGCGTCCATACCTTACAAGACAGAGGCTATAGATCTGCATGCTCTCGCTAGCGCGAATAAACGTTGGCGCCGAAAGTTGGGGCTATCTGGCGATCCAATCCGGATCGAGGACCTTGGTCGCGGCTTCGTGGGGTTGCGTGCCGAAGCCGTTACCGGCGTTTTGCGCATTGGCAACGTCGATATAGAAATTGCACCCAAGTTCCTGAGTGTAAACGACGAAAGTTGGCAAACGGTACTCTGGCGGATCCTCACAGTAGTCGAGGGCGGTCATGTGGACGACAGCCTGACGACGGCACAGGAACTTGCATCGCAATCTATGCCTGACCTACTGGCAGAAATGTTCCTCAGGTCCTATACCACGGGTTCTGCTCGCGGGCTTCCACGCGGCTATAACAGTGAACAGATGAGTGGCGTCGTGCTCCGTGGCAGCGTCGATGTCTCACGGCTTGGAGACTGGGTCACACGCCCTTGGGAGCTTCCCTATATCGCAGACTACCTTACCGATGACACGCTTTTGGCACGGCTACTACGGTGGTCAGCTGAATGTTTGGCCGGTATTGTGAAAGCGCATGGACGAGCGCGGGCTCTTCGTGAGATCTCGGCCAATTTGGCACACGTAGGTAGAAATCCACCTCACCTACTAGACGCACAGCGAATTTGCCTCGACGTGCAACACCAAGCACTGGAACCCGCAAAAATCGTCGGGCTTCTGTTACTTGAGGGGGCTGGTGTTCATCACGCAGCCGGCAATCAAGCACTCTCCGGATTTCTGTGGAACGCTGATGTGATATACGAGAACTACGTATACCGTTTGTGCCAAAGGGCGGCCAGTCGCGCTGGTAAGCGCGTCGACAAGAGCAAGCTGAATTTTGGCGTGGTCATTTCTGGCACAGGCCCCAAGTTAGTCACTGAGCCGGACGTAGTATTTCGTGACAAAACGGGCACTCCGGTCGCCATCACTGACTCTAAATACAAGCGCCTTACCGCTCGACCTAAATCATCTGATACTTATCAAGTTCTCACAGCAGCACACGTACTCGGCTGCCAACGCATCTCTCTTTCATATCCGGTCGATCAAGATCAGCAGCCGACAAGCTGGCGAATTTCATCATTGCTAGGAGGAAATGATATCGAACTCACCGCGTTACCGCTTAATCTCATGTCCCTCGCACGACCTGGTGGGCCCAGAGAGCTGATAGACAAAATTAACTCTTGGCTGGACCGTCCTATCTTTTCGTAAGCGCTGTCACAATTCTTCAACCTTGTGCCGATGGGGCGCAGATTGCGTTAGGCGGAACTGTTGTCGACGGCCACGCAATCGGTGAATAGATACAATTCGAAGTTCACGAACGTCCGCATCAGGCACCCGCCATGCATACACCAGCAGAGGCATTCAGATTGGCGGCTTAGCCCGAGCAAATTTCGCTGGGTTGATACAAATGATCGCACTGGCGATCGTACAGATCTGGCCCCTTTCAGCGAAAGCCACTGGCGTCGAAGCATTCTGCCTGGACATCGGAAAAGCTAAGCAAATCCGGATGCTTGCAAGCTATTCACCAAATCCGCGTAGTCATGAGGTCTAGAGAAAACCGGCCCTGAGAGACCGCTTCCGGCCCACCTGGTGCCCGAGCCAGTGTTCAGCCCCTCCCTCATAACCCTCGAAAACAACGGAAAAATCCAGCCGCAGCCGGACCGGGAGAACGCTTTCGCTGGGGCAAGTGGCGGA
>NZ_JBISBV010000017.1:0-21491 GCF_046592965.1 Marivita sp. S2033
ATCGCCGCCGTCAGCGTCGTCTTGCCGTGGTCAACGTGACCAATCGTGCCAATGTTGCAGTGCGGCTTGCCGCGCTCAAACTTTTCCTTGCCCATTGCAAAGCTCCTTTTGTCTTTTCAGGTGGTGGGGGATGTTCCCCACCCTACGGTGGTGGGTAGGGCGGGGTTTGCCCCCGCCACCCGGATTATGCGTATTTCGACTGGATCTCGTCAGAGATGTTCTGCGGAACCGGATCGTAGTGATCGAACTGCATCGTGAACTGCGCGCGGCCCGAAGACATGGAGCGCAGCGTGTTGATGTAGCCGAACATGTTCGCCAGCGGAACCATCGCAGCAATCGCAACGGCGTTGCCGCGCGGCTCCTGACCGGTGACCTGACCCCGACGGGACGTCAGATCGCCGATGATGCCGCCGGTGTAGTCTTCCGGTGTCACAACTTCGACCTTCATCACAGGCTCGAGCAACTTGGCGCCCGCTTTGCGCATGCCTTCACGCATGCCCATGCGACCGGCAATTTCAAAGGCCAGAACCGAGGAGTCCACATCGTGGAACTTGCCGTCGATCAGGGCGACCTTGAAGTCGATGACCGGGAAGCCGGCAAGCGGGCCGGAGTCCATGACCGACTTGATGCCTTTTTCGACACCCGGGATGTATTCCTTGGGCACCGAACCACCAACGATCTTGCTCTCGAACGAATAGCCTTCGCCCGGCTCTGTCGGAGTGATGACAAGCTTGACCTCGGCGAACTGACCCGAACCACCCGACTGCTTCTTGTGGGTGTAGGTATGTTCCACCTCGTGACCGATAGTCTCGCGGTAAGCCACCTGAGGCGCGCCGATGTTGGCTTCGACCTTGAACTCACGCTTGAGGCGATCGACGAGGATGTCGAGGTGAAGTTCGCCCATGCCCTTCATGATGGTCTGACCGCTTTCGAGGTCTGTTTCCACCCGGAAGGAGGGATCTTCAGCCGCCAGACGCTGCAGACCCTGAGACATTTTCTCCTGGTCGGCCTTGGTCTTGGGCTCGACAGCAATCTCGATCACCGGATCGGGGAAGGTCATGGTTTCCAGAACCACCGGCTCGCTTGCCGAGCACAGGGTATCCCCTGTCGTGGTGTCTTTCAGACCCGCCAGCGCGATGATGTCGCCTGCAAACGCCTCTTCGATTTCCTGACGCTCGATGGCATGCATGATCATCATACGACCAATGCGCTCTTTCTTGCCCTTGGTCGAGTTCAGGATGCCGTCGCCCTTCTTGATCGCGCCCGAGTAGATACGGGTGAATGTCAGAGAACCGACAAACGGGTCGTTCATGATCTTGAACGCCAGTGCCGAGAACGGCTCTTCGTCAGACGCATTCCGGGGGATGTTGCGCTCTTCGTTTTCGTCGTCGGGCGAGAAGCCCATGAGCGTCGGAACATCCTTCGGACCCGGCAGGAAATCAACCACGGCGTTGAGCAACGGCTGCACGCCCTTGTTCTTGAACGCCGAGCCGGCCAGCATCGGGAAGAAGGACAGCGACAGCGTACCCTTGCGGATCAGCTTGCGCAATGTCGCCTCATCCGGCTCCTGGCCTTCGAGATACGCTTCCATCGCGTCGTCGTCCATGTCGACGGCGAGCTCAATCATGTTGTCGCGCCATTTCTGGGCGAGTTCCTGAAGCTCTGCGCGGATCGGACGACGCTCCCAGGATGCGCCCAGATCTTCACCGATCCAGACCCACTCTTCCATCTTGATCAGGTCGATCAAGCCTTCGAGGTTGTCTTCGGCACCGATCGGCAAAGCGATCGGCAGCGGCGTACCACCGGTGCGATCCTTGACCATTTCGACGCAGTTGAAGAAATCCGCGCCGATCTTGTCCATCTTGTTCACGAACACCAGACGCGGAACCTTGTAGCGGTCAGCCTGACGCCACACGGTTTCGGTCTGCGGCTCGACACCGGCGTTGCCGTCAAGCAACGCAACAGCGCCATCAAGCACCGCCAGCGAACGCTCGACTTCGATGGTGAAGTCCACGTGACCGGGCGTGTCGATGATGTTGAAACGCGTCTTGGTATCGGACGTGCCTTCGGGAGTCGGGTCTTCCTGGCGCTGCCAGAACGTGGTCGTCGCGGCGGAGGTGATGGTGATCCCGCGCTCGGCTTCCTGCTCCATCCAGTCCATCGTGGACGCACCCTCGTGGGTTTCGCCCATCTTGTGGTTCTTGCCGGTATAGAACAGGATCCGCTCGGTCATCGTCGTCTTGCCGGCGTCGATATGCGCCATGATCCCGAAATTCCGGTAGCGCTCTAGGGGGTATTCACGTGCCATGTGGTGTGGCTCCTGTTACCAGCGGTAATGGCTGAACGCTTTGTTCGCGTCGGCCATCTTGTGGGTGTCTTCGCGCTTCTTCACGGCGGAACCGCGCGAGTTCACGGCATCCAGCAATTCAGCGGCCAGACGCTCTTCCATCGTGTTTTCGTTGCGCGAACGGCTCGCGTTGATCAACCAGCGGATCGCCAGCGCCTCACGACGCTCGGGGCGCACTTCGACGGGCACCTGGTAGGTGGCACCACCAACCCGGCGGGAGCGGACCTCGACCGACGGCTTGATGTTGTCGAGCGCCTCGTGGAAGATCTCCACCGGCGCGCGCTTTACCTTGCTCTCGACCCGGTCGAGCGCGTGGTAAACGATGTTTTCCGCGACCGACTTCTTGCCGTCGATCATCAGGTTGTTCATGAATTTGGTCAGCACCCGGTCGCCATACTTGGCGTCGGGGAGCACTTCGCGTTTTTCTGCGGCGTGACGACGAGACATCTGTAATTCCTCTTACTTCGGACGCTTCGCGCCATATTTCGAACGGCGTTGCTTCCGGTCCTTGACGCCCTGGGTATCCAGAACACCACGCAGGATGTGATAACGCACACCGGGAAGGTCTTTGACACGACCGCCACGGATCAGGACAACCGAGTGCTCCTGAAGGTTGTGGCTCTCACCCGGAATGTAGCTGATAACTTCGTAACCATTGGTCAAACGCACCTTGGCCACTTTCCGCATCGCCGAGTTCGGCTTCTTCGGAGTGGTTGTATAGACGCGTGTGCATACGCCCCGCTTCTGCGGGCACTGCTCAAGGTGCTGCGACTTCGAGCGTTTGATTTTCGGCTGCCGCGGCTTGCGGATCAGCTGTTGGATCGTTGGCATTCCGGTTCTTTCCCCGTGTAGCTCACATATGTGGTGCACGGTTTCCCGTGCGGGTTTTGCATTCAAGCATCGCGCGTCCGCGACACCTTCTCATGGTCCCGCCACCCCTTTCGGAACGACGCAAAAGACCGCATCCGCTTCCCTTAGCGGAAGCGATGCGGTGGATTTCCAGAGGATCGGGGCATGCGCCCGGATCTTGACCGCTCCAGTTCTGTAAATCGGCACTCAGGGCACGAACCCAGCCGAATTAAGCGGGCGTATATGGAGAGTCGGAATGGTTGTCAACAGCGCCCCGGCGCTTGTGTGCATGCCAATGGCAAGGCAGGATCATGTTTTCACACACGTCATCTTTACGCAGGCCACACCATCATGCAAGCTATCCTTTTCTGCCGGTTCTCCTACCCTGCCGAGGGGGGCTTTCAACTCGATCACGACAGCGTCGCCGCCCGCCGCGACTATCTCTATGCGCCGGAACGGATGGAGCAACGGTTGGCGCTGTTGGAGCATCTATGCCTGCCGGGGCTGAAGGCACAGACCGATCCGGATTTTGACTTTGTCGTTCTCGTCGGCACGTGCTTGCCGTCGGAATACCGCACCCGTCTGGAGCATCTGTTATCGGGCCTGGCCCAAGCCCGTATCGTAGCCCGCGATCCCGCGCCGCACAGGCAGGTGTGTCAATCGGTGCTGAACGCGGCGCGTCGCCATGTCAACCAACCCTGCCTTCAGGTGCGGCACGACGATGACGATGCGCTGGCCGTGGATTTCATCGCCCGTCTGCGCAGGGCGGTGTCAGATTGCGATGCGCTGGTGCGAGGCAACCGGCTTGTAGGATTCGACTGGAACCGTGGCTTTACGCTGCGCGCCTCCGAGGTGAACCGGTTCGAGATCGCCGAAACCGTGATGCCCTATCTCGGCGTCGCCCAAGCGATGGCGGTTCAGGGCGGCGTGCGTCAAACCATGATGAATTTTGCCCATAGCCGGATCAACAGGTTCATGCCCACCGTGACCTTCACCGACCAGCCGATGTTCCTGCGCGCCCATCACGACTTCAACGACTCCCGCCAGCGGCCCAACGTTGCGACGCCCGATTTCCATGCACCGACACTCGATCATGTCGAGATGCTGAGCCGGCGATTTGCCGTTACGGCTGACGCGGTACAATCGGCCTTCGCACCTTTCGATTGAGCCGTGCCTCGCGCAGCAGATTGAACGCACCCGCCGCCGCGATGATGGAGGCGCCTATCAGGGTCAGAGGTTGCGGCCATTCGCCAAACAGCAGCCAGCCGAGGATCAGCGCCCAGACAAGTCCGGTATAGCGGAACGGTGCGACAAAGCTGACCTGCCCGACGCGCATGACCATCACGCTCGTCAGATAGGCACCGACGATGAAGGCGGACGCCGTCAAGACAAGGAGCGTCAGGCGCGGCGTGAGCGGCACCCAGTCCTGACCGAAGGACCAGACACCGGCAAACAGCGTCACGATGACCGACGACACGAATGTCACCATCAAGGACGGCGTGGCCATCGACACCCGTCTGGTCACGAGATCGCGCACCGTCACCGCGCCGACGGCGCAGAGCGTATAAACCGACGCACTGGTAAAGCCTTCGGTACCGGGGCGAACGATCAAGAGCATTCCGCAGAATCCGACAGCAATCGACACCCAGCGCCGCCAGCCGACCGCTTCCCGGAACACGATCGCGCCCCCGAGAGTGACCGTCAGCGGCAACATCTGCATCAGCGCCGTGACGTTGGCCAATGGCATCGCCAGCAGGGCCGAGAGGAAGAAATAGGCGGCCACGGCTTCGGCAATCCCGCGCGCCAGCACCAGCGCCTGATCGTGCCGTGGCAGATCAAACCGCAAAGCGCCAAGATACCGCGCCATGATGAGCAACGCTCCGGAGGCGATGATCCCGCGAATGACAAGGAGTTGTGACAGCGGCATCGCTCCGCCGGTGGCCTTGATGGCCGCGTCACCGCAGGTCAGCGCCGCCATCGCGATACACATCAAAAGCGCGCCGCGCATATTGTCAGACAGTTGCATCATGCAATCGGCCATATCAGGAGCCTGTCACCTTGCCACGCTCAAAATCCGTGCGTCGAAAAATTTGGATTTTTCCCCGAACGGTGTATTTCGGTCTGATGCGACGTCGCGATCATGCGATGCCCAGTTCCGCAAAGGACACCGCTTGGCACACCCGCAGACCGACGACCTGACCACAGGGTCGATCCTTCACCACTACGGCAACCTCGCGATACCCGCGGCGTTCGGAATGCTGTTCGCGACGCTCTATAACGTGGTCGATGTCTATTTCGCCGGCCGCCTGTCCACCGAAGCGCAGGCCGGTCTCGCGATTGGCTATCAGGCGTTCTTCATCATGATGGCCGTCGGATTCGGGCTCGGCTCCGCACTCAGCGCGCTGGTGAGCAACGCCAAGGGGGAACGCAAACCGCGTGCCGCGCGCAGCCTGGCGGCACAGGGGATTTGCTTTGGCGCAATTGCGACCGGCCTGCTGATGGTCCTGGGGCTTTGGGGCGGCCCGTACCTGATCGCGCTGGTCTCTGAACCCGGCGGCTACCGCGATGCCGCACTTGGTTATTTCCGCTGGTTGATCCTCGCCTTGCCGGGCTTTTTGCTCGCCTATGGTGGCAACGGCATCTTGCAGGCACATGGCGACACGCGCTCAATGCAGCGCGCGCTGATGGCGGCGTTCTTGGCCAATGTCGTACTGAACCCGCTGTTGATCTTCGGCATACCGGGCCTCTGGGGCGGCATCGGATTCAACGGCATCGCGCTCTCGACGGTGATCAGCCAAACGGGTGTAATGATCTTCTTGATGACCCGCATCTTCCGTCTGCCCGTGATGGAAAACGTCAAGCGATCCGAGTTTGTCCCGGACCTCGCGTGTTTCAAGGCCATCGTCGAACAAATGCTGCCGGCCAGCACGGCGATGGTGGTGATGTTCGTGTCGGGATTTGTCGTCCAGTTTGCCCTCAAGGGGTTCGGGGAAGAGGCCATTGCCGGATACGGCGTGGCGTTGCGGATCGAACAGATCCTGCTTTTGCCGGTTCTCGGCATGACTGGCGCGCTGTTGCCGATCGCGGGTCAGAATTTCGGCGCTCGCGAATACGCTCGTGTGCGCGACGCGCTGTTCCTCTGCTGGAAACTTGGCTTTGCGATGTCGGTTGTCGCGATGCCGTTGCTGTGGTTCGCAGGCGAGTACGCGATGCGACCGTTCACCTCCGACCCCGAGGTTATCGCAATCGGCGCGAGCTATCTTCTGGTGGATGGATTCCTGTTCCCGGTCTACATGATGCTGTTTTCGATCAACTCCTATCTTCAGGCGTTGAAGCGTCCGATCTATACTTTGTGGATCAGCATCTACCGACAAGGTTTTGGTGTTGCATTCTTTATCTGGATCTTCATCTCTGTCCTCGGCTTTGACGTCTGGGGCGTATGGTTGGGCATCGCAACCGCAGTAGCAAGTGGTTGGGTGATCGCCCTGTTCGTTGCGGCACGGATTTCAGAGCAGAAGATCGGCGGTCTGAGACCGCTGAACATATAAGGAGAATAAGATGCGACTAGCGGTATTGAGTGCGATCGGTCTTGGCTGGGTCGCCACGACGGCGAGCAGTGCGGACGTGCAACTGGTGTTCGATCTGGAGCAGGACGGCACGGTCATTTCGGCGGCGTATGAGTGCGATGATGCGACCGAAAGAACTGTGCGGTACCTGTCGGCGGGCAATGCCCAGTTGGCGTTGGTGCCGCTGGACGGCGTGGAGACGGTTTTCGTCAACGTGGTCTCGGGATCGGGCGCACAATATGTCTCGGGCCAGTACGAGTGGTGGATCAAGGGCGACACGGCAACCCTGCACAACAGGATTCAGGACGCCGGTGACGTGGTCTGCAAGACCGAGGACGATCCCGCAAACTGACACGTGCTGACGTGACATCATGGAAAAAGCCCCCGCAATCGCTTGCGGGGGCTTTTTTCTTTTCACCGATCATCGCCGATTATTCGCGACTCTCGGGAGTCTCCGCGATGACGGTATCGAACTCGCCACCACCGATGACGTCTTCAGACGCGTCCGGAGCCGCCAGCGCGGCCGCGGCTTCGGCTTCTTCACGCCGCGCTTCGATCACGACATTGTCGCGGTCCTGCGCCACGCGCCGCATCTTTTGCGTAGCCCCGCCCGTTCCCGCAGGAATGAGGCGACCGACGATCACGTTCTCCTTGAGGCCGACGAGCTTGTCGACCTTGCCCTGAACCGACGCTTCGGTCAGCACGCGCGTGGTTTCCTGGAACGAGGCCGCTGAGATGAAGCTGCGTGTTTGCAGCGACGCCTTGGTGATGCCCAGCAGGATCGGTTCGCCCTGTGCGGGACGGCCCTTCTTCTTCTCCGCCTTCTCGTTGGCGAGGTCGAATTCGGCCTTGTCCACGTGTTCACCCTTGAGCAGCGTCGTGTCGCCACTGTCGAGGATTTCCCACTTCTGCAACATCTGGCGCACGATCACTTCGACATGCTTGTCGTTGATCTTCACACCTTGCAGGCGATAGACGTCCTGAACCTCGTCGATCATGTAGTTCGCCAACGCTTCGACACCCATAATGGACAGGATGTCATGCGGCGCCGGGTTGCCGTCCATGATGTAATCGCCCTTCTGGATGAAATCGCCTTCGACCACCGGAATGTGCTTGCCCTTGGGCACCATGTATTCCACCGGCTCCTGGCTATCGTCCGCAGGTTCGATGCTGATCCGACGCTTGTTCTTGTAGTCCTTGCCGTAGCGCACATAGCCGTCGATTTCCGCGATGATGGCGTGGTCCTTGGGGCGACGTGCCTCAAAGAGTTCGGCCACACGCGGCAGACCGCCGGTGATGTCCTTGGTCTTGGCGCCTTCACGCGGAATACGTGCAACCACGTCACCCGCCTTGACGTCCTGACCGTCCTCGACCGACAGAACCGCATCCACCGACATCGGATAGGTGATCGGGTTGCCCGCATCGTTGCGCAGCGGCTCACCGTCTTCGCCCATCAGGATGATCTCTGGCTTCAGCTCGTTGCCCTTGGGCGCGGCACGCCAGTCGATCACGATCTTCTGGGTCATGCCTGTGGCATCGTCGGTCTCGTCGCGCACGGCCACACCGGCAGTCAGATCGACATGCTTGGCGATACCGTCCTTTTCGGCGATGATCGGCAGCGTGTAGGGATCCCACTCGAACAGCTTGTCGCCACGGGCAATGGTATCACCCTCTTTGACAAACAGCTTGGTGCCGTAACCCAACTTGTGGCTGGCCCGTTCCTCGCCGTGATCGTCCATGATCCGCATTTTCATGTTGCGGCCCATGACCAGCGTGTCACCCACAGAGTTCTCAAGCGTGGAGACGTTGTCGAATTCGACCTTGCCTTCCTGGCTCGCTTCCTGGAACGACTGCTGGCCACCCTGCGCAACACCGCCGATGTGGAATGTCCGCATCGTCAGCTGTGTACCCGGCTCACCGATCGACTGTGCGGCGATGATGCCGACAGCTTCACCGGTGTTGACCATCGTACCGCGCGCAAGATCGCGCCCGTAACAGGTGGCGCAAACCCCCTCTTCGGCCTCACAGGTCAGAGGCGAACGGATGCGCATGGAGGCAATGCCTGCGTCCTCGATGGCGTCGGCCATGCGTTCGTCGATCAGTTGACCGGCGCGCAGCATGACCTCGTCGGTGCCCGGCTTGAGCACGTCATCCGCCGTCACGCGGCCAAGGATACGCTCTGCCAGCGACGACACGACTTCACCGTCGTTGACAGCCGCCTGCGCGGTGATCGCGCGTTCGGTGCCACAATCGATCATCCGCACGATGCAGTCCTGCGCCACGTCGACAAGTCGACGGGTCAGGTAACCCGAGTTCGCCGTCTTCAACGCGGTGTCCGACAGACCCTTACGGGCGCCGTGGGTCGAGTTGAAGTACTCAAGAACGGTCAGACCTTCCTTGAAGTTCGAGATGATCGGCGTTTCGATGATGTCGCCGTTCGGCTTGGCCATCAGGCCGCGCATGCCGCCCAGCTGCTTCATCTGCGTGACAGAGCCACGCGCACCGGAGTGCGCCATCATGTAGACCGAGTTCGGCTCCATGACGGTGCCATTCTCGTCGCGCTGGTCGGCCGAGATGGTCGCCATCATCGCTTCGGTGACCTTGTCGTTACATTTCGACCAGGCATCCACGACTTTGTTGTACTTCTCACCCTGGGTGATCAGGCCGTCCATGTACTGCTGTTCGAAATCCTTCACCTGATCGCGCGTTTCTTCGACGATCGGCCATTTGCTATCGGGGATGACCATGTCGTCCTTACCGAAAGAAATGCCTGCCTTGAACGCTTCCCGGAAACCCATCGTCATGATCTGGTCACAGAAAATGACGGATTCCTTCTGGCCGCAGTAGCGATACACGGTGTCGATGACCTTCTGCACGTCCTTTTTGCGCAGCAGCATGTTCACCAGTTCGAACGGCGCCTTTGCGTTCATCGGCAACAACGCACCCAACCGCACGCGGCCCGGAGTGGTTTCGTAACGCTTGACAATCTCGTTACCGGTCTCGTCGATCTGCTTCACGCGCGCTTCGATCTTGGTGTGCAAGTGCACGATGCCCGCGTTGAGCGCATGCTCGACCTCTTCGATCGACGAGAACTTCATCCCCTCGCCTTTCATGCCTTCGCGCATGATGGTGGTGTAATACAGACCAAGGATCATGTCCTGCGACGGAACGATGATCGGCGCGCCGTTGGCAGGCGACAGAACGTTGTTTGTCGACATCATCAGCACACGCGCTTCCAACTGGGCCTCAAGGCTCAGCGGGACGTGAACCGCCATCTGGTCGCCGTCAAAGTCGGCGTTGAAGGCCGAACAAACCAGCGGATGCAGCTGGATCGCCTTGCCTTCGATCAGGATCGGCTCGAACGCCTGAATGCCCAGACGGTGCAACGTCGGCGCACGGTTCAGCAGAACCGGGTGTTCGCGGATCACTTCGTCAAGGATATCCCAAACCTCGGGACGTTCCTTCTCGACCAGCTTTTTCGCCTGTTTGACGGTGCTCGAAAGCCCTTTGGCCTCAAGCCGCGAATAGATGAACGGCTTGAACAGCTCGAGCGCCATTTTCTTGGGCAGGCCGCATTGGTGCAGTTTCAGTTCCGGACCCGTCACAATCACCGAACGGCCCGAGAAGTCGACGCGCTTGCCCAGAAGGTTCTGGCGGAAGCGGCCCTGCTTGCCTTTGAGCATGTCGGACAGCGATTTCAGCGGACGCTTGTTCGCACCGGTGATCACGCGGCCACGACGGCCGTTGTCAAACAGCGCATCCACGGATTCCTGCAACATCCGCTTTTCGTTGCGCACGATGATATCCGGCGCGCGCAACTCGATCAGCCGCTTGAGGCGGTTGTTCCGGTTGATCACCCGGCGATAGAGATCGTTGAGGTCGGACGTCGCAAATCGGCCACCATCGAGCGGCACCAGCGGGCGCAGTTCGGGTGGAATGACCGGAATGACCGTCATCACCATCCACTCGGGACGGTTGCCGGATTCAAGGAAGGATTCCACAACCTTGAGCCGCTTGATGATCTTCTTGGGCTTCAATTCACCCGTAGCTTCCTTGAGATCCGCGCGCAGTTGATCGGCCTCGGAATCGAGGTCGATATTGGCAAGCATCTCGCGGATCGCTTCGGCGCCGATATTGGCGGTGAAGGCGTCCATGCCATAGACGTCCTGAGCGTCCATGAACTCTTCCTCGGTCATCAATTGACCATAGGTGAGATCGGTCAGGCCCGGTTCGATCACGACGTAGTTCTCGAAGTAGAGAATCCGCTCAAGATCGCGCAGCGTCATGTCCAGCATGAGGCCGATGCGCGACGGCAGCGACTTCAGGAACCAGATATGCGCGCAGGGTGCCGCTAGTTCGATATGACCCATCCGCTCGCGGCGGACCTTTTGCAGAGTGACTTCCACGCCGCATTTCTCGCAGACGACGCCGCGATATTTCATGCGCTTGTATTTGCCGCACAGACATTCGTAATCCTTGATCGGGCCAAAGATACGCGCACAGAACAGGCCGTCACGCTCGGGCTTGAACGTACGGTAGTTGATGGTTTCGGGCTTCTTGATCTCACCGAAAGACCACGACAGGATGCGCTCCGGCGATGCCAGCGAGACCTTGATCTCGTCAAACACCTTTTGCGGCGCGACGGGGTTGAACGGGTTGTTCGTCAGTTCCTGGTTCATTTTCAAATCCTTGAATGGGTGGGAGGCGCAGGTCGGACTGATGTGTCCGACCTGCCGGGATGAGCGATTGGCTTACTCATCCTCCTCCGCATCCAGGAGTTCCATATTCAGGCCGAGGCCGCGCACTTCCTTGACGAGAACGTTAAAGCTCTCGGGAACGCCCGCTTCGAAATTGTCCTCGCCCTTGACGATGCTTTCATAGACCTTGGTCCGGCCCGCGACGTCGTCCGACTTGACGGTCAGCATTTCCTGCAAGGTGTAGGCGGCGCCGTACGCTTCCAGCGCCCAGACCTCCATCTCACCAAAGCGCTGACCACCGAACTGCGCCTTACCGCCCAGCGGCTGCTGCGTGACCAACGAGTAGGGACCAGTCGAGCGCGCGTGGATCTTGTCGTCGACAAGGTGGTGCAGCTTGAGCAGATACTTGACACCCACGGTCACCGGGCGCGCAAACTGCTCGCCAGAACGGCCGTCGAACAGGACCGATTGACCGGACGTGTCAAAACCCGCGCGTTTCAGCGAGTCGTTCACGTCCGCCTCTTTCGCACCGTCAAACACCGGCGTCGCGATTGGAACACCGTTGACGACGTGACCGGCGGCTTCGACCAGACGCGTTTCGTCCATATCGGCGATGCCCTCTTGATAGACATCGTCGCCATAGGCGATCCGCATCGCTTCACGCACCGGAGTCAGATCGCCGGAGCGACGATAATCCTGCAACGCCTCGTCGATATTGATCCCCAGGCCGCGTGCGGCCCAGCCCATGTGGGTTTCCAGAATCTGACCGACGTTCATCCGCGACGGAACGCCCAGCGGGTTGAGGCAGAAATCGACCGGCGTGCCGTCCGCGAGGAACGGCATGTCCTCCATCGGGACCACCTTGGAGATCACGCCCTTGTTGCCGTGACGCCCGGCCATCTTGTCGCCCGGTTGCAGCTTGCGCTTCACCGCGACGAACACCTTGACCATCTTCATCACGCCCGGAGGCAGATCGTCGCCACGACGCACTTTCTCGACCTTGTCCTCGAACCGCGCATCCAAGGCACGCTTCTGCGCCTCGTATTGCTCGTTCAGGGCTTCCATGATCTTGGCGTCGTCTTCGTCTTCCAGCGCCAGCTGCCACCACTGACCACGCGTCAGGCTGTCCAGAAGCTCTTCGGTGATCTGGCTGTTCGCCTTCACGCCTTTCGGGCCTTTGACAGCCGTCTTGCCGAGGATCAGATCCTTCAGACGCGCATAGATGTTGCGGTCGAGGATCGCCAGCTCATCGTCCCGGTCACGGGCCAGGCTTTCGACCTCTTCTCGCTCGATCTGCAACGCACGTTCGTCCTTTTCAACGCCGTGACGGTTGAAGACGCGCACTTCCACGACCGTGCCGAAATCGCCCGGCTTCACCCGCAGCGAGGTATCGCGCACGTCCGAGGCTTTCTCACCAAAGATGGCGCGCAGGAGTTTTTCCTCCGGCGTCATCGGGCTTTCGCCCTTAGGTGTGATCTTGCCGACCAGAATGTCGCCCGGCTCCACATCCGCGCCGATGTAAACGATGCCCGCCTCGTCGAGGTTGCGCAGCGCTTCTTCACCGACGTTCGGAATGTCACGTGTGATCTCTTCCGGCCCGAGTTTCGTGTCACGCGCGGCGACCTCGAATTCCTCGATATGGACGGAGGTGAACACGTCATCCCGCGAAATCCGTTCGGAAATCAGGATCGAGTCCTCGTAGTTGTAGCCGTTCCACGGCATGAACGCGACGATCACGTTCTTGCCGAGCGCCAGTTCACCGAGATCGGTCGACGGACCGTCCGCGATGACTTCGCCCTTGCCCACCGTGTCGCCTACATTCACCAGCGGACGCTGGTTGATGCAGGTGTTCTGGTTGGAACGCTGGAACTTGCGCAGACGATAGATGTCCACACCGGCATCGCCCAGCTCGAGATCCTCGGTCGCCCGCACAACGATACGGGTCGCATCCACCTGGTCGATCACGCCTGCGCGTTTCGCCATAATGGCAGCGCCGGAATCACGCGCAACCACACCTTCGATCCCGGTGCCGACCAGCGGCGCTTCGGAACGGAGTGTCGGAACCGCCTGACGCTGCATGTTCGACCCCATCAGGGCGCGGTTGGCGTCGTCGTTCTCCAGGAACGGAATGAGCGACGCCGCAACCGAGACCAGCTGCTTTGGCGACACGTCGATCAGATCGACGCTTTCATTCGGCGCAAGCGTGTATTCACCCGATTGGCGGGTGTTGACGAACTCGTTCACAAACTTGCCGTTCTCGTCCAAAGTCGCGTTGGCCTGCGCCACGGTGTGACGCTGCTCTTCGGTGGCGGACATGTATTGCACATCGTCCGTAACATGGCCGTTCTCGACCCGACGATACGGTGTTTCGATAAAGCCGTACTTGTTCACCCGCGCAAAGGTGGCGAGCGAGTTGATGAGACCGATGTTCGGGCCTTCCGGCGTTTCGATCGGACACATCCGACCGTAATGCGTGGCGTGAACGTCGCGCACCTCGAAACCAGCGCGTTCGCGGGTCAAACCACCCGGCCCAAGCGCCGACAGACGACGCTTGTGCGTCACTTCCGACAGAGGGTTGGTCTGGTCCATGAACTGCGACAATTGCGAGGAGCCGAAGAATTCGCGAACGGCGGCAGCAGCAGGTTTCGCGTTGATCAGGTCTTGCGGCATCACCGTGTCGATCTCGACCGATGACATACGCTCCTTGATCGCCCGCTCCATCCGCAGAAGGCCGACGCGGTACTGGTTCTCCATCAACTCACCGACCGAGCGCACCCGGCGGTTGCCGAGATGGTCGATATCGTCGATATCGCCGCGCCCGTCGCGCAGTTCGACCAGCGCCTTGACGCAAGCCACGATATCCTCGCGATCCAGCGTGCGCTGGGTGTCCGGCTTGTCGAGCGCCAGACGCATGTTCATCTTCACCCGGCCAACAGCCGACAGGTCATAGCGTTCGCTGTCAAAGAACAACGTTTCGAACAAGTTCGAAGCGGCTTCGACGGTGGGCGGCTCGCCAGGGCGCATGACGCGGTAGATGTCCATGAGCGCGGTTTCGCGGTTCATGTTCTTGTCGTTCGCCATCGTGTTGCGCATGTAGGGGCCAACGGTGACGTTATCGATGTCGAGCACCGGAATCTCGGTGATGCCCGCGTCGATCAGATCCTTGAGTGTACCGCCGGTGACCGCGCCGTCCTTGTCGACGGTCCATGTCAACTCATCGCCGGCTTCGACATAGATCGCGCCTGTGTCTTCGTTGATGATGTCCTTGGCGACGAACTTGCCGACGATCTGCTCGAACGGAAGCAGAAGATCGGTGATCTTGCCCTCGTCGATGATCTTCTTGACCGCACGCGGGGTGACTTTCTTGCCCGCTTCGGCAAACACTTCGCCGGTCGCGGCATCAACCAGATCATAGGCCGGACGGGTGGCGCGCACGCGCTCGGGGAAGAATTTGGTTTCCCAGCCTTCTCCCTTGCGCAGCGTGTAATTCACGGTGTGGTAATACGCATCCATGATCGCTTCCTGGTCGAGACCAAGAGCGTAGAGCAGCGTCGTCACCGGCAGCTTGCGGCGGCGGTCGATGCGCGCGAACACGAGATCCTTTGCGTCGAATTCGAAATCGAGCCAGGAGCCGCGATAAGGGATGATGCGGCAGGCGAACAGCAACTTGCCCGAACTGTGCGTCTTGCCTTTGTCGTGATCGAAGAACACGCCAGGGCTACGGTGCATCTGCGACACGATCACGCGCTCGGTGCCGTTGACGACGAACGTCCCGTTCGGTGTCATCAGGGGCATGTCGCCCATGAACACGTCTTGTTCCTTGATATCCTTGACAGATTTCGCGCCGGTATCTTCGTCGATATCGAACACGATCAGGCGCAGCTTGACCTTCAGCGGTGCGGCATAGGTCATGTCGCGCTGCTGGCATTCCTCAACGTCGTATTTGGGCTTTTCCAGCTCGTAGCTGACGAATTCCAGAACGCTGGTTTCGTTGAAATCCTTGATCGGAAAAACCGACTGGAAGACACCCTTGATGCCCTCTCCGTCAAGCGGAGTGGGCTGGTCGCCGGATTTCAGGAACAGGTCGTAAGAGGATTTCTGAACCTCGATGAGGTTCGGCATCTCCAGAACCTCACGGATTTTTCCATAATACTTACGAAGACGTTTCTGGCCAATGAAGCTTTGCGCCATGGTCGATATCACCTTTTCATTCTCAGCTGAGCGTCACGCGGTCGGGCCCCGGCGGACTACCCAATAGAGACAACAAGAACCCGATCAATTCCCGGCCCGCGTCCCACCGCGCGCCTCCCGATCTTTGGGTCCTGCCTAAGAAAAGCCCTTGTGCGAAAAAGGGCCTCTCTAAGACAGGCTTGGCCGGGCTCGGAAATCTCCGAACCCAGCCTCGATAAAGTCCAACTCCGGGTTGCCCCGGTGCGGATTACTTGAGCTCGACTTCCGCGCCAGCTGCTTCCAGCTTGCTCTTGATGTCTTCGGCTTCGTCCTTGGAAACCTGCTCTTTGACGGCCTTGCCACCTGCTTCGACCAGTTCCTTGGCTTCCTTGAGGCCAAGACCGGTGATGCCGCGGACTTCCTTGATCACGTTGATCTTGGATGCGCCTGCCGACTTCAGGATGACGTCGAATTCGGTCTGCTCTTCAGCAGCCGCGCCGCCACCTGCATCGGCCGGGCCCGCCATCATCACTGCGCCGCCTGCTGCGGGCTCGATGCCGTACTCGTCTTTCAGGATGGTTTTCAGTTCTTGTGCTTCGAGAAGCGTCAGACCAACGATCTCTTCTGCCAGTTTTTTCAGATCAGCCATTTTCAGCTTTCCTATCTAAATGTGTTCCAACGTCAGGGTATTCAACCCCACGAGGGTTTCGCATGTTGCCTTACGCCGCTTTCTCTTCGATGGTCGAGAGAATGGACGCGATATTGGATGCAGGTGCGCCAATCGCCCCGGCGATGTTGGAAGCGGGTGCGCCGATCATGCCTGCGATGGTAGCAATAAGCTCATCACGCGACGGCATCTTCGACACGGCTTCAACGCCGGCCCGGTCAAGTGCGTTCTCGCCCATTGCACCGCCAAGGATTTCGAACTTCTTGTTCTCCTTGGCGAAATCCTCGGCCACCTTGGCTGCTGCCACGGGGTCTTCGGAATAGGTGAGGACAGTCATGCCCGTCAGATAGTCGGCGATGCTTGCGCAGGGCTTTCCATCAAGAGCAATCTTGGCCAGACGGTTCTTGGCGACACGTACGGAACTGTCGGCATCGCGCGCGCGCGACCGCAGATCCTGCATCTCGGCAACTGTGAGACCTTCGTAGTGGGCAACCACAACGACGCCAGAGCTTTCGAAGATCTGGCCGAGTTCCTCGACCACTTTCTCTTTTTGGGCTCTATCCACAGGTTTTCTCCAGTTTGGGAGGCAAGCCCCCCGGCTCAGTGGTACCGGATCGCTCCGGCGGTTTTGGTCCGCGGTCTGCGGTCTCAAACCCGCCGCGCGCTCAACGGATGAGCTCTCGGCATTTCGGTCTGCTCCCGCCTCGGGCAGGATTTATTGCGCCAAATGCCGCAACCCACCGTCTCGGACGTAATGCAAAAGAGCGCGGGACGAATCGCGCGCTCTCTCACAGCGGCTGGGATACTGTGTTCAACCCTGAATGCCAAGCCCGGAAAGCCGGAATTTGCCAAAGGTCAACTGAAAAATGTGCCGCACATAAAAAAGCGGCGCCAACCTGGGCGCCGCTCTGTTTCGAGTGATGCTTGCCTTACTGGCTGGCAGCGTCGTCAACCGATACGCTGACGCCCGGACCCATGGTCGAGGACAGCGCGATCTTCTTCATGTAGGTGCCTTTGGAGCCTGTCGGCTTGGCCTTGGCGACCGCATCCACAAACGCGCGGATGTTTTCGACCAGCTTGGCTTCGTCGAAGGAGACCTTGCCGACGCCTGCATGAACGACACCGGCCTTTTCGGCCTTGAACTGCACCTGACCGCCCTTGGCCGCTTCAACGGCTTCCTTGACGTCCATTGTCACGGTGCCGACCTTGGGGTTTGGCATCAGGTTGCGGGGACCAAGAACCTTGCCCAGACGTCCGACGATCGGCATCATGTCGGGTGTGGCGATGCAACGGTCAAATTCGATCGTGCCGCCCTGAACGGTTTCCATCAGGTCTTCTGCACCGACGATATCCGCACCGGCTTCCTTGGCTTCGTCAGCCTTGGGACCGCGGGCAAAGACCGCGACGCGCACGGTTTTGCCGGTGCCGTTGGGCAGGCCGACGACACCGCGGACCATCTGGTCTGCGTGACGCGGGTCAACACCAAGGTTCATCGCGATTTCAATCGTCTCGTCGAACTTTGCGTTCGCGTTCGCCTTAATCAGGGCAACGGCCTCCTGAACGGTGACGTCTTCCTTGCCCTCAAAGGCTTCACGGGCTGCGCGGGTGCGTTTTCCAAGTTTTGCCATCTTACTTCACCTCGATGCCCATGGACTTCGCAGCGCCCACGATTGTCTTCATTGCCGCTTCGACGTCTGTTGCGTTGAGGTCCTTCATCTTGGCCTCGGCAATTTCGCGCACCTGCTTGACGGACACAGTCGCCACGGTCTCACGACCCGGCAGCTCTGCACCACGCGGACGGTTGCGCTTTCCGACGGGCTTCAGGCCAGCGGCTTTTTTCAGGTAGTACGACGCCGGCGGCGTCTTGATGTCCATGGTGAACGATTTGTCTTGGTAATAGACAATCTCGGTCGGGCAAGGCGCGCCCTGTTCCATGTTCTGCGTCTTGGCGTTGAACGCCTTGCAGAATTCCATGATGTTGATGCCGCGCTGACCCAGCGCCGGGCCCACGGGGGGGCTTGGGTTGGCTTGACCTGCAGGGATCTGCAGCTTCATCTTGCCAGCAAGTTTCTTGGCCATGTGGCCTCTCCTTTTCCAACGACCCTGAAACGCGTTGCAGGGTCACTCTTGTTGTGTGGTCCGGATTGGACGACGCGTCGCCCTCTCCTCCCACGCTCGGGTGGCGGGTCTTTCACCCACCGCACACGGTTACCTACTGCTTGGTGACCTGCGTGTATTCCAATTCGACCGGAGTTTCCCGGCCAAAGATCATGACCGACACCTTGAGGCGCTGGTTGTCGTCATCGACCTCTTCGATCATGCCATCGAAATCCTCGAACGGACCATCGTTGACCTTGACCTTCTCACCCACTTCAAAGTGGATCAAGGTCCGCGGCGCGTCTTCGCCCTCGGCCACACGGCCCAGGATGGCCTGCACTTCGGCATCGCGCATCGGCATCGGGCGACCTTGCGGGCCCAGGAAGCCGGTCACGCGGTTGATCGAGTTGATCAGGTGATATCCCTGATCCGACATATCCATGCGCACCAGCACATAACCGGGCATGAAGCGGCGCTCTGCCGTGACCTTCTTGCCGCGGCGGATTTCGATGACCTCTTCGGTCGGAACCAGAACTTCCTCGATCTGATCCTGAAGGCCCTGCTCTTCGACAGCCGTAAGAATTTGCTCCGCGATCTTCTTCTCGAAATTCGAGAGCACGCTGACCGAGTACCACCGCTTCGCCATCTGGTCACAAACCTCTTTGTTCGCGCGGCTGAGACGCCGTCTGATTACTGATTGCCGACACAATTCACGCCCGCATCGGAATAAAAAATCGGCGTGCAACTCGAATCGATGCACGCCTCATTCCGTTCTGGTCGCTGACCTACCGCCTTACCCGAGCTTTTTCAAGAGCAGACCGCCCTAGCCGAACAGGTTGAGCAAACCCTGCAAACCACTGCGGATCAGGATGTCGACCATCGCAAAGAAGACCGCTGTCAAGGCGGCCATGATGAACACCATCACCGTGGTAAGAAGAACTTCGCGGCGGGTGGGCCAAACGATCTTCGACACCTCAGCGCGAACCTGCTGGATAAACTGAAGTGGGTTGGTCGTTGCCATGCGTGGGTCTCACTTTGAATTTTCGTTCATCCGCACTTAACGAAGCCTTTGGTGTATTTCAAGCGACAGCGTCGGGTCTGGCCCGGAAATGCAACATTTATACGGAACGCGCGATTGCCCGGACCGGTCAATTGTTCCGACCGATTGCCTCACAAAGACGTGCACGCGATTTTTTCTATTTGGCGGGAACGATCTTAGTGCCCGCCTGTTATCTCCCCAGAACCGGCGCAAATTGGTGCGACCGGAGAAATTGAAGAGATCAGTCCTTATGGGCTGGAAAGGCAAAATATGAAACGCATGATGATCGCAACAGCACTCGTAACGACCCTGAGCACTGCAGCCTTTGCGGCCTCCGAAGCGCAGATCCAGGAAGTGCAGACTTTCTCCGCTGATATCGACACGTCGTCCTTCACCGACACCCAATATGACATCGCTTATGGCATCATTCATGCCGGTATGTCGCAGGGTGAGAAGATCGCCAAGCTTCGTGCACTGGCCGAAGACACAGACAATTCGTCGATGGCGGATATCGGTCAGGCAGAATTGCAGCGCCTGAAGGAATACGCACCGGACGCAGATTTCACCAACGCGACCAAAGCGCAGGTCCAGTCTGCCTTGGCCGTGACCTATGGCGGTGAATCCGAAGGCGTCAAAAGCGACCGGGTCAAGAACATCTTCGCCGATCACAACTCGATGGAGACAATGAACATGGAAATCACCGCTGGCGAAGCCGCGATGATCCAAGAATATGCCCCGAATGTCGACGTTAGCACGTTGACGGACCAGCAGGTGCAAACGATCAAGTCGTTCATCTACAGCGACATGTCGCGTGGCGAGAAGGTCGGGAAAATTGAATCGATCGTGATGAACTAAGGTTTTCCGATTGTTCCCTCAAAAGGGTCGCCAGTTTGGCGGCCCTTTTTTTGTGCCGGGGCGAGACACGCCAATTCCGGCAAAGCAATGGAGCGCATATGTCATGTGAAGTGGCAGGGGCACCAGGGCTCGAACCCGGGACCTACGGTTTTGGAGACCGTCGCTCTACCAACTGAGCTATACCCCTATCGCCAGAGAGACGCGTAGTCGAAGAAAAATCCGAAATCAAGGCCCGGATCGACCTATGGCTCACCTTTTGCTGCGAAGTTCCCGCCGCGCGCCACGCTTGTTGGAAAAATCGACAAATTCCATGCGCTCACTCGGTCTTTTGGTCCGCTTCGGCCGCAATGTTTAGATCAATTAGCCTCTCCAGCGCCTCAATGTCGCCGCCGCAAATCTCCGCCTCAGCTTGAAGAATCAACGCGATCGGCCAGTCCCACCAGGCCACAGCCTCCAGCCGCTGCACGATTTCCGGCGCGAACCGCATCCGGTGGAGGCGGGCGGGATTGCCCGTGACAATCGAGTAGGACGGTATGTTCCCCTGTACCACCGCGCCCGCGCCAACGATCACGCCATTGCCAATCTGCGCACCGGGAAGCACGGTTGCGCCGCTGCATAGCCAGACGTCGTGGCCGATCACCGTGTCGCGTCCCGGCGCGGGCATGCTGGGGCGGTCTTCGAAACCGACGCCGCCGAACACCGCAAACGGAAAGCTGGAAAATCCGTCATATCGGTGGTTTGCGGATGCAGTGATGAACCGGACCCCGTCGGCAATCTGGCAGAATTTTCCGATCGTCAGACGCTCGGGCGAGAATGGGTAGAGATAAGGCGCGAGGTGGACGGCCCAGTCGGCAGGCGGGTGGTGGGAACTGGCATAGCTGTAGTCCCCGACCGCTATGCGGGGATGGTCGATTGCGGGTTTCAGGAACACGGTTCCCGTATGCGGCGTCCCGTCGGGCAAGGTGATCGGATGCAAAACGGTTGGATCGGCAAATGGCCGTGACATGACGTGCCCTCCCTCGTGGAGCCTCAAAATATCAAACCCGAGCCGAAACGCACAAGGGCCGCCCGATGGGCGACCCTCGCAAGATCAAGACAGCGATGTCCGTGTCGGTTACGCGACGATTTTCGACACGACGCCGGAGCCGACGGTGCGGCCGCCTTCGCGGATGGCGAAGCGCAGGCCCTCTTCCATCGCGATCGG
>NZ_JBISBV010000018.1:0-20094 GCF_046592965.1 Marivita sp. S2033
TGCGCGGCTTGGGGTCGTAGAAGACCGCGACGGTCGCGGTCCGAACACGGAGACGACCCCATGACCAAGCTTTCCGACACCCAGACGATCATCCTGTCCCGAGCGGCCCGGAACGAGGACCGCATTGCCCTGCCGCTGCCTGACAGCCTGCGCGGCGGAGCCGCCACCAAGGTGGTCGGCGCGATGCTCGCCAAAGGCTTCCTCGAAGAGGTCGACGCCGACATGCGCAAGAGCGAGTCCATTTGGCGCGAGACCGGCGACGGTCACGGAGTCACGCTGGCCGCCACCGACGCTGGCCTTGCAGCCATCGGCATCGAACCCGAGGACGCGAACACCGTGCCTGCGGGCGCGACGGACGCTCCGACAGAGGAGCCCGTGCAAAACGCCCCCACCGGACCCGAAGCCTCGCACAAGACGCGCACGCCGCGTGAGGGCACCAAACAGGCCACGCTGATTACGATGCTGCGCGCGCCGGACGGCGCGACCATCGAGGAGATCATGGCCGCGACGGACTGGCAGTCGCACACGGTGCGCGGCGCGATGTCCGGTGCGCTGAAAAAGAAGCTCGGGCTCAAGGTCAACTCGGAGAAGGTCGAGAACCGAGGACGGGTTTATCATATCGAGCGCTGATTTGATCCGCCGCGCCACTCAAGTCTCGACTATAGGGAAGCCGTCGCCTTGTCAGCGGCGGCTTCGTGCTTTTACCCGGATCGCCTCGAACAGCCGCCGCAAGGCGAAGGAACGGCCGATCGACACGATGGTGAAGATGGCTCCCATCGTCAGGTTCTGCGCCAGAGTCGTGTGCAGACCGAAAATCGGGAAGACAAGGATCTGGGTGGCGACCGCGACTCCGTAGCCGACGATCACATTGGCGACCGACTCGACCAGCGACATGGCGCGCGATTGCTTCATGCGGCCGCTTCCTCGTCGTTCGCGGGCTGGCCCAGCCGCTCGGCTTTGGACTCGGCGAAGGTCCGACCGTCGCCGTCAAGGATAGCCTCGCGACCGGTTTCGGCCTGCCAGCGTTCCACGGCGACATCGACATAGGCCGGGCTGATCTCCATCGCGAAGACGCGGCGACCGTTGGCTTCACCGGCCATGATCTGCGATCCGGATCCACAGAACGGCTCGTAGCAAAGACCGCCCCGCGCGACGTGCTGGCGCATAGGGATCCCAAAGGCGTCCAGCGGTTTCGGCGTCGGGTGGTCGGGCCGGTCGTCCTTGGCGAAGCTCGGCAGCGCCCATGTGGAAGGCAGCGTTTCCTCCGCCACCTTCGGCGGCCGGTTGGGGCGGCGCCAGCCCATGAAACAGGGCTCGTGCTTCCACAAATAATGCGACCGGGTCAGAACACCGCGGTCCTTCACCCAGATGATTTGCTGGTGCACGAAGGCACCGGCCTTTTCCCAGCAGGCCTCCAGCATCGCCTGACGGCGGGATGCGTGCCAGCAATACCAGGCGGCGTCTTCCGCAATCGCTTCGGCGACCGCAGCGGCGATGAAGCCGTCGTAGAGCTCCGCCCCCTGCGAGCTGTCGTCCCAGGTTGTGCCGTAGGACGCCGACCAGTCCTTGTTGCGGGTCGGGTGGTTCGATCCGTCGTAATCGACGAGGTATGGCGGGTCTGTCGCGAACAGGATCGCCCGCTCGCCGTTCATCAGGCGACGCACATCGGCGGTGCTGGTGCTGTCACCGCACAGCAACCGGTGTTCACCGAGGATCCAGAGATCGCCGGTGCGCGAGGCCGGATTGCGCGGTGGTTCAGGAACGGTCACCGGCGGCACGGAGCCACCAGCACCACCGTCTTGGCCGTCCTCCTCCGGCACATAGGCCAGCAGCTTGTCCAATTCGCCATCGGAGAACCCGACCAGCGACAGGTCGAAATCCTCGGCCAGTAGGTCATTCAGTTCCGCCGACAACAGTGCCTCATCCCAGGTCCCGAGTTCCGTCAGCTTGTTATCCGCGATCCGGTAAGCCCGGCGCTGCGCCTCGGTCAGATGTCCCAACACGATCACCGGCGCTTCGGTCAGCCCGAGCTGCGTGGCGGCCAGCACCCGGCCATGGCCCGCGATCAACTCGCCATCGTCGGCAACCAGACAGGGAACGGTCCAGCCGAACTCGGCCATGCTGGCGGCTATCTTCGCGACCTGATCCGCGCCATGCGCCTTCGCGTTTTTCGCATAAGGCTGGAGCTTGGCCAGGGACCAGGTCTCAATCGCTTCCGGGGCAAAGCTCAGGGTCATAGTGGTCGGTTCGCCTCAATCGGGTGGACTCCGGACACCGGCAGCCAGCCTGGACTCCGCAAATGGTCCAACGGCCGCCGGGGTGTCCGGCTCCAAGAGTTTGTTTTGTTGTGGTTTTCAGCAGATCGCGGGTGGATGCCCGCTGGGGTGGCTTCCCAAAAAACCGGCCCTGTCGCTGGCGATATTGCGCGCTTCGCCCGCCAGCATACGAAAGTGGCCCAAAAGGAACCAAGAATTCAATGGGTTACCCGATTGGATCCCGAGTGGATCCTTCGGTGGACCCCGGGGTCCAGCGGCGCGGGCCGTCCCGCGCGCGCCTCTCCCGAGTATATCCCTTTTCTAACCCCCAACCGGGCTTTCTGTCTCATCGAAAACTGTCCGGCGGACACTTTCCTAGTGGCTGCGGGCGCTTACGCGCCAGCGGCCAGTTCGATCACGCGGCGCTTCGACATGTTGCGGTTGAACCGTCGTCTGTTGAGGGTGAGCGCGATGACGGAAATCCCGAATTGCCAGTGCTGGTGGGCGGCAGAGCGCTGCAAACCGACCGCCCAGCAGATCTCTTTCCAGCGTTCGCCATGCGCCTTCATCCAGACGATCTTGCCATCGATGGGCTCGAGACAGGCGGTCCAGGTCAGCGTTTCCTCCATCCGGCTGATCGCCTGTGGTGAGGGCAGCACCCGCATCGGCTTCGGCTCCTGGCCCACCTTGTCGGCGAAGCTGTGAACCATCTCGGGCCATGTGCTGAAATACCCCTGCCTGCGGGGCTCAGGCAGACGCTTCAGAACGAAGGCGGCCTCGGCCAGCCGTTCCTCCACGAGGTCCGGTGTCCAGTCTGTCATTGCGACGCCTCCCGGTTTTGCGGGCACTGCCCGTACAGCTTCTCGCCGAGTTGCCGTACCAATTCCCGTTCGGGCCAGGTCAGGCGGTGATCGTCGATGGCCACGGCGAGCAGACCTTGCTCCTGCCAGCCAGCGCGTTTGACGTCGTCGGGGCTGCGGCGATGCCCGCCATAGCCCTTGGGCACAAACCGCATCCCGCTCATTGCATGCCCCCCTTTGTCTCCAGCGCCCAGAACAGGATCGCGATGGCATCGGCCTCGTTGTCATCGGCCGGGCTGAAACCACGTGCCCGGGCAGCAGCGATCATGGCCTCCTTGTTGGCGTTGCCCTTGCCGGTAGCAAACCGCTTGATGGTGCCGACGGGCACGCCCTCGTACGGCACGCCGCGCATCTCAGCCCATGCGGTCAAGGTGCCCATCAGACCCCCATAAACGTGGGCCGCGTCGGTGCCGGCGTGGCGGCGGACTTCCTCGAACCAGATTGCTGCGATGGGTCCGGACAGACGGTCGAACTCGCCCAGCCAATTGCTGAAGCGCAGGTAGCGCATGCCGCCACCGTCAAACCGACCGGGGCGGAAGGACACGGTGCCACTGGTGATCAGCCCGTCTGCGCCATGCAGGGCCCAGCCTGTGGTCGTGCCGAGATCAAGCGCTAGCAATGTGCGGTCGGCGCGGAAAGCAGGCGGCAGATCGGGGATTGCCTCCTGCATCCTGGTGGTCAGAGTCGCTTCAGCCATCGTGGTCTCCTTTTTGGGTTGGCTGCGGGGGTGGAAGACGACGGTGGTCATGTGCCTGGGCAGGTCGGGCCGCCGTCGTCGGATTGGAATGTGCAGGGAGCGTCAGAGCCCGCGCGCGCGGATACCCCGCGACGTATGTGAGGAGAGGCCAAACCTGCCGGTTGGCCTCCCCATACGTAGTATGGGGGCTTTCATTGTTCGTCCTCCAATCAGCGTAAGATGCTGAATTCATTTGGGTTTCGAGGACGAACAGAGGACGTACAAGAGGACGCACATGTTCGACCTCTTTTTGCTCCAAGTGATTGATTTCATTGGATTCAGGACGAACAACGGTGGAGGACGAACATGTTTGTCCTGAGGTCGAACAGAGGACGTACAAGTCAAAATCAGGCATTTTCATCCTCCCGGATCGACCAATCGGAAGGGTTTGTGAGGTCCATGCACTGCCCGTTGGAGGGCGATTTGTAGTGGCTCGGGACGACCGAAATGACGCTGTCCAGGACCTCTCCAGTCTCCGGGTCGATCCGGCCCTTGCGGCCGAACACCATGCCTTCGGCGCAGAGGTAGCCGAAGCGCGACCGGACCACGGAGTAACCGAATTTTGTGCCGTCCCGCAGGAAGCGGATGTCGCCTTTAGTTGCCAGCACATTGATGCGGTCGCGGATGGTGAACTGGCTCCCGAGGCCGCGCTGGTTCTCAAACGCCTCGCGGAATTGGGTTGAGGTGTAGAGTTTGCCCTCCGCTGCCTCGTCGATCAGGATCGACAGGATCACATCGCGCTTTCGGTCTCGCTCGGCATCATGCTTCGCACCAACTTCCTGGCGGACGAGGCGTTCGTTCATCGGGTTGATCTCGACCCATTGGCCAGCGACCTTGTCGATCACCTTCGGCAGCAACGCGGGACCATTGCGCAACTCGATCTCCAGTTTGCGCTGCGAGCAATCTTCGTCAGGGCGGTGCAGGATCAGGCCCGAGGTATAGAAGCCGCGCAGCGCGCTGGCGCCGGAGAGCGCCAGGAAGGGATCGTCCTTTACCTGCTGCTTTGAAAGCTTCTTGGTGTGGTGGATCAGGATAACCCCGCAGTCGGGGTCGATATGATCGCGCAGAACCTCCACCCGTTCCTTCAGGAAGAACATCATGGCGGTGTTGTCGTTCTCGCCGCCGCCGTCCGGGCCACCGTCGAAGAGGTTGCGGATCGGATCGACGCAGAGAATGTCGGGCGGTGCCTCCGGGAACGCGGATTGCACGGCGCGCGCAACGCGAACGCTGCCTTCATTGTCGAGCAGCATCTTGAGCTTTGGCGTGGCAACGAAGGTGTCGCGCGCGGCGGCCAACACCTCCGGTGGCAGGGCGATTTGCTTCAGCCGTTCCCGCAGATAGTGATACTGGATTTCCGCCTGCAGATAGAAAATCCGCAGCGGCCGTGGTGGCGTGAAGCCGAGGAACGGCACACCGGCGGCCATGTGGACCAACCAAGAGATCAGTAGGTCGCTCTTACCGACCTTGGGCGCGCCACCGAGCACCAGCAGCCCGCCCGGCGTCAGAACGCGCGGCGCGATGATGTCCTCCGGCATGGGGCTCTGGTCGTCCAGCAGTGCGCCGAGCGTGAAGGCAGGCATCTCCTGTGGCCCCGGTGCGCCGGACTCCAGTCGGATCAGCGGTGGTCCGTATTTCTCAACGTGCCGCTCCCAGAGCCGCTCGGACTCGCGCTTGAGTCGTTCGACCGGCCACTGGGGCCGCAGCATAGCAGCGTTGTAGCCACAGATGCCTTCCCAGCCTTCGTCCTTTGTCATCCGGCCCTCGTGGACCATGCGGATGAAGTGGCCGATCGCGGCGGACGCTCCCTCAAAGCGGGACCAGTCGTCCTGAGCCCCCTCGCGCACCGGCGTGACCAGCACATCGTCCATGGCAGGCTTATCCGGGTGAGAAAATTCGGGCTGCAGGGACAGGCCCGGTGCGGGCGGCATGTCGGTTACCGCCTCGATGAACTCCGCCAGATCGCGCTCGCGGTCGACGTTCAGCTCAACGATCCGCACCTGCGTTTTCAGGCTGTTTTTGTAATACACCGAGCCTGCCACCCGGATCGGCTGGTGGGCGGAGCGGAAATGCATGTCACCGCCGACCTTGGCGGCTATGTCGCCGCGCAGACGACAGACACGTCGAATGTCGTCGCCCTCGGCGGGCTCGGTCAGCACCCACCAGACATGGGCCTTGCGCTGACCCTCCGGTGTCACGCCGCCGCTTTCCACGACCATGCTGGGCGCGCCGAGGTGGCGCTCGAGGTGCGCACGCTTGGCGGCGATGTCACCGGTGTCGAGATCGACGACCACGGTCTGCATCTGGATAATCTCGGCGGCCTTGGCTTGCCCGGGTGCCGCGACTGTGCCGGGGATGACGTAGACCGCCGCGCCCTCACGCGAGGCCCATGTCGCGAAGGTCGCCATCTTTTCGGGCGCGGCCTGATCCGCCTCGAGCCAGATATTGTGCGGGCGGCCATCGATGCCCTGACCCTTGTCGATGAAACTGCGGACCGGGATCAGACCATCGCAATAGCCGAAGACGACCTGCATGAACTGGGCGATCTGCGCAGGATCGGGTTCGTCGCCGAACACGTCGATCTGCGGGGCGGCATCGTTGAAATCGCGCCAAGGATTGAAATGGACGATGTTTTCCTTGGGCGCATCGTGTGTCGTGGGTGCACCGGGCGTCGTGTCATCACGCATGGTCGGGTCCTGCTCGGGGTTGGATGGGTCGGTGGGTTCATCGGTCATGTGGCCAGCCCCCAGCACCGCTCGGCATGTGCGCAGAACCGGCACTCGAAGAAGTCGCGATTGGCGGCGATGCGGGGCAGCAACTCGCATGCGTCGGTGGCCTGCAGGATGCGCACGGCGCGGTCGGACATGCGCTGCGCCAGATCGGCATCGAACGGGACCAATTCATGGTGCAGCTCGGCGGTGTCCTTGTTGATCGCCGTAAACAGCGCCGGTGCCTGCGATATCCCTGGCACCGAGGGCTCCATGTAGGCCTGGTAGATCGCGATCTGGGCGGCATAGACGGGCTTCGACACCGTGACCCCATCCTTGACGCAGGCGCGCCAGTTCTTGGCGTTCATGGTCTTGCATTCCCAGAGCGCCGGGGCGCGCAAACCAAGTGCTGCCGGGGTATCAGCGATGATCCCGTCGACATGGCCACGGATGCGACCGCCCGCGACGGAGAAGCCGAACTGGCCACCGTCGCGTTTTTGGGTGACCAGATCGATCCCGGCCGCGCGCAGCCAACGGATCGCCAGATCCTCGAGCTGGTGGCCGATGGCGAAGATCCGCAACGTCTGACCGCTGAAATCGGCACCTTCATCCTTGGGCGCACCCGCGAACTCAAACTGAAGCGCGCGTTCGCAAGCATGACCCAGGCGGGATGCACCGAGATAGGTCCGGGGCGGCGTGGCCTCGCGTTCGGCAATGAGGGCTGCGTCGACCAGTGCGTTGATCCGGTCGGCCATGGAGGGCCGGTGGTTGAAATCCAGCATCAAAATGGAATCTCCGGTGTCTGGGCTTTGGCGATGTCGGCCATGGCCTCGCGGAAGCCCTCGACCGCTTCCTCGATCAGGGCGCGCACCTGTGCCTCGGTCAGATCGGCGAAGGCGGTCTGCCAGCCGATCTCGTCCATCAGGAGTGCCATGCGTTTCATGGTGGCGGTGACGGCGGCGCGTTCTTCTTCTGTCAGGTCAACCATGGCAAAACGCTCCCGCGCCAAACGCGTCCAGAAGCCTTGGCAGGGCATCGAGCAGAACCAGACCGATGGCCGGGGCCGCTTCGACCGGTGTGGATCGCGCCAGCCAAAACCACGCGTGGGTTGCCGGCAGACAGCACAGAGCGTTCCACGTGGATGCCAGAGACGCCGCCGGTCCTCGGCCGTGATGGGGGTTGGTGAGGTCATGGGTCATGCCGCCCTCCGTTCGGGATCGGCCACCGCATTTACGACCCCTTTGATAGCGCGCTTGTTGAAGCCGAAGGTCATCAGCGCCGAGGCGCGATATCGCGTCAGGCCGAAGTCATGGCGGCATTCAGGCGGCAGGTATTTCAGCTGCTTGTCCGTCGGTGGCTGGCGCAGCCATCCCCTTGTCTTGAAGGCGCTTTCATCACTCTCGTGGGCATTGAGCCAATCGTCGGCCTGCGCGAGGCACACGGTGCGTTCGCCGACGCCCAGAAGTCTCGGCCGCTCACCCCTGGCCCCGCCGATGGCGTACCAGACGCCCTCCATCCAGAAGATGCCGCCCCAGGCGGTGAAGCCCGTGGCCATCAGTGCGTCGTCCGTGCCGAAGAGATCGACCCAAGCGAAGCTGGAGCGTTTCAGCAGGTCGATTTCGGTCATGACAAAGCCCGAGAGTGGCACAGCGTCCGCGCCTGCTTCACCTTCGTCCTGCAGGAAAACCTCACCGCAGAGCGGGCATTCGGTGGCCGCGAGCGGAATCTCCGCCGCACAGGCCGGGCAAGATTTGGTCGGGGCTTCACCGATGCCGGTCTTGCCATACAGATCGACATCCTGTTCCAGCGTGCCGTGGATCAGGCTCGATGTCCCGAAATCCAGCACCACGCAGTCGGTCTTGACGAGGCCGGGGTGTTCCTTAGGATCGACGGTGCGCAGCCCGCGCCCAACCATCTGGATCATAGTGGATTTGTAGGAACTGGGCCGCAGCAGCACGACACAGGATGTGGGCGGATGATCCCAGCCCTCAGTGAGCACCGAAACGTTAACGACCACGCGGGTTTTGCCTGCCGCGTAATCGGCCAAGATGGCCTTGCGAGTCTCAGCCGCCAGATCGCCATGGATCAGCGCAGCCGTGATCCCCGCAGCCCGGAAGGCCTCGGTCACATGGTCCGCGTGGGCGACGGTGGAGCAGAACACGACGGTCTGACGATCTCCCGCTTTTTCGGTCCAGTGGCGGATCACTTCGTCGGTGACGGGCGCGCGGTCCATGATGTCCGCCACCTCGGTCATGTCGAAATCCGCGCTGGTCTTGCGAACCGACTTCAATTCCTCCTGGACGCCCACATCGATGACAAAGGTGCGCGGCGGCACGAGGTGGCCCGATGCGATCAACTCGCCCAGACGCACCTGGTCGGCGACATTGTCGAAGACCTCGCGCAAACCCTTGCGATCGCCCCGGGTCGGCGTTGCCGTCACCCCGAAGATCCGGGCTTGCGGATTGGCGTCGCGCACCCGGTCGATGATGCGCCGGTAGCTGTCCGCCACCGCATGATGCGCCTCATCGATCACCAGCAGATCAAGGCGCGGCATGTCGGCCAGGTTTGAGGCACGCGCCAGCGTAGGTACCATGGCGAAAGCAACCTGGCCGCCCCAGGATTTCTCGGTCGCGTCGATCACTGAGGTGGCTACGCCCGGCACCACGCGCTGGAACTTGGCGCGGTTCTGCGCCGTGAGCTCATCGCGATGCGCCAGAACACAGGCCTTGGCACCGTCACCGATCATCTCGCCGGTGACCGCCGAGAGCATGATGGTCTTGCCCGCGCCGGTAGGCGCCACGCCCAGCGTGTTGCCGCGGGAGCCGAGCGCAGCAACACTGCGCTCGACGAAGGTTTTCTGGCGGGGGCGCAATCGCATGACCGATCCCCCCTTACTGTGCCCAGCTCGGCCGCCCGGGGGCACCGGGGTTGACTGCTGGCGGATTGGACGAGGACGTTGGGGCGGCAGCATTCTGCTGCGGAGTGGCCCCCGGCCCGGCGTTACTACTGAACTGCAGGGGCGCCGCGCCCATGACCTGCGCATAGTCGCGATGATCGGGCGTGACCGCGCTACGGATCTCGTTCTTGTCGTCGCCGCTAGCATCGGTGCCGATGTCGATGCGGGCGATGAACTCGATCCCGTCGAGATCGGCAAATCCGCTGATGCGTCGCGCGGCCTGCGCCTCGGGCGACATGTCCTTGTCGGAAATCCCGCGCGCCGAGTTCAGCATCCCGCGCACCAGGCTGCGGCCCATGTTGGTCCAATCCGGACCCTTGGGGCTGTAAAGCCCGATCAGCGTGAAGATCTTGCGCCGGGCATATGGACCCTCGGTCACGGTGAATTCGCCATTGAGATAGACAGCACCGGTGGAGCCGCGCGTGGCATAGCCGCCGGTCCAGCCCTGCGAGGCATCATCGAAGCCGCCGGGGCGGATGGTCAGGCGCACCTTGGCCAGAGTACCCTTGGGGATGAGGTTGGTGTTGCTCTGCGCGTCGTTGAAATCGTTCCAGGAACCCATGGGGAACCTCCTTTTCTGATCAGGATTGCGGTTGGGATTGATCGGCACCGGCCGGATCGGCAGGCGGCGGGGCGTAGGTCAGGCGATCCGTCGCCGGGGTCACGGGCGTCCGGATCTTCGCCATAAGGCGGCCGAGATGGGGTTCTTCGACTTGGGCCAGACGGCCGGAGCGGTCCTTGGCCGGAAAGCCCCAGGGATTGATCGTCTGGCAGACAAAGGCCCGGTACGGATCGCCACCGTCGGCCTTCAGCTCCGCCATGGTGATCACCTCATCGACGATCCCCGGCAGCTCTAGCCCGGTCTTTGAGCCGTCGATCTGCGGCTGGAACACCTTGCGATTGAAGTCGTCGAGCTTCTCGTCGAGGATCCCGACGAACCAGACATTCTTGGCCCGTGTGTGCTGCAGATGGGTGAGCCAGTCGATCATCTCGCGGCCGTGCAGCCCGTAGGCTCCGCGCACATCAGGCTTGCCGGTCTTCTCCGACAGCGCCTCCGGCTGGCCCTTGCACCATCCGAAACACAGCCGCCCCGCCACGGTGATCGAGTCGACGAAGATGGTGTCGTAGCGGTCGAGTTCTGCCGGATCGCCAAAGCGGTCACAGACGGCGGCATAGTGTGCCGGGCTGTAAGGCTGCTCGTCGCGCAGCGCCGGGTTGGGCCCGCCGATGAACACCGCGAAATCCCGGCATTCCGTCCAGGTGCGCGGCCGGATGCTGTCTCCGGACCATCCTTCGATGGCCAGATCGCCCGCTTCGAGATCCATGAACAGCGTGAGCTTGGGATCGAGGGTCCACAGAAGGGAGGTTTTCCCAATTCCACTTTTCCCGAAGATGCAGCCCTTGATGCCGCGCGGCTCGGCCAACCGCTGGTCGGCGCTGATGATGGGGAGGCTCATTGCTCAGCCCCCTGCGGGACGATCTCGACCTTCAGCGTGCCGGGCCGGACGGTGCGTGCGGGCTCGAAGCCCTGCCGGATGGCCTCGGGCCAGGCCGCGTATTTGCGCTCCGGCACCTTGTAAGCGAAATCGACATATTCGGCGGGATCGTCCCCGGCATCGCGGATCCGCGCCACCATGTCGGCAAGCCGGTCCTGATCCCAATCCACCCGCTTCGGCAGATCGGCGACCACGGTGAAATCGCCATCATCAAAGCGGACTGTGCCGGTGTCCTTGCCCGAAACCTGCCGTTCTTCGGCGGCCCGGGTAGCATAGCGGATGGCCAGTCCGGCATCGAAGCGGGCCTTGGCGGCCTTGTCGCATTTCAGACGCTCCTCGATCTCGCGCTGCAGGATTGCCAGCAACTCGACCGGCAGCGCCGCGATTTCGGCTGTGCTGAGGGACGGCAGATCGTCGGGCGTGGGAGTGTTCTCGGGGAATGGCATGAATGGGTCTCCATGATCGGTGAAAAAGGATTGGAATGCGGGCATCACGCGGCCTCGAGCAGGCGGATCGACAGGGCGGCTCCGCTGGAACGGGGTTTGGGCCGGGCGACGGCGATATAGGCGAACTGGTCGGGGCCGATCCGCGCCTGGACGAGATGGACGAGGTTCTGCTCGGCCGCGCGAAGGGCGGCGGCCGCAACCTGGCGCAATGCACGCTGACGGTCGGCAGGCAACTTCGAGAGAACTGCGGTGGCATCCACCGCGAGAAACCCGCGGTGATAAATCAGCGTCTCGCCGGGTTCGGCCTGCGCGATCCATGCACAAAGCCCGACCTCGTCCAGACCGCCAGCGGCGCAGAACGGCACCACCCGGTCGGCTGTGAAATCATCGAGCCGGACCATCATGCGGCACCCGCATGGGCATCCGCGCCGGTGCTGTGGCGCAGCTGGTCCTGCTCGAACGCGGTGATGTCCTCCATGCGGTAAACCACACGGCCGCCCAGCTTCATGAACTGCGGGCCTTCTCCGGCCCACCGCCACCGCTCAAGCGTGCGGTGCGAGATGTTCCACCGCCGCGCGAGTTCTTTCTGATTGAGGTGTTTGAGCTGCATCTTCGTCTCCTGTCGCTCGCTGCGTTGGGAGGAAGATGCGAAATCCTGCTGTGGGATGTCGTCAGGATTGAAGTGGGATACGGAGGGGGATCAGTTTGCGCCTTGCAACTCAACGGCGAACGCCTTGGCGGGGGATTGTCATCCCACTCTCATCCCCCTGCGCATCCCACTGTGGAGCCGGAGGGACGCACGTGCTGGAACGGATGCGTCAGAATCAGCTGCAGCTCAGACGGTAATTGCCGCGACCGTTCGATTCGATCAGCGACCGCCACTGCTTCTGGGATTTGAACACGTCGGACATCTTCAGGCTCTTTGATCCCGCCGCCGACAAGATCGCCTTGCCACTCTGCCAGGCCTCACCTCGCTGCGCAGCCTGATGCAGCGCTCGGACAGCCTGCGCCTGGATCGGACCGAGGCGGAACTGGTGCCCGCCACATCGTACCTCCTGATAATCGGGCGACGCGCGGAATACTGGCAGATGCGGCCCGGTCTCCGCGGTGGAGAAGCCTGTTTCAGCCTCGAAACGATCACGTTCCTCGCGTCTTAGCAGCAAATCCTCAATGCTCAGAAGCACGCCATCGCGATCACCCCAGATCGACGCATAGCCCGACCCGGGCGTGCGGAAGTCGCTTACTGTCAATTCAGCGGCTCGAAAAAGCTGGAACACATCTCGCACATGCAGCTCAAGCAGTCCACTGTAGTAGCTCTGCTCGGCGGGCACCCGAAAGTGCTCACCCTCAAGGGTTTCCTCATAGTCGCCCAACTCAAGCGGGGTACCGAAGACACGCACCGACAACCGCAGCTTGTCGTTCTCTGCCAGATAGATCAGGTCGGCCTCGGAGATGGACCAACGATCGAGGATCTCCGGGAGCGTAAAATATGCCTTTTCGATCTCCATTTGACCCCCGATTCCTGAAAGCTAATGTTTATTGTTTGTTCTAATCCCTTGACGCCCTCCGATCAATCCTGTTTTATCCTATTTAATCCACAGATACCTGAGGAAAACATGATCGAGCATCACACGCTCTCCGACCGCCTCCGCGCCCGGGCTCAGCAACTCGGGCTCAGCCCCGCTCATGTCGCAGAGATGGCCGGGGTCAATCGATCCTTCGTCTATGACATCCTGCGCGGCCGCTCTGCGCGCCCGGGCATCGACAAGCTCGCAGAGGTCGCCCGCGTGCTGAAGGTCGAGCGGGAATGGTTGATCCACGGCATCGGTGAGGTCGAGGGCGAGCCGCCCTTCATCGAGAACCCTGACGAGACATTCGTGGCGATCGCACATGCCAGCCCGCGCCCCTCGATGGGCGGCGGCGCGGTGGTTACCGAAGATCACGACACCCCCGGCCGCGCCTATCACTTCCGTCGGTCCTGGATAAAGGGCAGCCTCAAGGCCAGCCCGTCGCAGCTGCGCATCATGCATGTTGAGGGCGACAGCATGTCACCGACCCTGCTGGACGGCGACACCGTGTTGGTCGACATGACCCGGCGAGCGCCGAACCCGCCCGGGATCTTCGTGCTGGATGACGGGATGGGGCTGGTGGCCAAGCGGCTTGAGCATGTCCCCAACAGCGATCCGCCTGCGGTCCGCGTGATATCAGACAACGGCTTCTACAGTCCCTATGAGCGCAGCGCCGAGGAAATCCACATCATCGGCCGCATCCGCTGGTTCGCGCGGGAGATTTGAGATGATCGAATTCCGCCAGATCGACGATGAAAACCCCGCCCTCGCGCATTCACCTATGGTGCGGGCGCTGGAAAAGACCTTAGCCTACATGGCTGAGCATGGCGGGATCGGGCTGACGCCGTCGAAAGCCTTCAAGCGGGTGTTCGTGCACTGGGCGGCGCGCGAGTTCGACTGGCCCGGCTATACCGAGGAAGACCTTTTCGCCATCAACAAGGTGCTGAACGAGATCGACTTCGGCCCGCTGATGGATCTGCACGATGTGATGATCGCGCTGAAGATCGGACGGCACTACAAGGGGCAGTTCAAACTGACCAAGGCAGGCCAGGGACTGGTCGGGCATCCTGGTCGCATCTTCGGCATCGTCACGCCGTTTTACCTGTTCGAGGTCAATCACGCCCGCTTCTCGCGCTTCGATGACGAGCCGATTTTGGGCAATTGGGACGTGTTCCTGAACGCGCTGAACGTCGAGACCGAGGACGGCGCGACCGGCGGCGACCTTCGACAGGTGCTGTTCGGTGAGCCCGATCCTGCCGGTGGTTTCGACGATGTGCTGAGCCGCCTCTACATCCAGGTGCTTCGGCCTCTCTGCTAGACAGGATTGCTGCAAGAGAACAGAGCCAAGGGGTTGCTTCGGACGAGAGAGAGTATGTTCACCAAGACGCCGCTATGGAGAGCGGCGCTGCGACTGGAAACAGATGGGATTGTGCCCGGAGCTACGCGCCACTGACTGGACCACACGTGAAGTCGTGCATGCTGACGAAGGGGGAAACGATCAAGCCATCGAAGCGGCTCAAACCACGGTCGCCCTAACTAGTTCCGGAATCTTCTTTCGAATTCTCTTGTAGGAATTGGGCAAACTTCCTGGAGAAAGTTGCCGTGTCGCGCTTAATACTGTCTCCTGTTTTTTTAACTGCTTCCTGCGGCCAATGAGTAATTCTTCAGATGTCCTTTCGGCGACTGGTATGCCCAAACTGGCAAACAGAATATTTTTTGCAGTCTCCGAGCCGACCAGGTCGATATCCATTGAATACCGAAAACAGAAAACCCCGGCTTCTTCCAAAAATCCCATAGCGCGAGAATGATTGGTGTGAAAAAAATCTAGAAGCTCAGCTCTCCTTACTGGATCAGGCACAATTTCCTCAACGAGACAAGCTGCTTTGAACTCCTTCTTATATTTTGGAAAACCTCTTGCATCTCTACTGGCATCGAGTTCATCGTTAAGATACGGTAAAAAATAGTCCTTATCGACAATAGCAGAGAAATCAATCTGAAGATTTTTAAGAAGATGATACGCGTACGGAAGTGAATCAACGCCATCCAGGCTGACAATTGACACGCTATATTTAGAGAAATCCAATCCACCGGATTCAATCAGGTAGTGTGCGAGTTCCGCATCTATTGGGCTTTCTGTTAAAATTACGTAGTCAGCAAAGAAAAATTCTGAGTTTCGCCTGCGGTGGAAATTATAGTATTTGGACCTATCGATACCCTGATCTAACCAAAAATTTCCAGAAAGTTGAGTGACAGTAACCTCAAAACCCCGAGTGGTCGAGGAGACTCTGCGGCAGAGTGCCACTTCTTCATGCTCAAGACTGTCAAGCATGACGGTCGAATGGGTCGTGAACAGGACCTGAAGTGGTAGCCTCTTCAAGGCCGCAAGCAACGATCTTTGAGCCTGCGGATGCAAGTTCTGTTCAGGTTCCTCAACTCCCAAAATGTATGTTCCGCCCAAGGACTCGGCCAAATATGAATAGAGTCCAATCGCAGCAAGGCTTTGGGTGCCACTTCCGCAATCGGAGATGTCGACTGAGGTGTTCCCATCTTTAACCCGCAACACAAGGTCCTGAATGAGCAAGCTGTAGTCAGGCGTAGACGCGTAATCGAGCTCAAATTCAAAAGGCCCATTGAGGTGCGTTAGATTTCGGAGATGCTTGCTAAGGCCTTTAAATGTACGATCCTTAATTATTGCAGTAGCCTCTGAAACCTTTGGGGAAATTCTATCTCTATTCTTGGTATAATTCTTTACCCACGACATCACCGCCGCTTTTAGGATACTATCATGCGCCCAACTCAACACCGTTTCAGTACGTGAAACTGGAATGTAGACGTAACGCACAAATTGATGCAAATCTTCGTGAAAACCTACTGGGGCAGCAACCCACGTTCCGTTGCTGAAAATTTCCCAATTCGCAGATTTTTTGTACTTTAGGCGCATGCGAACACTGGCACTACCAGCGATAACTCGTGGCAATTCACATTCAACGGGAGCCTCTGAAAACTCAAGATCAATGATCGCTGTCGACGTCTTTTGAAAAGCGTGCCGAGAATACTCAAAGTGAATGCGCTCATCCTGAAAATTGAAAAAAGCGTTTAACGCCCGTAGTATAGATGATTTCCCTCCGCTATTCTGACCAACCAAAGCGAGTTCGGTTCCAACGTCAATTTCCGCATTGCGAATTCCGCGAAACTTCTCGAGACGGATTTTTACTAGCTTCACAGCAATTCCTCGATAATCCTTTGCGATCGTACATCGGCCTTCGCCTGACCGCATTTTCAGTCCTCAACCATAGCTACTCGGAGTATCAAGCACGATCAACTGCGTTCAGCTACTCGTGACTACGACAACCCATTGTTTTAACTTGAAATCCCTTTCGCATCGCTGCCACCAAAGGACAAAACAGCTCCTGAGGTTCGCCCGCCATGCCCGATACCGACGTCAATTTCGCCCCGCCGCCCGAAAGCCTCACCACCGATGAGCGGCTGGCGGAACTCGCCCGGATCCTCGCTGCAGCCGTGGATCGCGCCAACCCACCGACAATAAACAAGAATTCTGCGAACGACGCAGACAGTTCGCTGGACATCCTCGCCCTTGTTCGCCGTCGTCGTCACCAACTGCGAACCCGAGTTGGAGAGGACGAATGACAAAAATGAAAACGAAATCAGTAGGAAAGAGGACAGGCATTGGCCCTGCGCAGGGCCACGCTGTCCTGGCGGACCTGGTCGCATTGAAGGCCATGACCGTGCCGGAGCTGCGTGAGAAGTGGGCGGCGATCTTTGACGCGGCCGCGCCGAATACCAGCCGCCAGAACCTCGAGCTGCGGCTTGGCTATCGCATTCAAGAACTGGCCCTTGGCGGCATTGGCCGCGACACGCGACGGACGCTGGATGCGCTGGCCGCCGAAGTGGCCTCTGGTGAACCGGGTCAAATGGTGTCCGATCCGCGCCGCCCGATGCCCGGCACCAAGCTGGTCCGCGAGTGGAATGGCGTCGAGCACACTGTGACCGTCTTGGCGAAGGGCTTTGAGTGGCAAGGCCGCCGGTACAAGTCGCTCTCCGGCGCAGCGCGGGCCATCACCGGCGCGAACTGGAACGGCTGGAAGTTCTTCGGCTTCACTCCACGCCCGAGGATCAGCAAATGACGCACCAGCCGCAACCGCCCCGCCGCCTGCGCTGCGCGATCTACACCCGCAAGTCGAGCGAGGAAGGGCTCGACATGGAATTCAACAGCCTCGACGCGCAGAGGGAGGCCTGCGAGGCCTACATCGCGAGCCAGAAGGCCGAGGGTTGGGTCTGCCTGCGTGATGAATACGATGACGGCGGCTTCTCCGGCGGCACGCTGGAACGCCCCGCGCTCAAGGACCTGATCGCCGATATCGAGGACGGGCTGATCGACATTGTCGTGGTCTACAAGATCGACCGCCTCAGCCGCGCGCTGATGGATTTCTCCAAGCTGGTCGAGATCTTCGACAGGCACGGCGTCACCTTTGTATCCGTCACACAGTCCTTCAACACCACGACGTCCATGGGACGGCTGACGCTGAACATCCTGCTCAGCTTCGCCCAGTTCGAGCGCGAGGTCATCGGCGAGCGGATCCGCGACAAGGTCGCTGCCTCACGCAAGAAGGGCATCTGGATGGGTGGACCGGTGCCGCTGGGTTACAACGTGAAAGATCGCAAGCTGATCGTGGATCCGGTCGAGGCCGAGACGGTGCGGACGATCTTCACGCTCTACGCCCGGTCCAGTTCCACGGCGCAGGTGATCCGCGAGTTGGACGCGCGCGCGATCCTGACGAAGACTGGCAGGCCTTACGACAAGACCTCGCTCCTCAAGACCCTGCACAACAAGGTCTATCGCGGCCTCGCCGTCCACAAAGGCAACGCCTATCCCGGCGAGCACGAAGCGATCATCGACGAGACGCTGTGGGACGATGTGCACGAGGTGATCGCGAACAACCGATATGTTAGGAAGGCTGCGGCCCAAGAGCCTTCACCGGCGCTGCTGCGCGGGCTGATCTTCACCGAGACCGGCGTCGCGATGACCCCGCATCACACCAAGAAAGGCACGCGCCGCTATCGTTACTACGTCTCGATGGACGTGATCAAGAAACGCCCCAAGGCCGAGCTGCGCGGGCCGCAGCGGCTGCCCGGCGGCATGGTCGAGGATGCTGTGATTGGCGAAATCCGCCGCCTGCTGCGCACCCCCGAGGTTGCCGCGCGGGTGTCGCGGACCCTGCGCAAGGATCGGCCAGACCTCGGCGAGGAAGCGATCAGCGCTTCGCTCGCCCAGTTCGACGAGATGTGGAACGCACTGATCCCTGCCGAACAGGCGCGCGTTGTGAGGCTTCTGGTGGCGCGCGTCACGGCCAGCGAGGCCGGGCTGGCGGTCGATCTGCGCCATGAGGGCTTGGGCGCGATTGCCGCGCTGATGGCCCCGTCAAAGCCGGAGGTGGCGTGATGGCCGAGCCAGAAACCCTCCGCATCCACATACCGCTCACCATGCGCAATCGCGGCGGCCGCCCGCGCATCCTGCCGCCCAAAGAAATAGAGGTCGCCATGGATCGCGGCCAGGACGCCCGCCTCCTGCGCGCCATCGGCCGCGCGTGGGACTGGCGGCGCAAGCTGGAGCGCGGCGACGTCAACACCATCGCCGATCTTGCCAGAGAGGAAGGCATCTCCGACCGCTATGTCAGCCGGGTGATCCGGCTAGCATGGCTCGCGCCCTCCGTGCTGGAACGGCTCGTCCTGCGACGCGAACCCACGGTGCTGTCGATCTTCGACCTCTGCGGCGTGGCTGAGCAGCCGTGGTCCGAGCAGCCGGGGCGAGTATTTGACTAGCCCTCAATGAAAGCTGGCCTGAAAACTCGTGGCGGTCAGCGACACGTGGGCGTCCAGCGGCGGGCGCAGTTCGAACGCCTTCGGCTCGCGTGCAAAGTGATAGAGCCGCATGAGACACCAGTCCGCCCGCAGTTCGTCGGCAACAGCCAGCTCCTTTCGCGAAATATGGAATGGTGTGCGTTCCCAGCCGTTGGTCGTCTTCACTTCGATCAGACGGGGCCGACCATCCGGCGCATAACTGGCGATATCATACCCCGCGCCATCGCCATCCTCCTCCGAGACCCATCGCACCTTTGACGCAAGATCAGAGCGCCCGGAGCCAGCCAGCACCGCTTTCTCATGCGCCAGCGTGCGTTCTTCTCCGGCCCGACCAAGCGCACGGTTGCGCTCATCGCGTTCGGCGACGTCAAACTTGCGGGCGGTGGCGATGGTTTGCTCAAGTTCAGCCGGAGGCGGTTGGTTGCTGAGCGTCGGGGGCGGTCCAATCCAAAGTTGAGCCGCCTCGCGGAGGCCCATCGCGGGCCGGTCCGGAATGCGAGACAGCCAGCCGGGGTTGAGTTCCAGCCAACGCGCCACCGCCTCTTCTAGTGTGCCCTGGTAGTTTTGCGCGGGCTTGTAGCCGGGGATCCAGTCCTCTCCGAGGGCCCTGAGAACCGCGCTAATGTTCTGGTGCTTGAACTCAATCGAACTGCGGTTGCGGTCGATCTGGGCCTGAAGATCGCGATTGTGCGCGGCTTTGTTATAGGACTGACCAGCGAAGTCCGCAGCCAGCATCGCGAAGTAATCCGCGACGATCAGGTCATTCTCTGCATCTGTCCAAGGCCCGTTCGACATGCGGCCAGGCTAGACGCGGGAAAATCATTTGTCATCGGCAGTTTCGTCGGGGGAATGGGATGCGAACCCACCCAAGAAATTCGCCGATTTACGCTGTCATCCCGAGCAACGCGCCTACTGCGTGTTCTGTCTATGTTGCCATCGATATCGTTCGGAACGCGCGTTTGGGTTTTGGCGGGGTTTAAATGCAGGTCATTGAAAAGGAACGTTAAAAAAGGACCGAACCGAAACGGGTGAGGTTCGCCCAAACTGAGACTGAGGGCCATTCTGAGCCCAGCTTCAGCTAGGCGGCGCGTCTATGAGGTTCGGTCGATTTCCGCAAACCCCTTTGATAAAACGGAAAAATCCGTGCCCGTCAGGGCGGTGTCACTGGTTCGCAATGGGGATAATGGCGGAG
>NZ_JBISBV010000019.1:0-16352 GCF_046592965.1 Marivita sp. S2033
GCGCCCTTCAGGCGCGCGCCGCGTGATCTCTACTCGGCGGCCAGTTGCTTATTAGGTGTCAGCATCGGCTTGAGGTAATGCCCGGTATGTGACGCCGCAACGTCCGCCACCTGCTCGGGCGTTCCGGTCGCCACGATCTGCCCACCGCCATCGCCGCCTTCGGGGCCAATGTCGATAAGCCAGTCCGCCGTCTTGATGACGTCGAGATTATGTTCGATCACGATGACCGAATTTCCCTGATCCACAAGTTCGTGCAACACCTCAAGAAGCTTGCGTACATCCTCGAAATGCAAGCCGGTTGTCGGCTCGTCGAGGATATAGAGCGTGCGCCCGGTCGACCGTTTGGCAAGCTCTTTGGACAGTTTCACACGTTGTGCCTCACCGCCCGAAAGCGTCGTCGCCTGCTGCCCAACCTTGATGTAACCCAGACCCACGCGGCACAGCGCATCCATCTTTTCGCGAATGCTCGGCACCGCCTTGAAAAATTCCTGCGCATCTTCAACCGTCATATCAAGAACGTCGGCTATGCTCTTGCCTTTGAACTTGATTTCCAGCGTCTCGCGGTTGTAGCGCGCGCCTTTGCAGGTCTCGCAGGTGACATAGACATCGGGCAGAAAGTGCATCTCGATCTTGATGACACCGTCACCCTGGCACGCCTCGCAGCGCCCCCCCTTGACGTTGAAGCTGAACCGCCCCGGCTTGTAGCCGCGCGCCTTGGCCTCGGGCAGACCGGCGAACCAGTCGCGGATCGGCGTGAAGGCACCGGTGTAAGTCGCTGGGTTGGACCGCGGAGTCCGTCCAATCGGGCGCTGGTCGATGTCGATCACCTTGTCCAGATGCTCCAACCCCTTGATCGTCTCGCAGGGTGCGGGCGTCTGGCGCGCACCGTTCAGGCGCATCGAGGCGGTCTTGAACAGCGTTTCGATGGTGAGCGTGGATTTGCCACCCCCGGACACGCCGGTGACGCACACGAATTTGCCGAGTGGGAACTCCACGGTCACATTCTGTAGGTTGTTGCCCGTCGCTTTGACAACCTTGACGGATTTGCCCTTTTTGCCTTTGCGCCGTTCCGTGGGCACCGCAATCTCCCGCGCTCCGTTCAGGTATTGTCCAGTCAGCGATGCGGGGTCATCCGCAACTTCCTGCGGCGTGCCCTTGGACACCACCTGACCGCCGTGGATACCGGCGCCGGGGCCGATGTCGAACACGTAATCCGCTTCGCGGATTGCCTCTTCGTCATGCTCGACCACGATCACCGTATTGCCCTGATCGCGCAGGGATTTCAGCGTGCCCAGCAGCCGGTCATTGTCGCGCTGATGCAGCCCGATGGACGGCTCGTCGAGCACGTAAAGCACACCGGTCAAGCCGCTGCCGATCTGGCTTGCAAGACGAATACGCTGGCTCTCGCCCCCCGACAATGTGCCGGCGTTCCGGCTCAGGGTGAGATACTCAAGGCCGACGTTGTTGAGGAATCCAAGACGTTCGCGGATCTCTTTCAGGATCGCCTTGGCGATTTCATTTTTCTGCGCGGTCAGGTGTTCCGGCACCGTCTTGCACCAGTCAAACGCCTCCTTGATCGACATTTGAACCACCTGGCCGACATGCAAGCCCGCGATTCTGACCGCTAGCGCCTCTTCCCTCAGACGATAGCCGTGGCATGTGCCGCAGGACCGGTTGTTCTGGTAACGCTCGAATTCCTCGCGAATCCAGTTGCTGTCGGTCTCGCGGTAGCGCCGTTCCATGTTGGGTATGACGCCCTCGAACGTCCGCGTGACATTGTAGATGCGACCGCCCTCGTCATAGCGAAACGGGATTTCCTCGTCGCCAGACCCATAGAGAAAGACCTGCTGCACATGCGGATCAAGGTCTTTCCAGCGGGCGTTCTTGTTGAACTCGTAATGCTTGGCAATCGCTTCGATGGTTTGCAGGAAATACGGAGATTTCCCCTTGCGCCACGGAGCCAAGGCGCCATCGCTGATCTTGAGCGTAGTGTCGGGGACGACAAGGCTCGGGTCGAAAAACAGCTCCACACCAAGCCCGTCGCATTCCGGGCACGCACCGAAGGGCGCGTTGAACGAAAACAGACGCGGCTCGATCTCGGGAATGGTAAAGCCGCTGACCGGGCAGGCGAATTTCTCGGAAAACGTATGCCGCTCCGGTTCACCATCATTGGGCGCGGTTTCGAGGATGGCAATGCCATCGGCAAGGTCCAGAGCAGTGCGGAAACTGTCGGCCAGCCGCGTCTCCAGCCCCTCTTTCACCACCAGACGATCGACTACGACATCGATGTCATGGCGGAACTTCTTGTCGAGCGTCGGCGGCTCGTCAAGCTCATAGAACTGCCCGTCCACCTTGACGCGCTGGAACCCCTGCTTGCGCAGCTCCAAAAATTCCTTGCGGTATTCGCCTTTGCGGTCGCGCACAATAGGGGCGAGCAGAAAGGCGCGCGTGCCCTCTTCCATTGCCATGACACGATCAACCATGTCCTGAATTTGCTGCGCTTCGATGGGCAGGCCGGTCGCGGGGCTGTAGGGCGTGCCCACGCGCGCGAACAGCAAGCGCATGTAGTCATAGATCTCGGTCACCGTGCCGACGGTGGACCGCGGGTTCTTCGATGTGGTCTTCTGCTCGATCGAAATGGCCGGCGACAATCCCGAGATGTGATCCACATCCGGCTTTTCCATCATGTCGAGGAACTGGCGTGCATAGGCAGACAGCGATTCGACATAGCGACGCTGGCCTTCGGCGTAGATCGTATCGAACGCGAGGCTCGATTTGCCGGAACCCGACAATCCGGTGATCACCACAAGCTGATCGCGCGGAATGTCCACGTCGATATTCTTGAGGTTATGCTCGCGTGCGCCGCGGACTTCGATTTGCTTCAGTTCGGCCATTCTGCCCCCCGATCATCCAAGGTTAACACATAGTGGACCGATCGGGTTTCGCCAATGGGAAAATGAGAACAAATACGGAACGGGAACGGAGGCGTGAAGAATACGCCGACCCGTGCTTCTTTGGGCAAAAAATACCTCGGGGGACGGCGCCCTGCGCCGGGGGGCAGCGCCCCCTGATCCTAACGGTGGAGCAGGGAAACTCCACCATGAAAAATATGCACCTTGTCGGCGCTCGCTCCCAGCTTAACGGCCTTGCCGCGCAGATCGGCGTGAATACCGGGAAGCTTGCCGATGACCGGATGCGCGTCGCCCTTCTGTTCGAAATAAAGCAGCGTCACCTCGCCCAGCGCCTCGGTGATGTTCACCTTGCCCTCGAAAATATAATCGCCGTCGGTTTCCAGAAAGTCCTCCGGTCGCACGCCAACATTCACCTTCAGCCCCAAATCGCCCTCGGCGGTGGGATAGTTCGACAGCGCGATGCCGCCACCCTCCATCCGCACCGTGGTTTGCGTACCCGTGCCAACAATCTCGCCCGGCAACAGGTTCATCGAGGGCGAGCCGATGAATTGCGCGACGAATTCACTGTTGGGCCGTTCGTAAAGTTCAAGCGGTGGGCCGACCTGCGCGATGCCCTTGTTGGCCAGAACCACGATCCTCGTTGCCAGAGTCATTGCCTCGACCTGGTCGTGGGTGACGTAGATCATCGTCGAATCAGGCATCTGCTCTTTCAGCTGCGCAATCTCGATCCGGGTCGCGACGCGCAGCGCGGCGTCAAGGTTGGAAAGCGGCTCGTCGAACAGATAGACCTTCGGGTCGCGCACGATGGATCGGCCAATCGCCACGCGCTGACGCTGGCCACCGGAGAGCGCCTTGGGCAGGCGGTCAAGGTATTCGTCCAGTTGCAACATCTGCGCCGCACGGTTCACCGCGTCGTCGATCTCGGCTTGCGGTTTCTTGGCGATCTTGAGCGCGAACTGCATGTTCTCACGCACCGTCATGTGCGGATAGAGAGCGTAGGATTGAAACACCATTGCGATGCCGCGCATGGCGGGCGGCATGTCGTTGACCACCTCACCGTCGATTTCCAACGTACCGCCGGTGATCTTTTCCAGTCCGGCAATCATCCGCAACAAGGTGGACTTGCCACATCCGGACGGCCCGACAAAAACGATCAATTCGCCTTGCTGGATGTCCAGATTGATGTCGTTGAGCACGTTCACCGAACCTGCATAGGTCTTTTCGACATTTGTGAGCTTGAGATTGGCCACTCTGTCTCTCCCTTGTCCTGCTGTTCAGGATTTCATTTTCAGCGCGAGGCAGGGTTGCCACGGACCAAGATGCAATTTCCCGTCCGGCTGAGGACCGGCGCTGCCAAGTTCCATTCCGATCTGCGCCCATGTTCCGGCCGGCATGTCGAGCACAGCCGGATCATCACTCAGGTTGAACGCGCAAAACACCGTCTGGTTTTCAAAGCTCCGGGTGAAGTGAAGCACCGTCCCCGTTGCCCTCATCTTGTCATGCGCGCCCTTGGCGAGCGCCGGGTGCGCGTGCCGGAACGCGATGGCGCGGCGGTAATGGTGCAGGATCGCAGACGGATCCTCCTCCTGTTGCGTGACCGAGCGTTGCAAATGGTCATGGCTGACCGGCAGCCACGGCATACCGGTGGTAAAGCCGCCATTCTGGTTCGACGCCTCCCAGACCATCGGTGTCCGGCAGCCATCGCGACCCTTGAATTCAGGCCAGAATTCGATGCCATACGGGTCTTGCAGATCCTCGAAGGCGACATCGGCTTCGCGCAGGCCCAGTTCTTCGCCCTGATAGATGCAGGCCGAGCCGCGCAGGCACATCAACAGCGTCGTCATCACTTTCAGACCGCCGTGATCCAGATCCCAGCGCGTGGCATGGCGCGTGACGTCATGGTTGGAAAACGCCCAGCAGGGCCAGCCGTCAGATGCCACCTCGTCCACCCGGTCCATGACGCTCACGATGTCCTGAGCAGACGGTCGGGCATTGCCCAGAAACTCGAACGCATAGCACATCTGCATGAGGTCATCTCCGGCGGTGTATTCGCCCATGATCTCCAGCCCGCGCTGCGCATCGCCCACCTCACCCACGGCAGCCGCGCCATAAGGCTCCATGACCGCGCGCAGACAGCGCAGGAATTCAAGGTTTTCCGGCTGGTTCTTGTCGTAGAGATGTTCCTGGTGGTTATACGGATTGACGCTTGGCGCGATGGTCGCGTTACGCTGCTCGGGGGGCAGTGCCGGGTTGTCACGCAATTGCGCGTCGTGCATGTAGAAATTGATCGTGTCGAGCCGGAAGCCGTCCACTCCCCGATCAAGCCAGAACTGCGCCACATCGAGCAGCGCATCCTGCACCGCCGGTTCGTGAAAGTTCAGATCGGGCTGCGAGGTCAGGAAATTGTGCAGGTAATACTGTTCGCGCCGCGCGTCCCACTGCCAGGCAGGCCCGCCAAAGATCGACAACCAGTTGTTGGGCGGCGTGCCGTCGGGTTTGGCATCGGCCCAGACATACCAGTTGGCGCGATCATTGTCGCGGCTGGCACGGCTTTGCTGAAACCACGGGTGCTGGTCAGAGGTGTGCGAGAGCACAAGGTCGATCATCACCCGCATTCCGTGCTGATGCGCGGTCTGCACCACAGAGTCGAAATCGGCCAGAGAGCCGAACATCGGATCGACATCGCAATAATTGCTCACGTCATAGCCAAAATCCTTCATCGGAGAGGTGAAGAACGGGCTGATCCAGATCGCGTCCACACCCAGAGAGGCGACGTAGGGCAAGCGCTGCGCGATGCCCAGAAGATCGCCGATCCCGTCTCCATTGCTGTCCTGATAGCTGCGCGGGTAGATCTGGTAGATCACCGCGCCCCGCCACCAGTCACGATCCATTGCGGGCATCTGTGCCGCCTTGGTCTTTGCAACGTTCATGTCATGTCTTCCTTGGTTTGGCCCATTCCGGGCCGGTATTGAATTTGAAGCGGCGCGCCGCCTACTTGACCGATCCGGCCAACAGCCCGCGCACGAGGTATTTCTGCATTGCGAAGAACACCAGCAGCGGCACCGCGATGGAGACAAAGGCGGCCGTGGCGAGGATCTCCCAGTTGCCGCCGCGCGTGCCGAGCAATTCGACGATCTGGTTCGTCATCACCGTGGTCTGCCCCGTCGCGTCGATCAGGAACACCTTGGCGACCAGCAGATCGTTCCATGTCCAGAGGAACTGGAAGATCGCAAAGCTGGCAAGCGCCGGAAAGCTGAGCGGCAGGATGATCTTGGTGAAGATCTGAAATTCGGTCGCGCCATCGACGCGCGCATTCTCGATGATGTCGCGCGGCAGGCCGACCATGTAATTGCGCAACAGATAGATCGCGAGCGGTAAGCCAAAGCCGGTATGGGCGAGCCACGTGCCGAGGTAGCCCTTGCCGATGCCGATATTGAGGTGCAGTTTCAGCAGCGGGATGAGCGCCAGTTGCAGCGGAACCACCAGCAGGCCGACGACAATCGCAATCAACAGCGCGCGGCCCGGAAAATCCATCCACGCCAACGCATAGGCGGCAAAGGCTGCGATCACGATGGGAATGATCGTCGCCGGGATGGTCACCGTCAGGGTGTTGAAAAACGCCTTGGCCATGCTGTCGGTCGCATTGCCCGACAACAGCACCTGACGATAATTCTCAAGCGTAAAATCCGGTGGCAATTCGGCGGTCACGAACACCCGCTGACCACGCCCGCCCTCGATCTCGGTCGGGCTTTCAATCCGGTAGGCACCGTTTTGTTGCACCGTGATCGTACTGCCATCGCGCAGCTCGGCGCTGTCGCCCGGAGCATAGGCGCCCACGTCGCGCGACGAGGTTCCCCAGGCGGACATGTCGATTTCATCCGGCAAGCCTTCGCCGGTGAACAGGTTGCCCTCTATGAGGTAAACACCGTCCTGCTCAACCTGCTCATCCGCTCCGGCGGCGCGCAAAACAAGGCTCTGCTCGGTCGGGAACAACGCGTTCCACCAGCCCGATGTGGCGATCTGGTCGGCGGTCCGGAAGGAGGAGACGAACAGCCCCACCGTCGGAAACAGCCACAGCGCCACAAGCACCGCCACCGAGATATGCACCGCCCATGTCAGGGACGACTTGGTTCCGGCAATGTTATCCATGATTTGCTCCCTTTGGATCGCGGGCCATCAGCGCATCTCCTTGCGCGCGTTGCGCACGTTCCAGACGAGGATCGGTGTGACCAGCAGCATGATGACGATGGCGCTGGCCGATCCGACGCCCCAGTCATTTGCGCGGAACAGCTTGTCGAACATGTAGTTCGCCAGAACCTGCGTTTCCCATTGCCCGTTGGTCATGGCGAACACGATGTCGAACACCTTGAGCACCACCAGCGTGATCGTCGTCCACACCACCACGATGGTTCCGGCGATTTGCGGGATCTTGATCTTGAAGAAAATCTGCATCGGTGACGCCCCGTCGACAATCGCTGCCTCGATGGTTTCCTCGGGTATCCCGCGCAACGCGGCGCTCAGGATCACCATGGCGAAACCGGTTTGAATCCACACCAGCACGATCATCAGCAAAAAGCTGTTCCAGATCGGAATCGTCAGCCATTGCTGCGGATCGTTGCCCGTCATCCAGACATAGATCGCGTTCAGCAGGCCGATCTGTTCCGTTCCCGGCGGGCGCGCGTCATAGACCAGCTTCCAGATCACCGCCGCACCGACGAAGGAAATCGCCATCGGCATGAAGATCAGCGATTTGGCGATGTTGCCCCACCTGATCCGGTCGGTCAGCTGCGCCGCCAGCAGGCCAAAGGCCGTCGACATGGCGGGCACCACGATCAGCCACAGCATGTTGTTGCGCATCGCTTCCCAGAATTTCGGCTCCGACGCCATCTGGCTGTAATTGGCCAACCCGACGAAATCATAGGTCGTCGTGCCATCCGGCTGCGTCACCCGTTCGGTCAGCGACAGGCGGATCGTCTCGACCACCGGATAGGCCAGATACAGCCCCAGTGCGAGGATGGCGGGCACCAGAAACAGCCACGGGCGCAGCATGTTCGCCCGGTTGATATTCTTGCCCGCATTCGGCCCCTTGGCGGGAAACAGAACCTTGTCGAGAAACTGGTTGGAAAAGTAGAAATACGCCAGACAACCGCCGACACCGATCGCGATGGTGACAAGACCTTGGATTGCGGGGTTCATGTCGTGTCTCCCAGAGAATGTGCGAATGCGATATGGAGGGTTGGCGAATGATCGACCCCGTGCGGGCTTTGCGCATTTGGGCCTTCGGGCCGCCCGAAACACCGGACGGCCCTGCATTTTTGCAAAGCGCGTTTACTTCAGCGCATCCCAGCTGTCCTGAATGTCGCTCGCCACGGATGCGGCGTCAGCACCACCGGCGTAATCGACCATACCTGTCCAGAAGGTGCCGGCACCCACGCCGCCGGGCATCAGGTCTGACCCGTCAAAGCGGAAGGTGGTGGCGTCGAGCAAAATGCCGTTCATCTTGGCCGCCGCCTCGGTTGCGAACTTGGAACTGTCCACGCCTGTATGCGGCGTCAGGAAGCCGCCATTGGCCATCCAGATCTCGTGCGCATCAGTGGTCTGAAGATACGCGATCAGATCATGTGCTGCCTGGTTTTCATTGGTGATCGCCCAAAGCGTGCCAGCGCCAAGAACCGGCTGCCCCAGATCCTTGCCGTCATAGGCGGGGAAATAGAAGAAATCGGCGTCCGCACCCACTTCGGTGCCGTCGGGAAAGAAGGCCGGAATGAAGGATGCCTGACGGTGCATGTAGCACTGCGGTGGCGCCGAAAAGAGCCCCTTGGGACTGTCGCGGAAATCGGTCGAGGCCACGGCCCCCGCGCCACCGGCGACATAGTCGTCATTGCGGGCGAAATAGCCGAACTCCTCGATCGCGGCGACAACACGTTCGTCGTCAAACGGGATCCCGTTGCTGACCCACTGGTCATACACTTCGGGCGGCTGGGTGCGCAGCATCATGTCCTCGACCCAGTCGGTCGCCGGCCAGCCGGTCGCGCCGCCCGATCCCAGACCGATGCACCACGGCGTCTCGCCATCGGCGACAATCTGATCGGTCAGCGCCTTCAACTCCTCCATCGTCTCGGGAATCTCGTATCCCGCATCCTCGAAATTCTCCGGCGAATACCAGACCAGTGATTTCACATCGACCTTGTAGAAAAATCCGTAGAGGTCTTCCTCGCCATCCGGTCCCTTATAGGTGCCCAGATCGACCCAGGATTGCCCGGCGGCATAGTTGTCCTTGAGCCAGTCACCGGTGCCATCCTTCAACGGCGTCAGAAAACCGCGCGCCGCCATGTCGGCGGCCAGGCCCGGCTGGGGGAAGACCGACACGTTTGGCGCAGAGCCCGCTTCGGCATCGACCACGATCTGCTGTTCAAAGCTGTCCGAGCCGACATAGCTGACGGCGTGGCCCGATTTTTCCTCGAAATCGGAAAGCACCTCCTCGACCATCGCCTGATCGGGGCCGAGCCACGGACCAAAGACCGTCAGATCCTCCGCAGTGACAGCGCCCGCGCTCAGAGCGACGAATGCCACACTCGATGTGAGCGTTGTTTTCATGAAAAACCTCCCAAGTTGCGCAATGCCTGCGCTTTGCATTTCCTTCGCCCCGGAATCATCCCAAAGCGCTTTGGATGCCGTAAGGTTGCGCATTGAGGCGATCCTGTCAATCCGGCGATTCACCGCGACGCCCTGATTTACATGCTGCTCCGCAGCATTTCCGAACATGGAAACGGGGTTTTCAAAACTCACGATTTATGTGTTACTCCCAAAGATACTCAAAGCGCTTTGGCTGTAATCCTATGAATCTCAAACAACTGTCCCAGCACCTCAACCTCTCACAAACGACGGTCAGCCGCGCCCTGAACGGCTATCCCGAGGTGAGCGAGGCGACGCGCCTGCGGGTGCAAAAGGCAGCGCAGGATCTCAACTACCGTCCCAACACGCGCGCCAAAGGGCTGGCGACGGGGCGCTCGCACGCCATCGGACATGTGATTCCGGTGTCCAACCAGCACGAGATGGTGAACCCGGTGTTCGGAGATTTCATCGCCGGTGCGGGCGAGGTCTACACGCGGGAGGGCTATGACATGGTGCTGTCGCTGGTGGCCGACCGCGACGAGACGCGCGCCTATCAGGATATCAAATCGCGCGGCATGGTGGACGGCATCATCGTGCATGGCCCCGTCACAAAAGACACGCGCATTGCGTTGCTTTCGCATATCGGGCTGCCGTTCGTGGTGCATGGCCGCTCTACCGACGTGAACCTGCCCTACTCATGGGTCGATGTGAACAATCGTGGAGCGTTTCAACGCGGAACCCAGTTCCTGATCGAGCTCGGGCACCGCCGCATCGCGCTGCTCAACGGGTTGGAACACATGGATTTCGCGTTTCGACGGCGCAGCGGCTATGAAAACGCGCTGGCAGCGCATGGCCTGCCGGTCGATCCCGACCTGATGCGCAGCGAAGAAATGACCGAGATCTACGGCTACCGCGCGACCAAGGCGATGCTTGCGCAAGAGGCCGCACCGACGGCGATCATGTGTTCGTCGATCATCACCGCCATCGGCGCGCGCCGCGCTGTGCACGAAGCCGGGCTGGCGCTGGCGCGCGATGTGTCGATCATCACCTTTGACGACGAGTTGAGCTATCTTGAAAACGGCGACGACGTGGCGATCTTCACCGCGCTGCGCTCCTCGGTCAGATCCGCGGGACGACAGGCGGCGGACATGCTTCTGTCGCTGATTTCCCTGCCGCAAAGCGCACCGAAAACCCGCCTGTTGGAGGCCGAATTGATCATCGGACGCTCGACCGGCCCGGCCCCTGCATAAGGATCGAAGAGATGCTCGGTTTTACCCGAAACGACTTTCCCGACGATTTCCTGTTCGGCACCGCCACGTCGAGCTACCAGATCGAAGGCCATGCCTTTGGCGGCGCGGGCACGACCCATTGGGACACGTTTGCCGCCACTCCGGGCAATGTGGTGCGGGGTGAAAACGGCGCTCGGGCCTGTGATCATTACCATCGGTTCGAGGAAGATTTCGATCTGGTCGCCGCCGCCGGGTTCGACGCGTACCGGTTTTCGACCAGTTGGGCGCGGGTGCTGCCGGAGGGGCGCGGCGCGCCGAACCAGGAGGGGCTGGATTTCTACGACCGCCTGACCGACGCGCTGCTGGAACGCGGCCTGAAACCCTGCGCCACGCTCTATCACTGGGAACTGCCTGCGCCGCTCGCCGATCTGGGTGGCTGGCGCAACCGCGATATTGCTGGCTGGTTTGCCGATTACACCGAGGTCATCATGGGGCGCATCGGGGACAGGATGTTCTCGGTGGCGCCGATCAATGAGCCGTGGTGCGTGGGCTGGCTGTCGCATTTTCTGGGCCAGCACGCCCCCGGCCTGCGCGACATTCGCGCCACCGCGCATGCGATGCATCATGTCCTGCTGGCACACGGGCACGCGATTGAAACCATGCGCGGGCTGGGAATGGAAAATCTGGGCGGCGTGTTCAACATGGAATGGGCCACCCCCGCCGATGACAGCGCCGCTGCACAAAACGCCGCCGCGCTTTATGACGGCTATTACAATCACTTCTTCCTCAGCGGCGTCTTCAAGGGCACCTATCCCGAAATCGTGATGCAGGGGTTGGAGCCGCATATGCCGAAAGGCTGGCAAGACGATTTCGCCATCATCCAGGCGCCGCTCGACTGGTGCGGCATCAATTACTACACCCGTAAGATCATCGCACCCAATGACGGCCTCTGGCCGAGCCATCACGAGATTGGAGGGCCATTGCCCAAGACCTTCATGGAGTGGGAAATCTATCCAGAAGGGCTTTATAATTTCCTGACGCGCACGGCCGCCGAATATACCGGCGACCTGCCGCTCTATGTCACCGAAAACGGCATGGCCGCGCCGGATGTGCTTGAACACGGCACTGTCGCTGATCCGCACCGGATCGACTATCTCAACAGTCATGTGGCGATGGTGCAAAAGGCGCTGGCCGATGGCGTGCCACTCAGGGGGTATTTCATCTGGTCCCTGCTCGACAATTACGAATGGGCGCTGGGATATGACAAACGTTTCGGCCTTGTGCATGTGGATTTCGACACTCTGGACCGCACGCCGAAATCCTCTTATCACGCGCTGACCACAGCTCTGACCCGGACCTGACATGCCCCAAGACCTGATTGCACTGGTCGCCGATCTTGGCGGCACCAACACCCGCGTTGCCCTGACGCGCGGCGCAACCGTGCAGACCGACAGCATCAAGCGCTATCGCAACGCCGATCACGGCGATCTTGCGTCTGTCCTGCGCGCCTTCGTGGCCGAGCGGTCGGTCACACCCGATGCCGCCTGCGTGGCGATGGCCGGCCCAGTGCGCGACGGTGTGGGCGAGTTGACCAATCTCGACTGGATTGTCGAACGCGATGCTGTCGCTGCCGTCACGGGCGCAAAGACTGTCGCCGTGCTGAACGATCTTCAGGCGCAAGGCCACGCGCTCGATCACCTGACGGCGGACGTCGTGCAAACCGTTCTGCCGGGCAAGCCGGCAAGAGATCACGCCGCGCGGCTGGTGATCGGGGTCGGCACCGGCATGAACGCCGCCGCGGTCTATCGCCTTGACGGTCGCACTTTGGTGCCCCCGTCCGAAGCGGGCCATGTGTCCCTGCCCGCCCAAGGCACGGACGAACTGCGCCTGCTTGACTGGATCGCGCGCAAACACGGCACTCCCGGTCTGGAAGACGTGCTGTCAGGGCGCGGATTCGAGCGGATTTACGCGTGGCTCTGCGACGAGGACGGCACCGGCACCCCGCTTGATGCGGGCGCGATCATGCAGGCGGTCGATGACGGCACCGATCCCCGCGCCACCCAGGCGGCGCGCATCTTCGTGCGCATGCTGGGGCGCGCCGCCAGCAATCTTGCGCTGATCCATCTGCCCTTCGGCGGCATTTACCTTTGCGGCGGCGTCGCCCGCCATTTTGCGCCGCATCTGGAGCCCTTGGGCTTTGAAGATGCGTTCACCGACAAGGGCCGGTTTGCTGATTTCATGCCGCAATTTCCCGTCCACATCGTGTCGGACGACTATGCCGCGCTGACCGGGTCGGCCGCGCATCTGATGGAACTGTTGAGCTAGGATCGCGAGACCCGCGCGATCGGTGCTACAGCAACACGCGATGCTCCTGCTGGCCCTTTGTGGCGACGGGCGCCACGTAGGTCAGCCCGTCACCCGGACCAGCGGGGTCGCGCCCTTGCGCCGCTGTCGTCACATACAGGCGATCGAGATCGGGGCCGCCAAACGCCGGACAGGACGAATGCACCCCGCCCACATCAACAGAGGACTGCAACGCTCCTGTCGTGTCATAGCACGAGACCTGACCGGCGCCCCACAGCGCCACCCAGAGCCGACCCGACGCATCGACCACCGCGCCATCCGGGCTGACGCCCTGCTCCCATAGATCGACGAACAACTCGGGCTTAGCGTCAGGAAATCCGTCGCCGTCCAATGAGACGCGCATGATCTTGCGGGTGCGTGTGTCGGTGAAATGAGCGCAGGAGCGGTCAGGCGCAAAACAGATCGCGTTGGGCGTGGTGATCTTGTCGAACAGCTTGTGCAGACGCCCGTCCACATAGCGGTAAATCGCGCCGGCCTTGGCCTCTTTCTCCTTGCCCATCGTCCCGATCCAGAACCCGCCCCACGGGTCAGCGCGTCCGTCATTGGAGCGGGTGACCGGATTGTCGGCCTCCAGCGCCTTGAGGAAGGTGCTCTCACCGCTTTGCGTGTCGAACTCGAACAACGCGGTTTCGCTGGCGATCAGCAGAACCCCCTTGTCGATCCACCCACCGGCCGAGACATGTTCGTCAAATTGCCAATGTACCTCGCCCGTCTGGTCGCGTCGGTAAAGCCGCATCGCCATGATATCGAACCAATAGAGCGCCTGTTCCTCAGGGTGCCACAACGGACCCTCGCCCAAGGTGCAAACCGTGTCACTGAAAACCTGTGCGTTCATGCGATCTCTCCGTTCCGGTCTGCCTACCCGCCGAGCGAGTTGAGGCTGTGCGTTCGACGTATCATGACACGCTCTCAAGTTGGGCATAAGCCGCTTTCAGACCTTCGAGCGTCATACGCGCGCCATCCGTTCGTTCCACCGGCAAGCCCTGGGCACCAAGCGCGACGGCGTGCAGCTGACACAGCGCGTCATCACCGATCAGCGCCACATGTTGCCCCAGCCAATACGGCTTGGCCGCCGCCAGTTCGACTCCGATGAGCAAGCCCGACAACCGTGACCGTGCATGTATCGGATCAAGATCGTCCAGCAAGGCTTCGGCCTGCAACGATAATAGTCGCGCCGCAAAATCCTTGGGCTGAGATAACGCCGCTGCAACCGTGTCCAAAAACACCGCCTCGTCAAACCCGCTCTTGGCAATCGAGTGGCGCAATTCCGACTGTTCGGACAGCAGCGACAGCAGCTCTTGGGTCATGAAGCTGCGAAAACTCACAATTTCACCGGCGCTGATATGCACCCATCTGCTATGCCGTCCGGCAATGCAGATCACGCCGTCAAATTTTGAGTTGAGCGACAGGAAGCCGCCTATTGCCGTTTCCTCGCCATGCATCACGTCCGCGGGATTGGCTTGTTTCACACCGGATACGCTATAGAGAGCCAGCTGCGGCGCGTTGGTGTGCACACGCGTGGCCATTTCCGAAATCGGCGGCGCGCAGGGCACAGCAACGTACGCGGCCTCTGCCCATTCGTGACGAGACGCAGAAAGGCCGCACGCGATCACCGGAACGGGCGATGTCACTGTCGCGCCCAACACGTCAAGCAGTAGCGTCTCGAATGCCTCGAGCGTCATCGCCTCCGGCGGCGTGTCGTAATCCTGCTGGAACAGCACGGTGCCATCGCGCGACATTGCCCACAGCCTGTACTGCGCAGCGCCGCACGCCACCGCAATCCAATAAATTGCAGCCTTCACAGATCTTCTCCACTCTGGCGCGGGGCAAGCGCGGCTTGTGCCTTCTTCGTCAGACTTGCGCGAATGGTGTCATAGGAGACGTGAATGCGGTGCCGTAACTCGTCTGGCTCCGTCTCCGGCGGCAACCGAATCCAGCTTGCGTGAAAATACGGTGCCTTGGTTCCAACACCCGCCTCGCGCAGCATCCGCGCCGTCTCCAGGTCTGGACATTTCACGCTGACGCCATCGTCCTGACTGCCTCCGGCAAGGAATATCTTGCCGCCCACCTTCCACACAGCATGTCCCGGCCCGAAGGGTTCGGACCATTCCCCGCCGGGCAAAGCGCTGCAAATCCTGTTGGCGGTATCTCGGAACGACATCTCGATCCCCCTGTCGAAATGAGACCGCGTGACGCTGCGGCCTAGTTGATCGGGATCGACAGCTTGAGCTGAACAGTTTCGACGCCCGGGTTTTCGTCGTAGAGCGCGGCGTTCGACCGATGATCGTATGTCAGCGCCATCCGCCAACCCCGTGACGTCTCATAGCCGAGTTCGAGCCCGGAACGGAAGGCAATCTCACCGCCAAGATCAAATCCGCCATTGTCGAAATAGAGCCCCGGCATGGCATGGAGTTCGGCGTAAACGCCTGTCCGGGCGATCGGAATCGTGTAGGTCGCGCCATAACCCACCCAGGTTTCGGAATTCTCGCCCACCGAAAGGCCCGCAGCGGTGCCGAACGGCCCGATGGTGCGGCCGGTGTCATAGCGCAGATAGACCTCGCCAGCCGCATCGGCCCGCCGTTCAATGACTTCACCGGCCGAGATGGAGAACCGCGGCACGGTCTGCGACGGACCGAGACATCCGGATGGGGTTCCACAATGGTTCATCCCCATGTCGGTCATCCCAAGAATGAACATCAATGCCGCGAATGTTCCGTCTGCCATGCAAGTACCTCGTCATATGTTCGGTTTTAGAGCGCGCGCTCCAGTCGCAAAGCGCACCATTTGAGCGCGATTGCAGAGGTCGAGGCGGCAATTGTCAACCGCTCTTCGCTGCAACTCGGCGCATTGGCTGACATTGCGTAGGCGACGCGGGTCGAAAAAGGGGGGAGAATCAACACAATAAAGCCGGAGGCAAACGCTCCGGCTGTGATTGTGATGATCATCGTATTAGAGAGACACGTTATTCAAGATGTTTGCTCGGTTTGGCGGTGACCTACTTTCCCACGTCTTGAGACGCAGTACCATTGGCGCGGTGGCATTTAACGGCCGGGTTCGCAATGGAGCCGGGTGTTTTACGACGCACCGCAGGTGCGGCGGGTGGCAGGCCGCGTATTGCGGAGCAATGCGCGTTGTCACACCGTGGAAAGCTGGGTGTGTCCAGATCAAATCTGCATCTTACTAGGTTTGGCGGTGACCTACTCTCCCACGTCTTGAGACGCAGTACCATTGG